>JADLBP010000361.1 GCA_020847695.1 Planctomycetota bacterium
CCACGCGACCAAGCCGCCGAGCGCGAGCACGGCGACGACCACGACGACGGCGAGCTTCTGCAACGCGGGGGACCTCCGGCGCCAGCGTAACGCGCCGGCGGCCGACTTGCCCGGCCCGCCCGAGCGCAGCGGTGCGCGCAGCCGTGCGCGCGCGCCGGGGCTCAGTCCTCGTCGAGGCGCAGCTCGAGCTTCTCGCCGGCTTCGATCCGCACGTCCTTCGTGCGCGTCGCGCCGGTCGCAGGCGAGGGCCACTCGATCGTCGAGACGCCCGCGGGGACGACGACGCGCGCGGCGGTTCCGGGGATCACACCGTCGAACGCGACGCGCACCTCGCCGTGGCGGACGCTGAAGCTCGTCGGCGCGGTCGCGACCCAGAGCTCGAGCGTCCCGCCGGGCCGCACCGTGATCGTGAAGCGCTGCGGATCGCCGCCGGGCGCCGGCGCGACCAGTCCGACGCGCGCGCAGCCGATCCGCCCGTCCTGCGTGGTCGCGGTCAGGTCCCAACTGCCCGCGCGCAAGCCGTCGACGGTGCGCGTGCCCGCGTCGAAGCCGCTGACCCAGACGGAGCCGTGCTCGAGCCCGTTCTCGGAGATCGCGAGCGACCCGTGCTCGACGCGCGCGCCGGTCTCGTCGAGCACGGTCACTTCGATGCTCACGCCGGGGGTCACCACCAGCCGCACGCCGGTGTCGCCGCCCTTCGCGATCACCGGCTCGCAGGCCGCGAAGCCGGCGCTCGCGTCCGCCCAGACCCGCCACTCGCCGGTGGAGACGCGCGACAACGAGAACGTGCCGTCCGCGCGGGTCTCGGTGCGGCGCAGGACGTCTTGGCCGAGCTGCTCGCTCGGCTCCGCATCGAGCGCGAGCACGTGCATGCCCGCGACCGGCGCTCCCGCGGCATCGACGACGAGCCCTTCGATCGTCACGCCGCGCGCGACGACGAGCTCGACGACGGCGCGCGGTGTCGCGGCGGTCAGCGTCGCTTCCTGCGCGCGGCCGTACACGCCGTTCGGGTCGTCGCCGGTCTCCGGTCCAGCGCTCGACGCGACGCCGACGCGCCAACTCCCGAGCGGGACCTCCGTGAACACGAATCCACCGCTGTCGTCGGTCGGCGAGGTTCGGCTCGATCGCCGCCGACTGTCGGGCGCGTCCGATTCGGTCAGCGTGACTTCGCGGCCCGCGATCGGCGCGCCGTGCTGATCGCGCAGCGTACCGACGATCGTCCCCGCGGCGCCGAGGTCGACGTCGAGCTCGCGCGTCTCGCCCGGCTCGAGTCGCACCCTCTTGCCGTGGCGCGCGAGCTCGCGCTTTTCCGCTCGCACCGTGATCGCGAGCGCGATCCGCGACGGCAGGAGCTCGAACATCGCACGCCCGTCGGCGTCGATATCGGCCTCCCAATTCTCCTCGCCGCCTTCGACATGGAAGACTCGCACGTCGGGTGAGGGATCGAGCTGGAGCAGTTCGTAGCGCTCGGCGGTGACGCGCACGCGCAAGGCGACGGCCGGCGGACGCTCGCCGACCAGACGCACGACCATCGCAGCGCCGCGGGTGAGCTCGACGTCGAGCGCGTGCTCCGCCGTCGTGTAGCGCGCGTCGAGGAACGCGAAGCGCGGCCCGTACCCAGGCGCCTCGACGCGCACGTTCGAGGGCACCGACGAGTGCGCGGGCCACGCGAAGATCCCGTCGGCCGCGCTGTGGACGCTCGGCGCGTCGCTCGCCGGCGTCCCGCCGGTGCGCGACGTCACGACGGCGCCCGCGATCGGCGCGCGCGTGTCCGCGTCGAGCGCGCGACCGTAGTAGAGGACATCGGCGGCGGTCGCGAGCTCGACCCTCAGGTCGCGCAGCTCGTCCTTCGCGAGCGCCTCGACCTGCACCTCGACCTTGGCGAGCGGCTCGGTCAAACGCTCGGCGATCAACGTGAACGCGACGTCGGCGCGCACGTGCAACGTCGCGACGCCCTGCGCGTCGGAGAGCGGCGGGTGCTTCTCGTCGCCGACGGAGCTCGTGAGGTGCTTCCAACTGTGGGGGCCGTGGGGTTCCGGTCGCAGGCTGACGCGGATCCCGGCGAGCGCGCGCCCGTCCTCCGCGGCGACGACGGTGACCAAGAGGCGCGCGTCGGCGGGTTGGAGCTCGCTCGAGGCTTCGACCTTCACTTCCGAGCGCGTCGCCGCCTCGACCGTGCGCTCGTTCGTGCGCTCGGCGGAAGCCGTGGGTTCGGCGAGCTCGACTTGCGCGCGCAGCGTCTCGGCCGGCGCGAGCGTGGCGGGCTCGCTTGCCGTCTCGACCGGCGCCGATCGAAGTCCTCGCCATCCAAACCAAGCGGCGAGCGCGAGCACGGCGACGATTCCCACGAGGTTGCGAGCCTTCATGGCGTGAAACCGTACCGCCGAGCCGTGCTGCTCGTCGAGCTACGGCCCGAAGTTCGGAGCGGCGTCGAACTCGTCCGCGCGCGCGGCGTCGTTCGCCCGCTATCGTGACAGGCCATGTGCCGACTGGTCGCGACGCTCCTGCTTGCCTGCCTCGCCGGCTGCGCGCTGTCCGCGCCGCCCGCGGGCGAGTGGCTCGATGGGCGCAAGTCCGCGGGCACGGAGCTCGCGCCCGATCTCGCCGAGCTCGATCGCCTCGCGGGCGAAGCGCTCGCCGCGAGCGAACAGCGTCCTGACGACGTCGAGCTCGAGCTCGCCGCATCCAAGGCGCTCTTCCAAGCGGCCGACCTGCGTTTTCAGTCGGGTTGCCTCGCGGCGCTCGATGCGTTGCCCGACGCGACGCTGGAGCAAGTGCTGCGCGCCGACGAGCGCATCGCCGACGCCTTGCGCACCGAGATCCTCTCGCAAGCGACCGCCGGGCTCGCCGCCGCCGAGCGCGCCGCGGGCGCGCGACCGAACGACGTCGCCGCGGCGTTGCTGCGCGGTCAGCACCTCGCGCTGATCGCATGGGCGAACGGTCCGGCGCGTTCGCTGTTCGCGGGCCTCGGGCCGAAGCTGGTCGCCGCGATCGACGCGGCGGTCGCCGCCGATCCGACGTTCGATCACGGCGCGCCGCTGCGCTTGCAAGGGCGCTTTCGCAGCCAGGCGCCGCGCCCGTTCGGCGACTTGAAGCTCGCGCGTCCGTCGCTCGCGCGCGCGTGCGAGCTCGCGCCGATCGCCGTCAACCGCCTGTTCCACGGCGACGCGCTGTGGGCGGCGGGGGAGCACGACGCCGCGCGCGCCGAATGGCAAGCGGCGAGCACCGCCGACGGCGACGACTCCACGCGAGCTTCGAACGCGTCGTTGCAGGAGCTCGCGCGCCGCCGCCTCGCCGCGCTCGCGCGGAGCGCCGCCGTTCGCTGACCCGCACGCCGCGGATCAGCGGGCGAGCGAGAGATCGATTTCGCGCGACTCGCCGGCGACCGCTTCGAACTCCAGCGTCGGCGGGCTCGCTGCGCCGGTGCCGACCAACGTGAGCGTCACCGTGCCGGCGGGCACGACGAGTGAGCGCGTCGCCGTGTCCGCGAGCCGAGCGATCGCGACGACGCGTCCGTCTTGCGACGCAATGCAGCGGCCTCCGAGCGGTCCGCCGACCAACGTCCAACGCGCTCCGGGCCGCAGCGCGATCCGCGCGGGTGCCGTCTCGCGCGCCGGCGTGGCGACGACCGACTCGCAGCCGATGCGGCCGTCCGCTGTCGTGCCGACGATCGTCCACGCGCGCAACGCGACGCCCGAGTGCTCGAACACGCTGTCCTCGAGCTTCGTGCCCCATGCGCTGCCGTAGTCGAGGACTCCGCCGTCGAGCCAGAGCACGTCGGCTCCGTGCACCGGCTCGCCGCGCTCGTCGACGAAGCTCGCGGTGAGCCAGCCGCCTGGCGCGACGCGCAACACGAGCCCGTCGGCGGGCGCGCGTGCTCGAACGGGCTCGCCGACCGCCCATGCGTCTCCGTCGCCGGCGGAGAGCGTGTACGTGCCCGACGGACACGGTCCGAATTCGAACGATCCGTCTGCGTCCGCGCGCCTGCCGACGTAGATCTGGCGGTCGTCGCTGCGCACGCTGAGTTGCATGCCGGGGAGCGGCGAGTCGCTTGGATCGACGACATGACCGCGCAGGTAGAGTCCGCGCTCGAGCGTCACGTCGATCGCGAGCTCGCGGTCGTCCTCGCCGACGTGCAGTGGCACGGCGAGCGGCGCGATCGCGAGCTCGGGATGCTCCGAGTCTTGCGCGGCGCTCGGCAAGAGCAGCCAATCGCCGGCGGCGACCGCTTCGAGCACGGCGATTCCGTCGGCATCGGTCGTGCGCTCGACCGCGACGCTCGGCCGGCGTTCGAAGAACTGCCATCCGTGCGCGGCTCGCGATGAGATCAGCGCGATGTCGACGCCGGTCGCCGTAGTACCGTCGCGCTCGAGCGTTCGCACGCGGACCCGTGCGCTGGCACCGAGCGCCCATTCGAGCGTCTTGGTCTCGCCGATCGTCAACCGCACCGGCGTCGAGCGACGTTGGAGGATCGTTTCGCCGTGGCGCAGCGCCAGCCAGAAGTTCGCGTTGCCGGGCAGGTCGACGAAGCTCGCTCGCTCGTCCACATCCAGCGTCTGGATCCAGAACTGCGCACCGGCGCGCCACTCGTTGGTCGGCCATGCGACCGCCACGAGTTCGCGGAAGTCGACGCCGGCGATCACTTCGAGGCCCGGGTACGCGCTCGCGCCAGTGACGACCACGTCGAGCCGTGCGCCGTGCTCGAGCGCGATCACGAGCTCGTCGCCGCTCGCGACCGCCGGGCCCATGAGGCGCACGATCCGACGGCCGTGATCCACCGCGTCCGCGCGCAGCACGTCCAAGTCGTTGGTCGCGAACGGCAGCTCGAAGCGTCCGTCGAGGTCGGTGCGCGCCTCGGCATGCACGGTGTCGGCGCGCGGGTTCGTCTCGTCGTCCGGGTTGCCGTTGATCATGTCGATCACGGCGACGACCGCATCGGAGATCGGCGCGCGCGAGATAGCGTCGATCACCCGCCCGCGGATCCGGCGATCGACCAAGCGCTGGTGAGGGCTGGGCTTCGACTCGCGCGCGCTCGGCGGCGGCTTCGGCGTCTCGCTCGCGAGCGCCGTGCGTTCGGCACTCTCGGCGGACGTAGCCGCGAGCGTCGGCGCCTCGTCGGTTGGCGCGGGTTCCTTCGTGGTCGTCCGCGCCGCTTCCGGCGACGAGCCTCGCGCGAACCACCACACGAGGAGGACCGTCAGAGCGAGGGCGACGACGACGAGCTTGCGCATACGTTCGGTTCCCCGAGGACCGAGGGTACCTCCGCGCGTCCGCCGGCGCGATCAGTGCGGCGCCTGGCGGTCGATCCAGCTCGCGAAGTCGCGCGCGAACGCGTCGAACCGGCCCGGCGCGAGCTCGGCGACGGTTTCGCGGCCGTGGATCACCTTGACCTTCGCGTCGAGCTCGACCGGCCCGGTGTGGCGGGGGAGCGACGGCTCTTTCGCGACCTCGGCGCGGGCGTGCGCGCGCGCTTCGTCGACCGTGCGGTTGGCGTGGTCGGCGAACGGGCGCGCGGAGAGCGCTTGGCCGGTCAGGTTCTTCACGAACTCGCGGAACGTCCGCAGATTGCCGTCGTGCCAGTAGTGCCGCTCGAGATCGGGCCCGATCTTCGGGTTGTCGACGAGATGCCCGTCGCGCGCGGTGAAGAAGTCGCGCGTCTGGTGCACCGCCATCTCGGCGAGCACGTAGCCGTGGTAGTACGCGCTCGACTCGCCGGCGAGCAGGTGCGGCACCGCGAGGATCGGCCGCGGCGCGCCGCGTTCGAGGAAGAGCAAACGCTTCTCGACGTCGCGCAACGCCGCGAGCACGTTCGCCTTCGTCCGCTCCTTCGGCGCCATCTCGTAGATCGCGCGCTCGCCGTAGCAGACCGCGAGCATGCCGCGCGCCGACCACGCCGCGAGCGGTTGGCTCGCTTCGAGCGCCTGCTCGATCACTTGGAGCGGCATCGGTCGGCCGTCGCGCGTCCGTGCGTAGCGCGTGCGCCAGTCCGCGTCGCCGAGCAGCGAGTCGCAGAACATGCTCTGCGTCTCCGAGAACGCGACCGACGTCGGCGCGAACTCTTGACCGAAGCACGGCGCGGGCATGTCGATGTTCGCGAAGTGCGCCGCGTGGCCGCCTTCGTGGAAGAGCGTCTCGAGCGCGCGCTGCCCCGAACCGACCATCCCCGGGATCGCGTTCGCGGTGAAGTGGATGCGCGCCGGGATGCGGCCTTTCGGGCTGCGCCAACCGACCTCGGGGCCGTGCATGAAGCCGTTCTCGTACTTGCCGCGGCGATCGACCAGGTCGAGCACCAAGGTCGCGCCGTGATAGCGGATCCCGAGCGCCGCGAACGAGCGGCCCCACGTCCCGATCGCGTCGGCGAACGGGAAGTACGGATCGACCGCCTTCGTGGTGTCGCCAAGCGTCGTGTAGAGGAAGTTCCAGGGCTCGAGCGCGCGCCGGCCGTGCTTGGCTTCGATCGCCTCGATCGAGCGCCGCGCCGGCTCGCGCGTGCGGGCTTCGAGCTCGTCGAGCAGCTCGAAGATCTCGTGCTTGGTCATCCGCTCGACGCGCCGGACCGTGCCGTCGTAGAAGTCCTCGCCGCCGAGCGCGCGCCCGAGGCGGTTGCGCTTCTCGACGACGTCGAGGAAGCCGCGGTCGAGCACGTACGGCTCGATCGCCGCGAGGCCTTCCCACGCTGCCTTGCGTTTCGCTTCATCGGGCTCGCTGCGCAGCATCGCGGAGAGCTTGACGCTCGACGCGCGCACGAACGCGCCCGACGCGTCGCGGTACCCGAGCTCCATCTCGCCGCGCGCGCGTTGGAGTCGGCCTTCGTCTTGGACGAGCTCCTCGAACAGCGCGCGCGCCTCCGGGCTCTCGAGCACGTGCGACTGGAACGTCAGCAGCCAACCGGCGAGCGAGGTGCGCTCGGCCTCGGTCGCGCCGCTCGACGGCCTCTGTGCTTCCGCGAGCATCGCGCGCGTCCGCACCAGCCGTTCGGGGTCCTTGAGGAAGCGCTGGAGCTCGATCTCGCGCTCGTCGAACTCGGCCTGCGCGCGATCGGCGTCGTCGGCGAGCCCCATCTTGGTCGTCCAGAACAGGTCCTCCTTCGCCGTGTGGAGCCGTGCGTAGGTCGCGTTGAGTTCGTCGAGGTAGCCGCGGAGGGTGTCGCTCATGGCGGGTGCGACGCTACGCCGACGGCGCGGCGCGATCAACGCCCGCGGGCCGTCGCGCTCCTGCGGCGGGACGTCTAACATCGCCGCGGGAGGCTCCGATGCTCGTTCGCACGCTCACATCCGTCGCCGTCGCCACGCTCGCTTCGTCCGTGTCGGCCCAAGTGACGTTGCGTGCCAACGTGACCTCCGCGGGTTGGCCCGCTTGGCACACGTGCAGCCAGGCGGACGTCTCGGGCGACGGCTCGCTGGTGCTGTTCCAGAGCTCGACGAACCTGACGCCGAGTCAGCCGACGCCATGGTCGCAGGTCTACCTCTACGCGCGCGCAACCGGCGCGGTGACGATGGTCAGCGTCGCGAACGACGGCTCGCCCGCCGACCTCGGCAGCGCGTGGCCGGTGCTCTCGTCGGATGGTCGCTTCGCGGCGTTCGCGAGCTCGGGCTCGAACCTGATCGCAGGAGACACCAACGGTTGGGAGGACGTGTTCGTGCGCGATCGCGTGCTCGGCACCACCGTGTGTGCGAGCACCAACGTCTTCGGCGCGACGGCGAACTCGTACTCGCGGTCGTTCGGGCTGTCGAACGACGGCGCGCGCGTCGCGTTCGACAGCGCGGCGAGCGACCTGGTCGTCGGCGACGGCAATGGCTTGCAGGACGTGTTCGTGCGCGATCTCGTGGCGCAGTCGACGGTGCTCGCGAGCACGGCCATCGGCGGTGCGGCGGGCAACGGCGCGAGCACGGGAGGCGGGTTGTCGGGCGATGGCCGGCTCGTCGTGTTCGACAGCGAGGCGAGCGACCTCGTAGCGAACGACACCAACGGGTGCGAGGACGTGTTCGTGCGCGACCTCGTGCTCGGGACGACCGCGCGCGTCAGCGTGTCGTCGCTCGGGGGCCAGGCGAGCGGCATCTCGCGCCTCTCCCAGATCTCGACCGACGGCAGGTTCGTCTCGTTCGTCAGCTTCGCGAGCGACCTGGTTCCCGGCGACACCAACGGTTTCATCGACGCGTTCCTGTACGACCGGCAGTTCGGGCTCGTCGAGCGGATCAGCGTCGGGCCCGGCGGCGTCGAGGCGAACAGCGTCACCGTCGATGGCGGCGTCTCGCGCGACGGCCGTTACGTTACGTTCGTGAGCATGGCGAGCAACCTGGTCGCGCCCGCGCTCGGCGGCTTCGAGCGCGACGTCTTCGTGCGCGACCGGGTGCTCGGCTTGAATTGGCACGCGAGCCGCGGGCCTGCTGGCGTGCGCGCGAACGCACCGTGCTTCCGCCCGCGCGTTGCCGACGACGGGCAGACGGTCGTGTACCCGAGCGACGCGTCGAACCTGGTCGCGGGAGACATCAACGACACGCGAGACGTGTTCGTGACGTCGTCGCAAGCGCTCGGCGTCGTCACGACGTACGGCACGGCGAAGACGAGCAGCGCGGGCTGCGCGAGCTTCGTCACCACCGCCGGCTTCCCGCGCGCGACCGGCGACGACGCGTTCCGCGTGGTCGCGACCGGCGTGCTCGTCGACAAGTCCGGGATGTTCTTCTGGGGCCGCGCGAGCGCGAGCCAGCCGTTCGGCGGCGGCACGTTGCTCGTGCAACCACCGCTCGTGCGCACGCCCGTGCAGAACTCGGGCAGTTCGAGCCTCGGCGCGGGGTGCTCGGGGCACTTCTCGTTCCACTTCTCGCAGGCGTACATGGCGAGCGAGCTCGTGTTCCCCGGCGACACGCTCTACGGCCAGTTCTGGAGCCGCGATCCGGGCTTCGCGCCGCCGGACAACATCGGGTTGTCGAACGCGGTGCAGTTCGTCGTCGGGCCGTGAACGGTGACCGGCGCGTGAGCGACGGGTAGGCTGCGCAGGATGCTCGCGGCGTGGGTGGTCGGTTTCGCGAGCTTGGTTCCCGGCGCGCAGGACCGGAGCGCGGAGCCCGCTGAGCTCGCCTTGCCGACCGAGCTCGATTGCAGACCCGCGTGTCGGCGGCTGCTCGAGTTCCAGCGCGTCGACGCGCAGACACAGGCGGTCGCGGTGCCGCGCGAGCTCGCCGACGCGATGCGCGCGGCGAGACCGTGGTTCGAGCGCAACGTCACGAGACGATTCGAGGACGTGAGCCCGCATCCCGGCGACGCGGAGCGCTGGAACGAGCTCGCGCCGTTGCGCGACGGTCTGTTCGTGCGTTGGTTCGCGACCGAGATCCACACCGCGCGGCCGACGCCGACCGAACCCGACCGCGGACGCTGGGTGAGCGTGCGAGGCCTGGTGCTCGCGCGCGCAGCCGACGGACGCGAATCGCCGTTCACGTGGCCGGTGCCGGTCGCGGTCGCGCTCGCCCGGCGTCCGGGTGACGCGCTCGACCCGGCGACCGACCTGTCCGAGCGCAGCGCGACGCTGACGCCCGCGATCACCGATTCGGAAGGCCAGTTCCACGCGCACGTCGACGTCGCGCAGCTCGAGCGCGTGCCCGGCGAGCGCGTCCAGTTCCAGGTCGGCCTCGTGCTGCCGACGTTGGAGCCCGGCGTGCGGTGGGAGAGTCCGCATCGCGTGCTCCCCGGCTCCGTGCAACGCATCGCGATCGATGGGCCCCGCGTGCTCTCGCCGGAGCTCGCGGCGCTGAATGCGGTCCCGGGCTCGACCCTCGAGTTCTTCGATCCCGCCGCGTGCGTTCGCGCCGCCAACGTGTTGCGCGCTGCGGGGGAAGGTCGCGCCGCGGAGTTGCTGCGCGAGTACGTCGCGCTCACTTTGGAACTTCGCCCGGGCGAATCGCGGCCGATCGCTGCGAACCTCGACCACGGCGACGCGCGCGGCGTGCTTCTCACGTGTTGCGCCGCGTACGAGCCGCGGGAGGGCGAGACTCGCCCGCCGTTCGTCTCGATCTGCTTGACCAGCGCGCCGCCGCGCGGCGAGGTGAAGCCCGACCCACACTACCCGATCCTCCTGCTGGAGGGTCTGCCCTACCTGTGCGCGTGGTGGAGCGAAGGGCACATGGGGCCGATCACCGACGTCGGCCCGCACCTCGAACTCGTGTTGACGAAGTGCCAACTCGAGAGCGCGCCGCTGGTGCCCGGCGACGATCCGGTGGGCGCGGTCGACCGCGTGTTTCCTCGGTTGGTCGTCGAGAAGGGCGAGCTCTCGCGCTTTGGCAACCTCGCGCTCGACAACGACCTGCGCGGCCAGACGTGGCGCGCGCTCGCGCACTTGGTCGGGCCCAAGCCCGAGCGACGAGGTCGGTTCGAGCGCGCGAGCAGCGGCTCCGTTCGGTCTCCGATCACCGACGCCGAATGGCAGGAGCTGAAGTCGAAGGTCGCCGCCCTCGGCGGCGTGCACTGGGA
>JADLBP010000362.1 GCA_020847695.1 Planctomycetota bacterium
CGCCGAGCGAGGAGCTCGTCGCCGCGCTCGCCGACCACCACGGTCGAGCGCTTCGCCCTCTGCCCCCCGAGAACGATTCCAGCCATGTCGACCAACCAAGAGCCGTCGTCCGTCCAACCGCTCGCTCCGTTGCCGCAGCGCATGCCGCGCAAGCAGTACGAGGCGTTGAAGATCCCGCTGCAGGTCGAGCTGTTGAAGCTGCAGAACTGGGTGAAGCGCGAGCGTCAGAAGGTGATCTTGCTGTTCGAAGGCCGCGACGCCGCGGGCAAGGGCGGGACGATCAAGCGCTTCATGGAGCACTTGAATCCGCGCTCGGCGAAGGTCGTCGCGCTCGAGAAACCGAGCGAGCAAGAGCGCGGGCAGTGGTACTTCCAACGCTACGTGCAGCACCTGCCGAGCGCCGGCGAGATCGTGTTCTTCGACCGCTCCTGGTACAACCGCGCCGGCGTCGAGCGCGTGATGGGCTTCTGCAGCCCCGAGGAGCACCTCGAGTTCCTGCGCCAGGCTCCGGTGCTCGAGCGCATGCTGGTCAACAGCGGCTTCCACCTGATCAAGTTCTGGTTCTCGGTGTCGCGCGAGGAACAGCGCCAACGCTTCGAGCAACGCCAATTCGATCCGTTGAAGCAGTGGAAGCTCAGCCCGATCGACCTCGCGTCGCTCGACAAGTGGGACGACTACACGCGCGCCAAGGAAGAGATGTTCTTCCACACCGACACCGCCGACGCGCCGTGGACGGTGATCAAATCCGACGACAAGAAGCGGGCGCGCATCAACTGTCTGCGCTACGTGCTCCACCGGCTCGAGTATCCCGACAAGGACCTCGAGTCGATCGGCGAACTCGACACGCGGATCGTCGGGCGCGGCAAGGACGTGTTCGAGAAAGGCGAGAACCTGTTCCTCGGCCGCCAAGCGGAGGCGCGAGCGGCCTGAGCGAAGCGTCCGCGGTCACGCGAGAGGTCGAGCGACCGCGGCGTGCGCTCGCGGAGCCGTCGATCGGCGCGCGGGAGCTCCCGGCGTCCGCGCGGCACGCGGCGTTCTCGCCCGTCGCGTCGCCGGCGGCGGCTGACCCGGCGACGCGAAGGACTTTCCCGGCCGAGCCGTCGGCCGAGGCGCATCGCGGCTCCAGACCGTCGCTCTCGCCGGTCGAGAACGGGGGCGGGCGGAGCACGCGGGGAGCACGGGAGCTCGTCGGCGCGCTGCGTCCGTCCGACGGGGCCTCTCGATGCACGCACACGCCGCTCGCCGTTCGTTGTCGCTCGCCGCGCTCCTTTCGCTCGCCGCGTGCGGAGGCGGCGGCTCCGGCGAGAGCACGCCCAAGGTCACCTTCTCGTTCGCGAGCTCCGGCGCGACCGTCGGCGAGGGCGATGCGCCGCTCACGGTCACCGTCGAGCTGCACACGTCGCTCGCCGCGCTCACCCAGCCCGCGACCGTCGTCGTGTCGGACGCGGGCAGCGGCACCGCGACCTCCGGCAGCGACTACGACGCCTTCGCGGACGCGACGGTGACGTTCCCGATCGGCGCGATCGACGGCGACACGCAAACGGTCTCGCTGGTCGCGCTCGCCGACCTCTCCGTCGAAGGCGGCAACGAGACCGTCAAGCTCGAGCTCGGCGCGGCGAGCGGCGGAGCGATCCAGGGCACCAAGCGTTTCACCGCGACGTTGGTCGACGCCGACGTCGCGACGATCCAGTTCTCGTCCGCGTCGAGCGCGACGCCCGACGAGTCCAGCACCGCGCGTTCGATCTCGCTCGAGCTCTCGCTCGCGCCCGGCGTCAGCCTCGGTGTCGCCGTCACCGCGCGCGTCGACGACGCCGCGGGCGGCTCGGCGAGCTCCGGCAGCGACTACGCGAGCTTCGCGGCGCACACCGTGACCTTCCCGATCGGCAGCACCGACGGCGCGAGCCAGACCGTCGCGCTGCAGGTGCTCGACGACAGCCAGATCGAGGTCGACGAGACCGTGCCGCTCGCGCTCTCGGCGCCGAGCGCGGGCGCGGTGCTCGGCGCGACGACGCAGCACCAGTTGACGATCACCGACGACGACGCGCTCGGCGCTTCCGCGTTGGTCGCGAGCGAAGGGCCGAACGGCATCGAGAACGGGCTCGCGTACGACGAGCTCGTCGCGCTCGGCGCGCAGACCGTCGGCGCCGGTCCGAACGCCGGCACGCGCGTCCGCGTCGCGAACGCGGGCGGCTCGCCGATGGCGCTCGCGGCGCCGCGTCTCACCGGCAGCCACCCGAACGACTTCACGGTCGAGATCGAGCTCGCTCCGTTGCCGCCGCCTCCCGGCGCGGAGGGTTTCGAGCTCGCGCCCGACGCGCTCGCTCCGTTGCTCGCGCTCACGCCGGACGGCGGGCCGGGCCTGCCGCTCGCGCTCGACCCCGCTCGGCTCGCGGAACTCGCCGCGACGACGCGCGCGACGCTGCACGACTTCCCGGTGCCCGGACGCGGCGCGGTCACGCTCGACCTGCATCGTCTGCCGGCGCCGTTCACCGACGACGCGGTGCTCGCGGTCGACGGCGAGCCAGTCGTCGGCGGACCGCGCGCGGTGCTCGGCGACTTGACGCTGTGGAGCGGCAGCGCGCTCGAAGTGCCGGGCTCGCGCGTCTTCCTCGCGCTGTCGGGCGCGAGCTCGCGCGGCTTCCTCGAGCTGCCCGACACGCCGCAGCGCATCGTGCACCTCTTCGCCGACCGACCGCCGACCGACGGCGCGCCGGCGACCAGCCGCATCGCGCTCGAAGCCGAGGTGCCGTACGGTTTCGGCGATCGCCCCGGCGACTTCTGCGGCGAGCGCTTCGCGCCCGAGAGCCCGTCCGCGATCGGCGCGCCGCACGCGGATTCGACGACGCTCGCGTTGAACGCCGCGGACTGCCGCCTCGCGATCGAGACCGACTACCAGCTCTACCAGAAGTTCGGCTCGACCGGCGGCGTCACCGACTACGTCACCGCGTTGATCGCGGCGGTCAGCGAACGCTACTTCACCGACGTGCAGACGACGCTCTCGATCGCGTACCTCGGCGTGCATTCGTCCGCGAACGACGGTTGGACGTCGCAAGACTCCGGCGGAAGCTCGGGCGACCTCTTGGACGAGTTCGTCGCGGCGTGGGCGCCGAATCAGTGGCCGGTCAGCGCCGATCTCGCGCACTTCATCTCCGGCGCGAGCCTCGGCGGCGGCATCGCGTACGTCGGCGTGCTCTGCAACCCGAGTTTCGGGTTCGGCGTCAGCGGCAACATCGCGGGCAACATCGACTGGGGCGCGTGGACCGGCCAAGCCGCGTCGTTCACGTGGGACTTCGTCGTCGTCGCGCACGAGCTCGGCCACAACTTCGGCTCGAGCCACACGCACTCGTACTGCCCGCCGCTGGACCAGTGCTACTCGAACTGCAACGGTTCGACCGCGTGCTCACAGGGCACGTTGATGAGCTACTGCCACCTCTGCGGCGGCATGGACAACATCGACCTCGTCTTCCACCCCGTGTGCGCGAACATCATGCGCGCCGAGGTCAATTCGAGCTGTCTCGGGCTCTCCGCGCTCGCGCCCGGCGATTGGGTGCAGTACCTGGTGCGCTTCTCGCCGCTGACGGCGACCGGAGCTCGCAGCGCGAATCTCGAGCTCGACCACGATGCGCCGAACGAGACGCAGCCGTTCAAGGTGCGCCTGAGCGGGACCGCGCAGTAGCGCGCGGCGCGTCGCCGCGGCTCGCGAGCGACGGACTCGCGCGCGCCGACGACTTACGCGCTTCGCCGGCCGCAGTCTCTCGGGTTCGGGCGCGCGAACCCTCCTCGCGCGGGCGGACGCCTCCCGCCGTCGGATCGGCCGCTCGACGCGAGGCGTGCGCGGAGCGCGTCTGCGCTGCGGCCGTCGACGCTTCGAAGTCGGCCGAGCGTGTTGCGGCGGGACCGCGACGAGCTCTCTCGGAGCGAGGCGGCGCCCTCGAATCCGCGTCCGTGCGACGGAATCGGTAGAAGCGTCGATTCCCGACCCGCGGCGGGGCGGGTGGGATGGTTCATCGAGAACGATGGGCACCGAGGGTCGCCGGAGGCGGCGCACGCGCGTGCTCGTCGTGCTCGGCCCGAACCTCAGGACGACGCCATGAAGCACACGGTCGCGATGCAGCGAGACGAGGCGATCCGCGGTTCCGCCGTTGCGCGGACGCGCCTGCGGATTCCGCGGCACGTCGGCCTGATTCCCGACGGCAATCGCCGTTGGGCGGGGAGGCGAGGATTGGCGCGGCAAGACGGTTACGCCGCAGGAATCCTCCCCGGGCTTCGACTCGTCGAGCAATGTCGCGAGCTCGGGATCGCCGAGATGTCGATCTACGGGTACACCAAGGAGAACGTCCATCGCCCTCCGAGCCAGGTGGAAGCGTTTCGCAGCGCGTGCGTCGAGTTCGCCGAGCGCGCGCTCTTGGCGGGCGTCGCGCTGCTCGTGATCGGAGACCAGGAGTCCGAGTCGTTCCCGGACGCGTTGCGGCCTCTCGCGACCAAGCGCAGTCGCGGTGACGTGCGAGTCAATTTGCTCGTCAACTACGGGTGGCAGTGGGATCTCCGTGTCGCCGTGACGGACGGACTCTCGCGGTCGGGCGGACGTGTCGATCCGCTGGCGCGACTCGCGTCACGAAGCGTGTCGCGCATCGACCTCGTCGTCCGCTGGGGCGGGCGTCGGAGGCTCTCCGGTTTCCTGCCGATCCAGTGCGCCTACGCGGACCTCTACGTCATCGACACGCTCTGGCCGGAGATGCGCACCGAGGAATTCGACGCTGCATTGAGCTGGTACTCGCAGCAAGAGGTCACGCTCGGCGGCTGAGCGTGACTCGTCCGCGAAGTCGCGGGCGCCACAAGCGTGTTGCAGCCGATCGAACGGCTCGCCCGAGATGCGCCCCGGGACCTCGTGGGACGTCGTTACAGCGGAGCGGTCCGTTGGAAGACGTTGGTGAAGAGCAACAGGACCAACAGCACGACCAGGACGAGCCCCAGTCCACCGCTCGGCGCGTAGCCCCAGTTGCGGCTGTGCGACCACCTGGGAAGTGCGCTGATGAGAAGCAGTGCGACGACGACGATCAGGATCAGGCCCATGACGACTCCTTCGGGTTGTTGTGAGCAACCTAGGCGTCGCAGCGACGGGGTTCGATCGATGGATCCACTCTGGCGAGCGCGTGACTCTCGGTACGACGCCGCGGGAGCGAGGCCCGCTCCCGCGGCGCCGGGACGCGCGTCCCGACGCACCCGGAGGTGCCGATCACGCGCCGGCGCGCGATCGATGCTGGTCGATCAGCTTGTCGACGACCTCGGGTTCCGCGAGCGTGGTCACGTCGCCGAGTCCCGTGTACTCGCCCGAAGCGATCTTGCGCAGGATGCGGCGCATGATCTTGCCCGAGCGCGTCTTCGGCAGGCCGGGCGCGACGTGGATCACGTCCGGCGTCGCGAAGCCGCCGATCTTGTGGCGCACTTGCTCCTTCAGCGCGCCCTCGAGCTCGCCGGCCTTCGCGTGCGCGAACTCGGACGTCAACACGACGTACGCGTAGATGCCCTGGCCCTTGATGTCGTGGGGGTAGCCGACGACCGCCGCTTCGGCGACCGCTTCGTGCGCGACCAGCGCGCTCTCGACCTCCGCGGTGCCGAGCCGGTGCCCGCTGACGTTCAACACGTCGTCGATCCGGCCGGTGATCCAGTAGTAGCCGTCTTCGTCGCGCGTGCAGCCGTCGCCGGTGAAGTAGAAGCCCTTGTACTGCGTGAAGTACGTTTCCTTGAAGCGTTGGTGATCGCCCCACACCGTGCGCGCTTGGCCCGGCCACGGCGAAGCGAGGCAGAGCGCGCCGGACACGCCGTTGCCCTCGAGCAACGCGCCGTTCTCCGGGTTCAAGACGACGGGCTTCACTCCGAAGAACGGCAACGTCGCGCTGCCGGGCTTGGTCGGCGTCACGCCGGGCAGCGGCGTGATCAGGATCCCGCCGGTCTCGGTCTGCCACCACGTGTCGACGACCGCGCAGCGTCCGTCACCGACGACGTCGTGGTACCAACGCCAGATCTCCGGGTTGATCGGCTCGCCGACCGAGCCGAGCAAGCGCAGCGACTTGCGCGAGTACCGCTTCACGGGCTCGTTGCCGGCTTGCGCGATCGCGCGCAGCGCGGTCGGCGCGGTGTAGAAGATGTTGATGCCGAGATCGTCGACCATCCGCCAATAGCGGCCGGGATCGGGATACACCGGAGTCGATTCGAACATCACCGTCGTCGCGCCGTTCGCGAGCGGCCCGTAGACGATGTAGCTGTGACCGGTGACCCAACCGACGTCCGCCGCGCAGCAGTAGACGTCTCCGTCGTGGTAGTCGAAGACGACCTTGTGCGTGAACGCGGCGTACACCATGTAGCCGCCGGTCGTGTGCATCAGACCTTTCGGCTTGCCGGTCGAGCCCGACGTGTAGAGCACGAAGAGAGGATCCTCGGCGCCCATCCAAGCGACGGTGCTGGTCGAGCGCTGCTTCTTCATCTCCTCGTCGAGCCAGAGGTCGCGGCCGCTCTGCATCGGCACGGCGGTCTCGGTGCGACGCGCGACGAGCACGGTCTCGACCATGTTCATCCCCTCGACCGCGCGGTCCGCGATCGCCTTGAGCGGGATCTTGCGGCCGCCGCGCACGCCTTCGTTGGCGGTGATCAACACCTTGCAGCGCGCGTCGACGATCCGATCGCGCAGCGACTCCGCCGAGAAGCCGCCGAACACCACCGAGTGCACCGCGCCGATGCGCGCGCAGGCGAGCATCGCGTACACGGTCTCGGGGATCATCGGCATGTAGATGCAGACGCGATCGCCTTTCTTCACGCCGTGGGCGAGCAGCACGTTCGCGAGCCGGCAGACGTTGTGCTTGAGCTCGCGATACGAGATGTGGCGATACACGCCCGGCTCGTCGGCCGCCCAGATGATCGCCGTCTGCTCGCCGCGCTTCTCGAGGTGGCGATCGACGCAGTTGTAGCAGGCGTTCAATCGGCCGCCGGAGAACCACGCGAAGTCGACTTCCTCGTAGTCGGCGTCGAAGACCGTCGTCCACGGATGGAACCAGTCGAGCGTCTTCGCTTGTTCGGCCCAGAAGCGCGAGGGATCCTCGAGCGACTGGCGGTACATGCGCTCGTACTGCTGCATCGAGTGGATGTGAGCGCGGTCCTTGACGTGCTGCTTGACCGGGTAGATGTCCTGGGTCACGACGGGCTCTCCGAGGCGTTGGGTGGACGCGGGCCTGCCCGCGTCGAAGGTGAGGGAGGCGCGAAGCTAGCCCGACGTCCGCGCGGTCGCCAGTGCGAGCCGACGCATGTCGCGGCGGTCGCTAC
>JADLBP010000363.1 GCA_020847695.1 Planctomycetota bacterium
GCAGAAACGGGGTTGGAAGGCCATGGCGAGTCGATCCTCCTTTGGAGTCCAACCCGCACAGACCGCACGAACCCGCCGCGGTGGCGCACTTCGCGCGCTTTTTGGCACAGCGGTGAGGGGCAGAGTCGTTTCAGGGGGAGAAAACGATTTCGTCGACCGTCACCACGAGCCGCGCCGGCGTCGACGCCGAGTATGCCATCAATCCAACGTCGAGCGTCGCCGGCAAGTCCGGTCGGACGTGCGTGCGCAGCGGGCTCCACGCCGGCGCACCGAGCGGGCGCCACGCGAGTTCGAAGCTCGCGCCGCGGCGGCGGATCCGGAGCTCGGCGTCGGGCGTCGCGACCGCTTGGAAGACGTAGTCGCTCTGCGAGTCGACGGTGGTCTTGTCCTCGACCGCCACCGGCGCGCTCGCGTCGCCCGCGCCGAGCGCGACGTGCACCCAATCGAGGTCGGGGCTGGTCGAGTTCGGATTGCGCGCGAGCAAACCGCCGAGGCGATACGGCGCCGGCGGCGGTGCGCTCGGGAAGAGCGAGTCGCGCGCATGCACCCGGGCGCTGACCGTGAAGTCGCCGGTCACGCGCTTGTAGAGCAACGGACCTTCGGCGTCGTTGAACCAGATCGCGCTCGGTCCCGACGCGAGCGGCGTGATCGTGAGCACGCCGCCGCCCTGCGCGAACTGCGCGAGGCCGGGGTTCTCGAAACGCCACGCGCTCGAGAGCTGCGCGGCTTCGAAGTCGTCGGAGAGGCCGAACGGCGAGGTGCGCGGCGCGACGCGGCCGAACGGGCCACTGCCCGCGCTCTGGGTCGTCGACACGCCGGTGCCGACGAAGGCGCAGAGGGAAAGACCGGCGCAACGGCGCAGGAATCGACGGCTGCGAGGCTCGGACATGCGGGAAGTCCTCTCGATCACGATCGCTTCGACGGCGAGCACGCGCCCGCCGCGCTCAACCCCAGTGCGAACCCGGACGGTAGTTGCCGAAGTACCACTGATGGCCTTCGACGTCCTCGGTCAGGTAGCCGCGAGCGCCGTAGTCCTCGTCCTTCGGTTCCTGCAGGATCTTGGCGCCGTGGGCGCGCGCGCGAGCGCAGTGCGCGTCGGGATCTTCGACGAACAGACAGAGCGCCGAGTGCACGCCGGCGAGCTCACGCGGGCTGCGCGAGCCGCGCTCGGGCTTCGACGAGGAGAGCATCACCACCGCGTTGCCGAGCTCGAGCTCGGAGTGCGCGATCTTGCCCAACGGTCCGGGCACCAGCATCCGCACCGTGAAGCCGAAGCCGCGGCTCAGCCACGCGAGCGCCGCGGGTGCGTCGTCGTAGTAGAGACACGGATACACGTCGGACGTCGTCGAGAGAGCTGCGGACATGGAGACCTCCGCGTCCGAGTCTACGCGGTGCGTGCGAGCCCGCGCGCCAACCGAGTCTCGGGATTTCCATGATCGTCGAACCGAGCGAGGGCCTGGCGCTCCCGAACGAGGTCGCGCAGACTCACCTGGATGCACACGGGCCACCCCGGCGCAGCGAGCGGTCGCGTGCGCAGTCCGATCTTCCTCGCGCTCGCCGGCGGGGCCGCGATGTTGCTGCTCGGCCTGCTCTCGCTCGCCTTGCACGCGCCGATGCTGTTTCCGGCGATCGGAGCGAGCGCGTGGGTCGTGTTCCGCCACCCCGGAGCACCGCCGGCGGCGCCGCGCAACGTGATCCTCGGCCACGCGATCGGCGCGGCGATCGGTTGGGTCGCGCTGTGGGCGTGTGTCGGCTTCGAGGTGCGCGGCACGCTCGCCGACCTCGACGATTGGCGGTTCGTCGCTTCCGGCGCGACCGCGCTGGCGGCGACGCTGTTCGTGCTCGAGCAGACGTCGATCGTCCATCCGCCAGCGGCGGCGACGACGCTGATCGTCGGGATGGGGCTCTTGCCGCGCTGGACCCACCTCGGAGCGATCGTCGCGGCGGCGATCTTGCTGGCAGCTTTTTCCGGGGTAGTCACCCGCACGCTGGTTCGGCCGGCCGCAGCGCCGATCGAACCGCCGCGCTGAGCACGGCCCGCCGAGCGCACGGCCGCGGCACGCGCACGCGGCACTCGCACGCGGCACCCCGCGCGGAGCGACAGGCCCGCGCCGTCGCGGAACGGAACTCGAACTCCAGTTCGCGCGAGGGACGCGGTTTCAGTCCAGAAACGATCGTCGGGGATCCGAACCATGGGCGTTCGCGAACGCTCACCAGGGGGTCCAGTCACGATGATCACACGCAACTTCGCCAGGCCGGGGGCCTCGCGTCGGCGCGCGCGCAGCGCGGGTCTGACGCTGCTCGAGCTGATGTTCGCGATGACCTTGATGGTGATCGGACTCTTGGGCTTCGCGCAGGTCCTGATGATCGCGACGTCGTCGGCGACGTCGGCGCGCGAGGAGTCGATGGCGGCGAACGGCGCCGCCGAGATGCTGAAGACGATCCAATCGGCGGGCTTCGTGCAGATCTTCGGCCTCTACAACGGCACGCCCGCCGACGATCCGGGCGGCGTCGGAACCGCGCCGGGCAAGGACTTCGCGATCGCGGGGCTCAACGCAGCGGCGAACGACCCCGACGGCTTGCCGGGCGAGATCCTCTTCCCGGTGCAAGCCGGCGCGCCGGGTGCGCTGCGCGAGGACCTGGTCGACGCGCGCTTCGGCACTCCGCGCGACCTCGACCTCGACGGCGCGATCGACAACGCGAATCACGCGGCGAATTACACGCTGATCCCAGTGGTCGTGCGCGTCCGGTGGCGCGGCACGCGCGGCATCGGCGTCTACGAGCTCAAGACGATGATCGCGAACCTGCCGTGAAGACGCCCTCGATCCGAAGCGCGCGCGCGGGTTTCACGCTGCTCGAAGTGGCGGTCACCGGGTTGATGCTCGGGCTGATCCTCGGCGCGGCGGCGCTGGTCAGCAGCACCGGCGGTCAAGCCGCGCGCTATGCGGACCTCCAATCGCGCGTGCAGACGAAGGCGCGTCGCGCGCTCGACCGAGTCGTCGAGCAACTGAACGCCGCATCGCAGTCGCAGATCGCCCCCGACCCCGGCGCGGTCGGCACCAGCACGTTCTCGTTCCGCAAGGTCGCCTCGGTCTCGAACGGCGGCGTCGTCACGTTCAGCAACACGTTCCGACTCGACTTGCTCGACGACGACGGCGAAGCGGACGACGGCGTCGACAACGACGGCGATCTCTCGATCGACGAGAAGCAGCTCGTGCTGACGCTCGACTCCGGGCTCGCCTCCGAGAAGAACATCACGCTCGCACACGACGTGCGCGAGCTCATGGGAACCGAGATCGCCAATGGAGTCGACGACGACGGCGACGGACTCGCCGACGAGCCGGGCTTCCTGGTGACTCGCAGCGGAAGTCTCCTCACGCTGCGCCTGACGATCGAGCAGTCGTTGGCCGATCGGCGCGTCGCCACGACCACCTTGCAAACCGCAGTCTTGTTGAGGAATTGAACCATGTACGTTTCCGCACGCTCTCGTTCCGCGTCCGCCCGTCGAGGCGGCGCGCTCGTGATGATCGCCGTTCTCGTGGCCGGCCTCGCGGGGTTGTCGCTCGCGATGATCGCGATGACCAACAGCGCCCGCGTCGAGAACCGCGTCTCGAAGCAGGAGATCGCGGCTCAGGCGGTCGCCGAAGCCGGCATCAACCTCGCGTATCGCAGCCTCGCCGCCGGCGGCTCGGGAGCGCTCGGGTCTGCACAGGCACCGCAAGCCTACGACGGCGCGACCTACTACGTCACGCAGACCAACGGCCTGAACTCGACGGTGACGCTGCGCAGCACCGCGGAGTCGCAGCGCGCCGACAGCACCGTCGAGATGACGCTGCAGCTCGTCGTCACGCCGCTCTTCCGCTGGGCCGCTTTCGGTGACGACGGCCTGCACATGGACAGCAATGCGTTCACCGACAGCTACAACTCGCTCAACGGGACGTATGCCGCCCAAGCGGTCAACGGCGCGGGCGCGGACCTGCACGCGTCGACCGAGGGCGACGTCGGCTCGAACGGGAGCATCCTGATGGAGCAGAACTCCAAGGTCTACGGCGACGCGCTGCCCGGCCCGTCCAACGCCGCGACGGTGCTCGGCAACGCGCTGCTGGTCGGCGCGAGCACGCCGTCGCCCGACCTGATGGACATGCCGCCGCTGACGCTGCCCGCGGTCGCTGCGGGCGGGCCGCTCTCGGTGCCGAAGAACGGCACGATGACGCTCGGACCGGGGACCGTGCACTACACCACGTTGCTCGCGAACACAGGCTCGACGCTGAACATCGTCGGCCCGGCGACGATCATCTGCGACTCGTTCCAACTGCGTTCCAACACGCAACTGCTGGTCGACGCGACCAACGGGCCGCTCCAGCTCTACGTCGTCAACGACTTCCTGCTGAACAGCAATGCGACGATGCGCTCCACCGACTACGCGAGCAAGAACGTCCAGATCAACCTCTTGAGCGACAACGTCATCGACCCGGACATCGACGTCGACTTCGATCCGGACAACATGGCGTTCGACTCGAACTCGAAGATCTACGGGACGATCTACGCGCCGAACGCGCGCGTCGAGATCGACTCCAACTTCGAGCTGTTCGGCTCGCTGGTCGCCCGCGAAGTCGACTTGGACAGCAACTGCAGGATCCACTTCGACGAGGCGTTGCTCACCGGCGGCCCGATGGGCGTGCCCGAGTACCAACGCGTCGCCTGGCGCGTCATCGAGTGATCCCAGGACACCGGCCCCGATGTTCCTCGTCCCGCTGCTCGCGTACGCGGCGCTGATCGCGCCGTCGTCGCAGTCGGACGAGCCCGTGGTTCGGCCGGTGCAACCGCTCGCGCTCGACGAGCGCGGGTACCCGGCGGAGCTCGTGCGCGAGATCGCGACGATCGTCCGCCGGGCTCGCGATCCGAAGGCGGAGGAGCGGCCGAGGCTCGCCGCCGCGCTCGGCAAGCTCGGCTCGCGCGCCTTCGATCCGCTGCTCGACCTACTCGAGGTGCGCAAGGTGCCGGTGGTCGTCGCGGGCCAACGGGTGCAGACGCTGAGCGTCTACCAAGAGGACATCGTGCTCGAAGGCCTGCGCGCGCTCGGCACCTCGAACGCGCTGCGGCACATGGATCGGCGGCTCGCGGAGCACGGTGACAAGCGCCGACGGCTCGCCGCACTCGCGCTCTTCGGGCGACTCGGCGAGCGCGATCGGCTCGCCAAGCTGTTCGAGCTCGCGGAGCCGGAGGCCGACCAACCGGTCGATCGCGATCTGGAGGACGAGCTCCGGGAATCGCTGGCGGAGCTCCTGCGCCGCGAGCCGTTCGCCGTGCCGAAGCTCAACCTGACTTGGCGCTCGGTGTCGAAGGAACTGCTTCCGACGGCGATCTTCGCCCTCGGCGACGTGCGCGACGGAAGAGGGCTGGCGCTCGCCGTCGACGCCGCCGCATTGCACCCGGAGCTCTTGCCGTTGACCGCGGCACAAGTCGCGGTGATCGGCCGCTCGCCGGACGCGGACTCGAATCGGCGCGCGATCCTGCACCTGCGCGACGCGCTCGACTCCGCCGAGGGCCACGTCGCGTGCGGCGTTGTCCGGGCGCTCGCGGTCCTCGAGGACGACGGCTCGGTGCAGCGCTGGATCGAGCTCCTGACCGACGAATCCGAGTCGCTGCGCTCCGCGGCGCATTGGTCGCTGGTGCACCTCTCGAAGCTCGAGTACAGCCCGACGCCGGAGCTCTGGCAGTACTGGTGGGACGGCGAGCAGGCTTGGTTCGACACGCAATACGAGCCGCTGCTCGCCGACCTCGAATCGCCCGACGCGGGCAAGGTGACCGCGGCGCTGCGCGCGCTCGCGACGCGGCACGTCCGACGCCACGACATCGCGCGAGAGATCACGCGGGTGCTCTCCGACGAGCGGCCCGCGCTGCGCAAGCTCGCGTGCGACGTGCTGCGCGAGCTCGGCTCGATCGACGCGCTGCCCGAGCTCGCGCTCGCGCGGCTCGACGAGGACCCGGAGGTCGCGCGCGCGGCGTGGAACGCGCTCGGCAGCCTGAGCGGGCGTGCGTTCGAGCTCGAGAGCCCGGAGTGGGAAGCGCTGGTCGCGGCGCGCGAGCCCTAGCGGGCGGACCCCACGTCCGGCGCACGCTGCGCGACGCCGCGGGTCAACCGGCGCACTCGCCGCATTCCGCCGCGAGCTTGGCGAGCGCTTCCGCGGAGAACGAAGCGGTGTCGCGCCGCGGCGCGACCGCGGGCTCCTCCGCCTCCTCGCCGCGCTCGCGCTTCACGCGGTCGACCGGCGGCACGCGCGACGGCAACGTCACGACGTCGACGGCGGCGGGCTGGGTCGAGAGCGGAGCGAGCATCCGCGCGGAAATCGGCGAGGCGAGCGCGCGGGCTTGAGTCGGAGGCGAAGCTCCTGCAGCCTGGAACGAACTTCCATGGCCGCCGAGAAGCTCTCCACCCCCGCGCGCGTCCGCGTCGGGATCGCCCTGGCGGTCGCGCTCGCCGCGGACACGCTCTTCGTGTGGACCGAGCTCGTTCCCCCGCTCGCGCTCGCCATCGACGCCGCGGTCGCGGTGGCGCTGTTCTTCCTGCTCGGAGCGCGGTGGTCGCTGGTGCCGGTGCTCGCGGTCGAGGTGTTCCCGCTGACGTCGGTCTTCCCGACGTGGACGCTCGCGGTCGTGTCGCTCGCCGCGCTCTCGCGGGGCGCGCGCTGAACGCGTCAGTGCTTCTCGACGTCGAGCGCGCGGATCGACTCGAGCGCCTTCGAGATGCCCTCTTGTGGGCCTTGGAGCACGAGCGAGTTCGTGCGCTGGTCGGCGAGCACGCGCGTCGGCGGCGACGAGAGCTCGAGGTCGCCGAGGATCCGCGCCAGCTCGTCCGCGGACGCGAACTGGAGCGGCACGACCTCGACGGTGTCCGTCCCGGTCGCGGGCGGAGCTTCACCGTGTGGACTGGACACGCAAGCGGCGAGCAGCACGCAAACGACCGGCGCAAGACTTCTCATGGGACCTCCTCGCGGCGCTGGACGCTTCGCCGCGACCGGACTTCCCGTGGACTTGCTTGGCGCTGACGGAATCCCGACCACGGGCGGGCGGCGAGAGCGGCGCGACGCCGCTACTCTAGCGCGCCATGTTCCACCGCACGCTGCTCGGTTGGGCGATGCTGCTCGGCATCGCGGTCCCCCAGGTCCCCCCCACGCTCGGTCAGACTCCCGCCGCGGGCGCGCAACCCGCCGGGGACGGCGCTGCCGCGAAGGAAGAGCCCAAGTGGGACGTCTCCAAGGCGCCGGAAGGCTCGCACGAGGTCGCGCTCGACGTCGACGAAGGCACGTGGATGAGCCTCGACGTCTCGCCCGACGGCAAGGAGCTCGTGTTCGACCTGCTCGGCGACCTCTACGTCATGCCGATCGGCGGCGGCGAAGCGACCGCGCTGACCAGCGGCCTCGCGTGGGACATGCAGCCGCGCTTCTCGCCCGACGGCAAGCGCATCGCGTTCACCAGCGACGCAGGCGGCGGCGACAACCTCTGGACGATCGCGCGCGACGGCAGCGACAAGAAGCAGATCTCGAAGGAGAGCTACCGCCTGGTCAACAGCCCGGTGTGGACGCCCGACGGCGAATACCTCGCGGGCCGCAAGCACTTCTCGTCGCACCGCTCGATCGGCTCGGGCGAGATCTGGCTCTACCACAAGACCGGCGGCGACGGCTTGCAGATGACCGTCAAGCCGAACGATCAGAAAGACGTCGGCGAGCCCGCGTTCTCGCCGGACGGTCGCTACCTCTACTGGTCGTTCGACGCGACGCCCGGTCGGACTTTCGAGTACAGCAAGGACTCCAACGACCAGATCTACGCGATCGATCGCATGGATCGCACCACCGGCGAGATCATCGGCCTGGTGCGCGGTCCCGGCGGCGCGTGCCGTCCGACGCCGTCGCCTGATGGCAAGTCGCTCGCGTTCGTGCGCCGCGTGCGCTTCCAGTCGACGCTCTTCGTGATGGAGCTCGCGTCGGGCGAGCTCCGGCCGGTCTTCGATGGCCTGGAGCGCGACATGCAGGAAACGTGGGCGATCCACGGCGTGTACCCGACGATGGCCTGGACGCCGGATTCGAAGTCGATCGTGCTTTGGGCGAAGGGTAAGCTCGCGCGCGTCGACGTCGCGAGCGGCAAGGCGACGCCGATCCCGTTCCACGTCAAGTCGTCGCGCACGCTCGCGCCGGCGCGCCGCGACACCCAGGTCGCCTCGCTCGCGGAGTTCGACGTCAAGTGCCTGCGCTCGGTGCGCGTGTCGCCGCGCGGCGATCGCGTCGTCTACCAGGCGCTCGGACACCTGTGGACGCGCGCGCTGCCCGAGGGCACGCCCGAGCGCCTGACGCGCGACGAGCAGCGCTTCGAGTACACGCCCGCGTTCAGCCGCGACGGCAAGTCGCTGGTGTACGCGACGTGGAACGACCAAGAGCTCGGCGCGCTCTGGATCGTCGGGCTCGGCGCCGGCGCCGCGGAACCGCGCAAGCTGACGCCGCAGCCCGGCCACTACGTCGATCCGGTGTTCTCGCCCGACGGCAAGACGGTGGTCTTCGGCCGCGTCTCCGGCGGCGGGCTGACGTCGCCGACGTGGTCGCGCGACACCGGCATCTTCGCGATCGCGAGCGCGGGAGGCGACCCGAGACTCGTCACGAAGAAGGGCTTCGGTCCCCAGTTCGCGGCCGAGAACGACCGTGTGTACCTGACGACCATCGACGAGGACGGCGAGAACGACAAGGCGACGCTGTTCTCGATCGACCTCGACGGCTCCGACGAGCGCGCGCACCTCGAGAGCAGCAATGCCATGGAGTTCGCGTTGTCTCCGGACGGCAAGTGGGTCGCGTTCGAGGAACGCTGGCGCACGTACGTCGCGCCGTTCGTCGCGACCGGCCGCACGGTTTCGGTCGGACCGAAGTCGAGCTCGCACCCGGTCGCGAAGGTCTCGCGCGACTCCGGTGAGAACCTGCAGTTCTCCGGCGACTCGACGACGCTGTATTGGTCGCTCGGGCCGGAGCTCTTCGAGCGCAAGCTCGCCGACTCGTTCGCGTTCCTCGCCGGGGCCCCGAGCGACAGCTCGGCCCCGAGCGACAGCTCGGCCCCGAGCGACAGCTCGGCCCCGAGAGACGCCGCGGCGCCGGGCGACGCCGCGGCGAAGCTCCCCGAGCCGCCGACCGCCGGCCGCAACATCTCGATGAAGGCGAAAGCCGCGGTCACCCGCGGCGCGCATGCGTTCGTCCACGCGCGGATCGTCACGATGAAGGGCGACGAGGTGCTCGAAGACGGCGCGCTCGTCATCGAGGGGAACCGCATCACCGCCGTCGGCCGCGCGAGCGACGTCAAGCTCCCCGCAGGCGCGACCATCCACGACGCGCACGGGTTGACGATCGTCCCAGGCTTGATCGACGTGCACGCGCACGGCCCGCAGGCGGCGAACGGCATGCAGCCGCAGGCGAACTGGGCGTCGTACGCGAACCTCGCGTTCGGCGTGACGACGATCCACGACCCGTCGCACGGCACCAACGACATCTTCTCGTCCGCCGAGATGCAGCGCGCCGGCCTGATCGTCGCACCGCGCACGTTCTCGACCGGCACGATCCTCTACGGCGCCGCGGGCAACTTCAAAGCGGAGGTCGATTCGCTCGACGACGCGCGCTCACACTTGCGACGGCTGAAAGCGGTCGGCGCGTTCTCGGTGAAGAGCTACAACCAGCCGCGCCGCGACCAACGCCAACAGGTGCTCGCCGCGGCGAAGGAGCTCGGCATGTTGGTCGTGCCGGAGGGCGGGTCGCTCTTCCAGCACAACATGACGCACGTGATCGACGGCCACACCGGCGTCGAGCACTCGCTGCCGGTCCAGCACGTCTACCGCGACGTCGCGACCGTCTGGGGCGCGAGCGGCGTCGGCTACACGCCGACGTTGATCGTCGGCTACGGCGGGATCTGGGGCGAGAACTACTTCTACGACACGACCGACGTGTGGAAGAACGAGCGCTTGATGACGTTCGTGCCGCGCAACGTGGTCGACCCGCGCTCGCGTCGCCGCACCAAGGCGCCGCTCGAGGAGTACAACATCCTCGAGAGCTCGAAGATCTGCAAAGCGATCGTCGACGCCGGCGGGCACGTGCAACTCGGCGCGCACGGCCAGCTCGCGGGCCTCGGCGCGCACTGGGAGCTCTGGCTGATCCAATCGAGCGGGCTCTCGAACCTGCAAGCGCTGCGCGCGGGCACGCTCGACGGCGCGCGGTACATCGGGATGGACCAAGAGCTCGGCTCGCTCGAGGTCGGCAAGCTCGCCGACTTCCTGGTGCTCGAGAAGAACCCGCTCGAGGACATCCACAACTCCGAGTCGATCCGCTACACGGTGCTCGACGGCCGCGTGTTCCTCGCGCGGACGATGCAGGAGCTCACGCCCGACGGTCCCGGCCCCAAGCCGAGCTTCTTCTGGCAGAAGTGGCAGGACGCTCTGCCCGACCACCTGACCGACGCCGGCTGCGCGGGCTGCGGTGCGGTCGGCGCGCACGCGGCTCGCGGCGGGTATCGCTGAGCGCGGAGCGAGCGCGCTGGAGACGGCGACGCGCGCGGAGCGACGCCCGGACGTCGAGCGATCGCCGCGGCCGGAGTCCGCGCCGCGCGCGCTCACTTGAAGAGCGCGATCTCGGTGAAGCCCGCGTAGCCCGGCCACACGGTCCCGGGGATGCGGTCGAGGATCCGGATCTCGAGACGCTGCACCGTCGTGCTGCGGCCGAGAGGGAGCACGAGCGCCTGGAGCTCGTCCTCGCTCGCGACAGCTTCGAGCAGGTCCTTCGCGCGGTTGACGCGGACGCTGACGCGGCGGATGACGTCGTGCTGGCCGCGCAGGCGCGGGGACGTGCAATGCGAGTAGAGCCGCAGCTCGCTCCCCTGCACCGGTTTCGCGAGCTCGACGATCAGCGTCGGCGTCGGATCGTCGTTCTTGCACATCCAACGCGAGCCCTCGAGCCCGTCGAACGCGCGGTGCGGTTGGTCCTCGCCGTTGATCGAGCTCGGCGTCAGCGTCAGGCCCTTGTCGACGAGGAGGTTCTTCGTGCGCAGGTCGACGAGCTCGTCGAGCCACGGCGCCGACGTCCCCAGCGAACGCACGCGCACGACCGCCGACTCGATCGAGCGCGTCGCTTCCGTCGAATCGGCCGGCGCGTCGGGCGAGACGAGGTAGACGCGCGCGACCACCGGGTACTCGCCGGGATAGACCAGGTCGAACTTCGCGCGGAAGCGTTCGTCCTTCCACGGCCGGCTCGGATCGCCGACGACGTGCGCGAGCACGCGGCCTTCGCTGACGTAGTCGACGTACGCGATGCGCAGGCCGGCGAGCTCGCCGCCGCCGTGCTCCGCGAGCACGCGATCGCCGAAGCCGCCGATCCAGAACTCGAACGTGCCGCGGCCGCTGTACGCGACGCGCACGTCTTCTTGCACTTCGCGCTTCGGCTCGAAGAAGGAACGCTCGGCGCCCGCGGTGGTCGGACGCTGGGCGGTCGCGCGCTCGAGGAAGAGCAGCGCGTAGCACGTGTCGGTCTCCTGCGGCCGGACGTTGCCGCCCGCGTTGCTCGCCCAATCGCCGTTGCCGCCTTGCCGACCGATCAGGAAGCGCGCGCCTTCGAGGTACCAGGCGTGCGCGCCGAACTCGTCGAGGTCGAGCAAGCTGCCGACGCGCTCGGCGCCGTAGAGCCAGTAGAAGAGCCACGGCTCGTCGCCGAACGGGTGCGCGTCGGCGCGGAAGTAGTGGCCGAGCCACGCGACGCCCATCTGGATGCTCCGTTGCACCTCGGCCGCTTGCGCGCCGGCGAGCTTCGAACCGAGCGCTTCGCGCGCGATCGCGAGCGCCGAGATGCCCGCCGACGTCATCGAGCCCTTCGCGGGCGCGCCGAAGTTGTAGCCGAACCCCGCGAGCGTGCGTTTGCCGGTGCCGGTCTCGCCTTCGGCGACCGCGACGTCGATCGTCTTCGGCGGCTCCTGGAGCCGCAGCACGTTGTCGATCAGGTCGAGCCACGTCTTCGGCGGGATCTCGATGCCCGCGGCGCTCGCCGCGCGCAGCCCGAGCACCGCGTACTGCGAGTTCGACAAGTCGACGCCGCCGAGGTCGCTGTTCCAGCGCCGGCCGTCGTAGCCGGTCGGATAGCTCCACAGGCCCTGGCGCTGGTTCTGCAAGAGCTGCTTGACCAGCGGCCGCATCCGGTCCTTGTACTTCGGATCGTGCGTCGCCTCGTACGCGATCAGAGTCAGTCCGGTGCTGTACGTGTCGAACGGAGGATGCGTGTCGAGGAAGCGCAGCGCGCGAGCGAGCGCGGGCTCGGTCGGGGCGAGGCCGCTCTTCAGGAGCGCGTAGAGCGACAGCGCGGTCTGTCCGGAGACGTACTGCGGTTGGCCGCTCGCCCACGAGCCGTCGCGCTGTTGCACGGAGAGCAGGTACGCGACGCCGCGCTCGATCGCGCGGTCGATCGGCTCGCGCAGCGCTTCCACGTCGGGCGACTGCTTGCGCGCGGCGACCGAGCCGATCACGCGCCACTCGAAGAGGCGCAAGCTGGTGTCGCCCGGGTGGATCGCCATCCGCCCGACCGGACCGTCGTGGAAGTCGAGCTCGTAGAGCGGCTTCTCGTCGATCGCGAAGCTGACCTTGCTCCCCCGCCGCGCGACATCGAGCGTGAACGGTCGGTTGGGCTCCCAGACGCGCGTCGCGTCGGCGATCTCGAAGACCTTGCCGCCGAAGCGGGCGCCGTCGACGAAGAGCTTCTTGCCGTGGGCGTCGAACCCGAGGAACGCGTCGTCCGCGAACGCGAAGCCGCTCCGCTTGTCTCCGAGCTCTCCGACCGAGAGTCGCAGCCGCGCGTGCCAATCGCCGGCGGCGACCTCGAAGCTGGTGTAGACCTGGTTCTGCTGACCCGCGCCCTCGATCCCGCCGCTCCTGAGCACCGACCACGGCGTGCCGTGGAATTGCACGTCGGCGACGCGCTTCTTGTCGACGAGCACGCGCTCGACGCCTTGCGCGCTCGCGGCGCGCGCGAACGGCAGCGCCAAGAGCGCGCACGCCACGGCGAACTTCGCGAGCATGCGCATCATCGAGTGAAGACGAACCACGTGATCCCGCCGGGCGGCAAGGTGACGTCGAGCGCGGCGGCGGAGGTGGGACCGAGCGCGAGCTCCCGAGCGGCGCCGTCGCGTTCGGCGACGCGGACCGACCCGGCGAGGCCCGCATAGTACAGCGGGAGCTCGAGCTTGCGCGTCAACGCGGCCTCGGTCGGGTTGAAGACCATCGCGAGCGCGCGCTCGCCGAGCGCGGGGTTGACGTGCAGCCACACGTCGAGGTCGCGACCATCGGGCCGGCGCACGTGGATCAAGTCGGACTCGAGGATCGCGCGGTGGCGCTTGAAGAACGCGACCCAGCGCGCGACCAGCTCGCGCGTCCGATCGGTGTCGAAGAGCCTCGGCCCGCGATAGCACGCCTGCACCCCGGCGCCGAGGTTGGTCGCGAGGTGTTGCTCGTACGCGTCGAGGTGCTGATCGAGCGGCTCGATCGTCGCCGCCTCGCCGCCGCCGTGGTACTGCACCAGCGGCACGAACATCCACCCCATCGACGGCGTCTTCTCCCACGTGCCGTCGTAGATGTTCTGGCGCGCGTGGAGGATCTGCAGCTCGCGCGGGAGCGACCAATTGGTCTCGCGATACCCCATGCCGCACTTCGACGAGCCCGCGAGGTAGTAGAAGTCGGGCACGTTCAGGTAGATGCCGCGCTCGCGCGCCCAGCCGTAGAAGTGCGCGATCGTCTGCCACTGCGTCCACTGCGAATCGTCGTAGCCGCGGTGCGCGTGGCTGGTCGACGCACAGAAGTCGCCGGGGAAGCTGCCGTCGTGCTCGAGCAGCGTGAACCCGACGTTCGAGTGGAAGTCGATCAGCCGGCGGAAGTAGCTCTCGCCCCACGCGCTGCCGAGGCACGGCGCGTTGCCGAACATCGCGCCGCCCGGCTTGGACGTCGCGGGATCGATGACGTCGGTCTCGGGTCCGATCGAGCGGCTCGACAGCAGCGAGTAGCTCCCGATCTCGATCTTCTTCTCCGCCGCGTGCCGCACCCACTCCCGCGCGCGAGCCGTGACCGCGGGATCGGGGTTCTCGAGGTCGAAGCCGGAGCCGAACGACAGGATCACCATCTCGAATCCGACCGCGGCCGCTTGATCGATCGCGGTGAACACGCCCTCGTCGTCCGACCGCGTGCAATGGAGCATCAGCGGGTTCTCGGTGCACCACGGCGCGAGCGTGCGGAACGCGCGTCGGATCGTCAGGCCGCGGCGTTCGCGCTCGCTCGAATCGCAGGCAAGCTCGAAGACGCGGAACGAGCTCTCGCTGTCGCCGGCGTCGAGCTCGACGCTCGGGCCGCGCGGCGGAGCGCAAACCAGCAAGCACGGCGTCTGCAGGCGGTAGTTGACCTGCGTGCCGTAGCGCGGATCCGGGAGCCAGCGCGCGACGCGATTGGTCGAGGCGAGGTCGCCGCCGCCGAACGCGTAGTCGGAGAACACGTCGAGGTCCGGCCGTCCGAACGTGCCCGGCGTCTCGACCGGCGACATCGATTCGACCGCGGCGAGCCGCTCGACCTCGAGCGCGTCGAGCACGAAGCTCTCCGAACCGACGTTCTCGACCTCGAGCGACTTCTCGACCAACGGCAGGCCGTCGTACATCGTGTAGCGCACGTGGACGACGAACGGCTTCGCGCCGCTCGCGCGATAGCGAAAGTCGAGCGCGACGCCCGGCGGCGGCCACGGACGCTCCTCCGCGTGCCGCACACGCTTCCAACCGAACGGCGCGACCGGCTTGCCGATCGTCAGTGCCTCGCACGCGAGCGCCGCCGGATCGACCGCGAGCCGCTCGCGATCGGAGACGCGCAGGAACGCGCGATCCTGCTCCGCGCCCGCGACCAGGCCGCCGACGTCGTGCGGCACGCCGTCGATCGTCACCCGCGCCTCGGGCTCGACCGCGCGCAGCAGCGAGCGCCGGCTCGAGAGCTCGTCGAACGCGACCCGCGCGACGCCAGGCTCGACCCGCCACGTCAGCGCGACCAGCCCGTTCGCGAGCACGAGCTCGCGCCCGTCCGCCGAACGGCCGACGCGCGTCGCCGCGGGCTCGGTCGCGAGCAACCAGTCGCCAGCGACCCGCGTGCGCTCGGGATCGAGCACCGGCAGCGCGCGCACGGTCGCAGCGAGCTCGCCGGAAGTCTCCGCGACGCCGGGCGAGCCCGCTGCATTCGCTTCGCCGGGGTGCCGCGCCCCCCCGGCGAACGCCGCGACCGCGAGCACGCCCACCGCGAATCCGATGCGGAGCGACATGGCGGCGCTCAGTGCTTGAACGCGCTCTCCGGGATCGCCGCGAACGGCGCGCCCGGTTGCGCCCAGCGCAGACGCAGCTCCGCGCCGCCCGACTTGTTGAACCACACGACCTCGATCGCGTGCAGTCCCTTCGCCAACGCGCGCGCGCCCTGCTTCTCGACCGCGCCGTGCAGGCCGTCGTTGTCGACCACCAGCGCGCCGTCGATCCAGAGCTTCGAGCCGTCGTCGCTGGTCAGCGCGAAGCGATAGAGCTCGTCCGCCGGCACGTCGACGAAGCCCTTGATCCGCAGCGCGACGTGCTCGTCGCGCGCGCCGGCGAGCGTCACGCCGGTGGCGACCGACGTGCGCTCCGGCTGGAGGCCGGCGAGGTCCGCGGGGATCGCGTCCCAGTCCGCGGCGAAGCGTTCGACGAAGAGCCCGCTCTCGCTCGGCGCCGCCTCGACCGCGGGCGCCGGCACGACGCGCTCGAAACGCCGCTCGGTCGTCTGGCTGACCGGCTTGCCGTCGTGGAACAGCCGCGCCTTGACCGTCGCGGAGTCGCTGAGCGTCAACGGTCCGGTGAAGCGCTTCGAGCCCTTGACCGGCTCGCTGCCGTCGAGCGTGTAGCGCACGTCGAGCGCCGGATTGGTCTCCGCCAGCCGCACTTCCAACGCGCGGACGAACTCGCTCGACTCCGCTTCGAGCACCGGCGCCTTGTAGACGATCGGCGCGCCGTCGACTTCGAGCACCACCACCGTCGCGATCGGGTCGAGCGGCACTTCGGGCACGCGCACGACGACGCGGCCGTCGCCGGAGGTGACCTTGAGCTCGCGCTTCGGCTCGGCGAGCAAGTACGCGCGCCGCGGCTTGTTGCCGAGGCCGGCGAGCACGAGCTCGCGCGACTTCGGCCAATCGAAGACGTGCAGGAAGAGCTTGGTCTTCTTCGCGCCGACGCGCACCGTGCAGCGGCCGAAGTCGAGCGCGTCGAACACGCTCGCGGTCGTGCCGTGGATCGCGGCGCCGTTCTGCTTCATCCACGCGCCGATCTCGGCGAGGCGCTGCACCGACTCCGGCGGGAACGTGCCGTCGGCGCGCGGGCCGACGTTGAGCAGGTAGTTGCCGCCCTTCGACGCGATGTCGATCAGGTTCCGGAGCAGCACCTCGGTCGACTTGAAGTCCAGATCGACGCGATTGAAGCCCCAGTGGTCGTTCATCGTCATGCAGGACTCCCAGTCGACTCCGGGCATGCCGGTCGCGGGGATCTCCTGCTCGGGCGTCGCGAAGTCGCCGACCGCTTGGTCGGAGTCGGAGAAGCCGCCCATGCCGCCGCGGTACACGTCGACGCGGTTGTTGACGATCATCGCGGGCGCGAGCTTGCGGCAGAGCTGGTAGAGCGCGACGCCGCGCTCGTGGTTCCACGTGCTCTCCCACTCGCCGTCGAACCACATCACGCCGGGCTTGTACTTCTCGATCACCTCGGTGACTTGCGCGTGGAGGTACTTCTCGAAGCGCTCGAAGTTCGCACCCGCCGCCGGCCGGCTCTCCCACGCGCGTCGCGGCAAGTAGTCCGGATGGTGCCAGTCCATGATCGAGTGGTACGTGCAGAACCGGACGCCGTGGCGAGCGCACGCCTCGGAGAGCTCCTTCAGGACGTCGCGCGCGAACGGCGTGTTCATCACGTCCCAGTCGGTCTCCTTCGAATCGAAGAGCGCGAAACCGTCGTGGTGCTTCGACGTGATCACCAGGTACTTCATCCCCGCGTCGGCGGCCATCTGCGCCCACGCGTCGGCGTCGAACTTCACCGGGTTGAACTGCGGTTGGAACTTCTCGTACGTGTCGACCGGGATCTGCGCGGTCTCGCGGATCCACTCGCCGTGGCCCTTGTTGCCGTTCCACTCGCCCGCCGGGATCGCGTACAGGCCCCAGTGGATGAACATGCCGAAGCGCGCGTCGCGCCACCACGCCATCCGCTCGTCCTGCGTGATCGGTTCGGGGAACGCGCGGTGAACGCTGCTCGTCGATTGGCACGCGACGGCGGCGACGGCGAGCAGCGGGATCCAGAAGCTCTTCATCGGGGACCTCTCAGTCGAAGGGAATGCCGGTGTGCTTGGAGATGTCGCGCAGGTCGTCGACCACCGGGCCGACCAACGGGATGCCGTCGGTCCTGCGGACGAGCTCGGCCTCGCGCTCGGGGTCGCCGGGCAACAGCGGTCCGGCGGTGCCGGGCGCGGGCTTGGTCGCTCGGAACGTGCGCACGACGTCGTCGATCTGACGTTTGAATTCGTCGGGATCGATGAACCCGTCGATCCGCATCGCGCCGAAGAAGTGACCGATGCCCAAACCGACCGAGCGCGCGGGGATCTCCTGGCGCAGCGCGAACGGCGGCGCGAAGGGACCCCAGTTGGCGCCCGAGAGCACCGCCGAGAGCACGTCGACCATCAGCGCGAGACAATAGCCTTTGTGCCCGCCGCGTTCGCGCTCCGAACCAAGCGGTAGGATCGCGCCGCCGTCGATCATCGCCTGCGGATCGGTGGTCGCGCGACCGTCGCGGTCGATCGCCCAACCGTCGGGGATCGGCGTGCCGTGTCGTTTCGCGATCTCGACCTTGCCGTACGCCGCCGCGCACGTCGCGAGGTCGATCACGATCGCGGGCTCCTCCTTGCCGGGGAACGCGATCGCGATCGGATTGGTGCCGAGCATGCGCTCGGCGCCCCACAGCGGCGCGACCAGCTTGGTGGTGTTGGTCATCGCCCAACCGATCAAGTCGCGCTTCAGCGCCTCGAGCACGTAGTAGCCCGCGATTCCGTAGTGATTGGTGTTGCGGACGCTGATCCAGCCGCTGCCGGCTTCCTCGGCCTTGTCCATCGCGACTCGGTTCGCGAACGGCCCGACGACCAGCCCGAGCCCGTTGTCGCCGTCGACGGTGCCGGTCGAGAGCGTCTCGCGAACGATGCTCGGCTTGCAGCGCGGGTTGATGCGACCGAGCGTCAGCATCTCGAAGTACGTGTGCAGCCGCGCGACCCCGTGCGAGTCGATGCCGCGCAGGTCGGCGAGCGCGAGCACGTCGGCCGCGACGCGCGCGTCCTGCTTCGGCACGCCGAAGTGGACGAACGTGCGCACCGAGAACTCGTGCAGACGCTCCACGGGATACGTGGTGAACTCCGGGACGCTCATCGCGAGAACTCCGCGAGCTCGTCGACCAGCGTCTCGCCGATCGAGAGCGAAGAAGTGGCCGCCGGAGACGGCGCGTTGCACACGTGCAGGATGCGCTCGCCCTTCCGGATCAGGAAATCGTCGACCAAAGCTCCGTCGGGCGCGAGCGCCTGCGCGCGCACGCCCGCGTGGGCCGGCCGCAGGTGCTCCTCGCGCACCTCGGGGATCAGGCGCTGCAACGAGCGCGTGAACGCGCGCTTCGAAAGCGAGCGCCAGACCTCCATGCCGCCGGTGCGGTGGTGCTTCGCCGCGAGCTTCCAGAACGCTCCGTACGAGAACACGTCCCAGAGATCGGCGAGGTTCACGTCGGTCCATCGGTAGCCCTCGCGCGCCAGCGCGAGCACCGCGTTCGGCCCGCACTCGACGCCGCCCTTGACCATGCGCGTGTAGTGCACGCCGAGGAACGGGAAGCTCGGGTCGGGCACGGGATAGATCAGGTGCTTGCAGAGGTGCGCGGCTTCCGGCGCGAGCTCCCAGTACTCGCCGCGGAACGGCACGATCCGCGCGGGCCGCTCGCCGCGTTCGAGCTCGGCGACGCGATCGGAATGCAAGCCCGCGCAGTTGATCACCGTGCGCGCGGAGAAATCGCCCGCGGTGCTCTGCACGGCGACGCCGCCCGCCTCCGGACGCAAACCGGTGACCTTCGCGCCGGTGATCACCTCGCCGCCCGCGCGCGCGACGTGCTCGGCGAGCCGCACGCAGACCGCGGTGTAGTCGACGATGCCGGTCTCCGGAACGTGCAACGCGGCGACGCCCGCGACGTGCGGCTCGAGCTCCTTCAAGCGCGCGAGCTCGATCCGCGTGCAGTCGACGCCGTTCGCGCGGCCGCGCGCCTCGAGCTTCTCGAGCCGCGGCACCTCGCTCGCGTCGACGGCGACGACCACCTTGCCGCAGAGCTCGAAGGGCAGCGACTCCGCGCGGCAGAAGTCCTCGAGCATCCGCTTGCCGCGCCGGCAGTTCCGGGCCTTGAGCGAACCGGGCTTGTAGTAGAGCCCCGAGTGGATCACGCCCGAGTTGTGGCCGGTCTGGTGCGCCGCGACCGCGCGCTCCTTCTCGAGCACGACGACGCGCGCGCCAGGCTGGCGCAGACCGAAGCGCTGGGCCGTCGCGAGCCCGACGATGCCGCCGCCGACGACGAGGAGGTCAGCTCGCTGCATCGCTCCGTCGCCTTCAGGGCGCCGCGATCACGCGCTGGCGCTGCTCTCCGAGGCCTTGGATGCCGAGGCGCATCGTCTGGCCGACCTTCAGCCAGATCGGGTCGGGCTTCTGGCCGAGCCCGACGCCCGGCGGCGTGCCGGTGGAGATCACGTCGCCCGGTTGCAGACTCATGAACTGCGACACGTACGCGACCAGGTAGTCGACGTCGAAGATCATCGTGCGCGTGTTGCCGTTCTGGAAGCGACGGCCGTCGACCTCGAGCCAGATCGCGAGGTCCTGCGGATCGCGCACCTCGTCCTTGGTCACGAGCCACGGCCCCATCGGTCCGAACGTGTCGCAGCTCTTGCCCTTGATCCACTGACCGGTCCCTTCGAGCTGGAACCTGCGCTCGGAGAGGTCGTTGATCACGCAGAAGCCCGCGATGTGCTCGCGCGCGCGCGACTTCTCGACGTACTTCGCCGGCTTGCCGATCACGACGCCGAGCTCGACCTCCCAGTCGAGCTTCTCCCCGCGCCGCGGCATCTCGACGTCGTCGTTCGGGCCGACGATCGCGCTGGTCGCCTTGTCGAAGATCACCGGCTCGGTCGGCACCGCCATGCCGGACTCCGCCGCGTGGTCGGCGTAGTTCAGCCCGATGCACAGGAACTTGCCGACGCCGCCGACGCACGCTCCGAGGCGCACGTCTTCGCCGACCAGCGGGAGCGTCTCCGGATCGAGCTTCGCCAACTTCGCGAGCGCTTCGGGCAGCAGCACGTCGCCGCGCACGTCGTCGATCACGCCTGCGAGCGATCGGATGCGACCTTTCGCATCGCAGAGCCCCGGCTTCTCGGCACCACGCGGACCCCATCTCGTCAGCTTCATCGTCAGTTGCTCCAGCCGCCGTCGATCACGTGGATCGCGCCGGTCGTGTAGGAGGATTCGTCGCAAGCGAGGTACAGGACGAGCGCGGCGATCTCCTCCGCGGAGCCGAGCCGTCCGATCGGTTGCCGCGCGACGAACGCGGCCCGCACCTTTTCGACGTCGCCCTGCGCGCCTTGCAGCGCGATGCGCTGATCGAGCGACGGGGTCTGCACCGTGCCGGGGCACACCGCGTTGCAGCGGATGCCCTTCGACACGAAATCGGCGGCGACCGCCTTCGTGAGACCGATCACCGCGGCCTTGGTCGCGCCGTACACGCAGCGATTGGGCGCGCCTTTCACGCTGGAGGCGACCGACGACATGTTGACGATCACGCCGCTCTGCAGCGCGAGCATCCCCGGCAGCACCGCGCGGATGGTGCGGTACATCGACTTGACGTTGAGGTCGAACGAGAAGTCCCAACTCGCGTCGTCGCAGTCCAGGATCGTGCCGTGGTGCACGTAGCCGGCGCAGTTGAAGAGCACGTCGAACGGTCCGCGGCTCGCCACGAGCGCGCCGATCGCCGAGCCGTCTCGTACGTCGAGCTTCGCGGTCGCGAGCCGGGGCTCGTCCGCGCCGAGACGCGCCAGCGCCGCTTCGTCGACGTCGGTCGCGAGCACGCGCGCGCCCTCGCGCGCGAACGCGAGCGCGGTCGCGCGGCCGATGCCTTGCGCCGCCGCGGTGATCAACGCCCGCTTGCCTTCGAGTCGTCCCATCGCGAGCTCCTAACGTTGCGCGACGCGCTTGGTGCGCGCGGTCCACGCGGGGCCGTCGGGGTACGCGAAGCGCGCCAGCGACTCGCGCTTCATCGTGATGCCGTAGCCGGGCGCGACCGGCGGCAGGTAGCGGCCGCTCGCGACCACGCTCGGGTTCTCGAAGTGCTCGTGGAGGTGCGAGACGAACTCGGCGACGCGATCGTCGAACGACGCCGAGATCCGGGCGTAGTCGATCATGATCAGGTGGTTCACGTACTCGCAGAGCCCGACGCCTCCGGCGTGCGGACAGACCGGCACGCCGAACTTCTTCGCCATCAGCATCACCGCGAGGACCTCGTTGACGCCGCCGAGACGGCACGAGTCGATCTGGCAGAAGCGGATCGCGTTCGCCTGGAGCAGTTGCTTGAAGATCACGCGGTTCTGGCACTGCTCGCCGGTCGCGACGCCGATCGGCTGGATCGCCTTCGCGATCGCGGCGTGACCGAGCACGTCGTCGGGTGACGTCGGCTCCTCGATCCACCAGGGTTGGAAGCGCGCGAGCTCGCGCATGTTCGCGATCGCCTCGGCGACGTCCCAGCGCTGGTTGGCGTCGAACATCAACTTGCGCTCGGGCCCGATCTCCTCGCGCACGATCGCCGCGCGTCGCAGGTCGTCCTTCAGGTCGGCGCCGACCTTGATCTTGAAGTGGTTCCAGCCCGCGGCGATGCCCTCGCGGCAGAGCCGCCGGATCTTGTCGTCGGGATAGCCGAGCCAACCCGCGGACGTCGTGTACGCGGGGTAGCCGCGCTTCTGGAGCTCGAGCTCTCGCGCGCGCTTGGTCGGTTCGTTCGCGCGCAGGATCGCGAGCGCTTCGTCGCGCGTCAGCGCGTCGCTGATGTAGCGGAAGTCGATCAACCCGACGACTTCCTCGGGCGTCATGTCGACGACGAGCTTCCACAGCGGCTTGCGCTCGTGCTTCGCGTAGAGATCCCACACCGCGTTGACGATCGCGGCGGTCGCGAGATGGATCACGCCCTTCTCGGGGCCGACCCAGCGCATCTGCGTGTCGCTGGTCAACGTGCGCCAGAAGCCGCCGAAGTCGCGCGTGATCGACTCGAGCGTGCGACCGACGACCATGTGCGACATCGAGCGCAAGGCGGCGACGCAGAGCTCGTTGCCGCGACCGATCGTGAACGTCAGTCCGTGCCCTTCGAGCCCCGGCACGTTCGTGCGCAAGACCGCATACGCCGCCGAGTAGTCGGGATCGGAGTGCATCGCATCCGACCCGTCGAGTTCGTCGGAGGTCGGGAAGCGGATGTCGAGGGCTTCGAGGCCCAGGATGCGGATGGAGGTCATGCGGTGCGCCCGCTCGCGGCGGGCCTCGGGTTGGAGATCCGATAGAAATCGAGCGCGTTGCGACCGAACAGTCCGGTCCGAGCGCGCTCGTCGCGAACGCGCTCCGCGAGCAACGCGTGCGTCGCGTCCCACCAGCGCGTGTAGCCGCCGGCGAGCTCGACCACCGGCCAGTCGCTGCCCCACAGGAGCCGGTCGGGGAGGAAGTTCGCGCAGAGCACGTCGACGAACGGCGCGAGGTCCGGCGCGGTCCAATCCGCGCGCGCCTCGGTGACCAGGCCGGAGAGCTTCGCGGCGACGCGCGGCGAGCGCGCGAGCTCCGCGAGCTCCCGGCTCCAGCGCTCGAACCCGGGCCACGCGCGCCCGCCGTCCGCGATCGCCGGCTTCGCCCCGTGGTCGATGACGACGCGCAGGTCGGGATGGCGCTCGACCAACCGGACGAGGTGCGCGAGGTGGCGCGGCTTGACCAGCGCGTCGAACGCGAGCCCGTGCTCGACCAACGCGCGGAAGATCGGGGCGAGCCCCGGCGCGAGCATCCATCGGTCGTCGGCGAGGTCCTGGATCATCGGCCGAACGCCGACGAGCTTCGGGTGCCGCGCGAGCCGCGCCAGCACCTCGGTCGCGTCCGCCGCGTCGAAGTCGAGCCACCCGACGACGCCGAGCACGAACGGCGTGCGCTCGGCGAGCGCGAGGAGGAACTCGGTCTCGGCGACGGTCGGGGCCGCTTGCACCAGGATCGTGCCGTCGAGCGCGTGGCGCGCGAGCAACGGCTCGAGATCCGCGGGTCCGAAGTCGCGGTACAGAACCGTGAGCTCCGGCGTCAGCCAGCGATAGTCGCCGCGCGCGAGCTGCCAGAAGTGTTGATGCGCGTCCACGCGCACGGCGGAGGCGTTCATGCGCGGAGCTCTCCCGCGGCGTTCGGCGCCGACGGGATCGGCACGCCGCCGCGCGCGTCGGCGGCGTAGAGCGCTTCGACCAGCGCCATCGTGTGCCACGCGTCCTCGACCGACGTCAGCAGCACACGATCCTCGCCCGCGGCGAAGCGTTGGAGGTTCGACATCGTGCCGCGGAACGCGTCGGGGAACCAATTGCCGCACAACGGCACCGCGTGCCACGTCTCCGACTGCGCCGCGTCCGACTCCGCGAACGCGAGCTCGAGCGCGTCGGGACGCCCGCGCGGATAGTCGAGGTTGACGCCCATCGTCAGCACCGCGGCGCCGAGCGTGCCTTCGACGCGCAGCTGGCTCGTCTGGTGCTTGGGCCCGTGCTTGTGGTGGTGGTTGATCGACAACGCGCAGCGCACGTCGTCGGCGTAGTCGAGGATCGCGGTGCTGCGCGAGCTCGCGAGCCACGGAGCGTCGGGGTGCTTGACCGTGCGCGCTTGCACCGAGCGCGGTTCGCCGAGCAGGCGCCGGATCGAGTCGAGGTAGTGGATCGAGTGCAGCGCGAACTCCATGCGCTTCAACGCGGCCATGAACGGCCAGAGTTCCCACGGCATGCGGCAGTTGACGTGCACCTCGAGCTCGACCAACCGTCCGAGCCACCCGCGCTCGACCGCGTCGGCGAGCGCGAGCATCGCGGGTGAGAAGCGCAGCTGGAAATTGACCGCGGCGACGAGCTTCTTCGCCCTGCAGACCGCGCGGATGCGCGTCGCGTCGGCGAGGTCCTCGCCGAGCGGCTTCTGGATCAGCACGACCGCGCCGTCGGGCAGGCGCTGCAACGTCTCGAACACCGCCGCCGGCGGCAACGCGACGTCGAACACGACGCCCGGCTCGCACGCGACCTCGTCGAGCGAGCCGTACACCCGCGGGAGGTTCCAGCGCGCGGCGGTGCGCTCCGCGCGCTCGCGATCGAGGTCGAAGCAGCCCGCGACGTCGAAGCCGAGCGCGCGGTACGCCGGCAGGTGCGCGTCGTTGACGATCCCGCCCGAGCCGATGAACACGATGCTCCGCGGACGCGAGGGCACGTCCCAACGCTGCCTCAAGTCGGCGACGAGCTCTCGCCGCGCGCCCATCACTTCCCGCGGCGAGACGTGCGGGTGGCGACCGGGTCGAAAGGCATCGACGCCTTGCCGCCGATCAACGCCGAGAGCCGACCGGCGGTCTCGCCGAGCGCTTGCTTGCACGCGGAGAGCGACGGATCGACCGGCACGTCGAGGTGCTCGATGAACGGGATCGTCAACGCGGCGACGGCCGCGCCGCGATGGTTGAGGATCGGGAACGACAGGTCGCGCACGCCACGGGTGCGCGTGCTCTCGCTGTCCTCGTGGCCGCGTTTCTTGATCGCGTCGATCGCGGCGTCGAACTTGGCGCGGTCGAAGCTCGCCGATTCGGTCTCGGTGCGACGCGCGAGCACGCGTTCGCGATCCTCGCCGGTCTGGAACGCCAGCAGCACGCGACCGGACGCGGACTTGTGCAGCGTGATCACCGAGCCGACGCGCACCGCGAAGCCGATGTAGCCCGGGCTGTCGACTTGCGCGACGACGACGCCGTGGCCGGCCTCGATCACGACGAGGTGACACGATTGGTGCACGCGCTCGGCGAGCTCGCGCATCAACGGCACCGCGTCGCTGATCAAGCGGTGGATCGGCGGGTTCTTGTGCGAGAGCTCGAAGAGCTTCAGCGTGAGGATGTAGCGATCGCCCGGTCGCTGGATCGCGAGGTAGCCTCGCTCGACCAGGCAATTCAACATGCGGAAGATCTCGCCGACCGAGCGATCGAGCGAGCGCGCGATCTCGGTTTGGCTCAATCCATCGGGGCGATCGGAGAGCAACTCGAGGATGTCGAGGCCCTTCTCGAGCGCCGGTGCGCGGTAACGACTGCTCTGGGCATTGCGGGTGGCGGATGACGCGTTCACGGGAACCTCCACCGCCGTTTTATTTGCAGGCCGGGCTTTTTGCAAGTAAAACGGTCGAGAGCGCGTCGCCGAAACCCGCCGGCGGGTCGCCGCTCGATCATATAGGTGCGCCGCTCCAAACCGAGGCCCCCGATGACCCTGAGTCGCTGGATCCTGCTGCTCGTCGCGCTCGCCCCCGCCTGTTCGAAGCCCGAATCCGACCCGTCGGCGACCGGCAGCGAGCGCCTGCACGTCGCCGTGATCCCGAAGGGCACGACCCACGTGTTCTGGAAAGCGGTCGAGAGCGGCGCGCGCGAAGCGGAGCAGGAGCTCGGCGTGCAGGTCGAGTGGAAGGGCCCGCTGAAGGAGAACGACCGCGCGCAACAGATCCAACTGGTCGAGCAGTTCGTCTCCGCGAAGCTCGACGGCATCGCGATCGCGCCGCTCGACCACCAGGCGTTGGTCGCGCCGCTCGCGTCCGCGACCAAGGCGAAGATCCCGGTGGTGATCTTCGACTCCGACCTCGACGGCACCGCGGGAGTCGACTTCGCGAGCTTCGTCGCGACCGACAACCTCGCGGGCGGCAAGCTCGGCGGCGAGCACCTGCTCGGCCTGCTCGGCCAGAAGGGCAAGGCGGTGATGCTGCGCTACCAGGTCGGCTCCGCGAGCACCGACGCGCGCGAGAAGGGCTTCCTCGCCGCGGTCTCGGGCAAGCTCGAGGTGCTGGTCGACAACCGCTACGCCGGCGCGACCGCGGGCGAAGCGAAGGACGAGGCGCTGAACCTGCTCGAGCGCTTGAGAGAGGCCGACGGGATCTTCTGCTCCAACGAGTCGGCGACGATGGGCATGTTGCTCGCGCTGCGCCAAGCAGGGCTCGCCGGCAAGAAGCGGTTCGTCGGTTTCGACGCGAGCCCGCCGCTCGTCGAGGCGCTGAAGTCCGGCGAGATCGACGCGCTGGTCGTCCAGAACCCGCGCAAGATGGGCTACCTCGCGACCAAGACGTTGGTCGCGGCGATCCGCGGCGAGAAGGTCGAGACCCGTGTCGACACCGGCGTGGTCGTCGCGACCCGCGAGAACCTCGACGACCCCGCGATCGCGCCGCTCTTGAAGTAAGCGCTCCGGCGGTAACCTGTCGAGCCGATGACGCCGCCGAACGCTGTCGCGAGCTCCGCGCGCCTTGCGATGCACGGCGTGCGGAAGCGCTTCGGCGCGACGCTCGCGCTCGACGGCGTCGACCTGGTCGTCGCGCCCGGCGAGGTGCACGCGCTGGTCGGCGAGAACGGCGCGGGCAAGTCGACGTTGATGAAGGTGCTCTCCGGCGCGCTCGCGCCCGACGAGGGCCGGATCGAGCTCGACGGCAGCCCCTACGCGCCGCGTTCGCCGGCGGAAGGGCGCTCGCGCGGCGTCGCGATGATCTACCAGGAGCTCTCGCTCGCGCCGCACCTCTCGGTCGCGGAGAACGTGCTGCTCGGGGCGCAACCGACTCGCCGCGGCTTCGTCGCGTGGCGCGCGTTGCGTGCGCGCGCGCGCGAGCTGCTCGCCGAGGTCGGACGCGGAGAGCTCGACGTCGACGCGCCGGTCGCGCGGCTCTCCCCCGCCGATCGCCAACTGGTCGAGATCGCGCGCAGCCTCGCCGGCGACGCGCGCGTGATCGTCTTCGACGAGCCGACGTCCAGTCTCGGTCGCGCGGACGTCGA
>JADLBP010000364.1 GCA_020847695.1 Planctomycetota bacterium
GCCGCACGAGCGCCTGAAGGAAGCGCTCGGCGAGTGGGACGCGACGATGCGCATGGGCATGCCGGGCGCGACCGGCAAACCGATGGAGAGCAAGGGCAGCGCCAAGGCGACGTGGTTCGTCGAAGGCAAGTGGCTGCAGCTCGACACCTCGTACTCGATGATGGGTCAGTCGATCCAACACCGCACGATGCTCGGGTACGACAACTTCAAGCAGCGCTACGTCGCGAGCATGGTCGATTCGCTGCAGACGGCGATGAACACCTCGTCCGGGCTGTTCACGCAGAGCGGCGACGACCTGATCCTCTGGGGCACGATCGACGAGCCGATCACCCCCGAGCAGGACAAGATGGTCAAGTACGTCTACCGCGGCTTCGGTCAGGACAAGTGGAAGCTCGAGATCCACGACATGATGATCGGCGAGTCGAACACGCAGGTCCTCGAGTTCGAGTTCACGCGCAAGAAGTGACTCCAGCGCGCGTGTGATTCGTCGCGCGCCGTCCGGCACGCGGCGGATCGCCCGCGGCGCCCGGACCGCGCGAGCTCGCGCTACTCGTCGTTCGGCCGAGCCTGGTAGAGCGCCCAGATCATCCCGACCTGCGCGTCCTCGAAGAGCCGCTTCGAAATGTCGTCGAGCGTGCAGGCGTCGAAGTGGATCGCGAGGGAGAGCCGTTCGATCGGGGGCGAGCACGCCGCCTCGCGAGCTTGCGCCGGGGCCACGGCCGCCGCGTGGGCCGCCGCCAGCATCGCCGGCGAGATCGCATTCGAGGCCGGCAACGGTTCCTCGCGCCGGGCATCCGGCTCGCCGCGCTTCGCATCGACGCAACTGCACCACGCGAGATCGATCGCGCCCGTGATGCCCTGCTTCTCGATCGCTTGCCAGTGCTCGGGCATCGTCACGATCAGGATCGCCTCGTCGATCCAGCCGAGCACCTGCCGCTTGTCGTAGGCGGTGTTGCGCAGGAGCCGCACAGGGTCGGCGAGCGCGAGCCCCGCGACGTCGCTGATCCCCTCCTCGCCGAGCCGCTCGGCGACTTCCGGCACGATGCCGCGCACGTCGGTCAACGGCACGCCGCGCGCGACGACGTTCGCCGAGCTCATGTAGCCCGTACGCTTGCGCACGCCCTCGAAGATCGTCTCGATCACGTAGCGAGGCGAAAAGCCGGCGACGAAGTGCACGGCGAGCAGCAAGCCGCCGACGGCGGAGCCGTTGGTCTGCCCGGCCGGCACCGTCCCGTCCGCGGTGACGCCCTCGAGCCCGAGCTTGGTCAACAGGATCGCGAGCATCGGCCCGAGCACCAGCGTGAGCGCGCACCACGTCGCGACGCCGTTGGTGATGTCGCGCACGAACGCTCGCTGGCCGAGCTGGAGCAACGTGTAGCAGTACGCACCCGAGAGTCCGATCCACGCAGCCGACTTCATCTCGGGCGAGAGCAACGGATCGTCGGCCTGGAGCAACCGCAGCATCCACGCCAGCAGCACCAGGAGCATCAGCAGCGCCGGCACGCCGAAGCGCAGCAGGAGCACGATGCCGTCGAACTCGCGGTCGACCGACCGCTCGACGGCGCGCCGGTACGCCTGCGTCTGCGTGCGGTCGCCCTCGCTCGCCGGGCACAGGGACGAGCTTTCGTCTCCCCGATTCGTGGATCGGCCCTCGGCCCTCGCCTGCGCCTGACCGACGGACGTCGTCAGGCTGACCAGGCTCTCGAAGGGCCAGAGCCTGCGGCCGCGATCGAGCAGCTGCGACGCGCGCACGATGAAGAGGTAGAGCGCGTGCTGGGCGACGATCACCGCCGGGATCAGCGCCGCGAGCCAACACCAGCCCGGTACGGCGGCGATCGGGCACTGCTTCGCGCCCGGCCAGAGGCTCGCGACCAGCACCGCGACGGCGACGACCAGCAACAGGACACCGATCAGGACCTGGACGACCTTCGAGATCAAGCCGCCACGCGGATCCGCTTCGTTGGGCTTTGCCATCCAGGCGAGAGGGGCGCTCGCGAGAGGAGCGCACGAACCACGGGCTCGTGAATCTCGATCCCGCCCCGGCGAGGCGCCGCGAGCGCGCACACCGTGCTGGAGTCCGCGTTGCGAGTCCCTAGAATCCGGCGCATGGCCAAGAAGGACGAACCGATCAAGAAGGCGGCCAAGCCGCTGGACGAGCTCGACAAGAAGACCCTCGCGCTGATCTCGCGCACGGCGGACCAGGTGCGCAAGAAGATCGACGCGCGCAACCTGCCGGAGCTGCGGTTCCCGACGCGCTCGCTCGCGAACGTGAAGTACGAGTCGAAGATCGGCTACTTCGAGCTCGGCAAGGGCACGACGGCGCGCGCGCTGTCGGTGAACACGGTGAAGAGCTTCGCGCAGACGCTGCGGTTGATGTCGATCTCGAAGGAGATGGTCGAGAACAACGACTTCGCGACGAAGCGGGAGGCGTACTACGTCTCGAAGAACTGGGGCGACTGCAAGTTCAACGAGCAGGTCGAGTCCGACACGGTGATGGACGACATCGAGGCGCTCGCGTCGCTCGACGGGTTGTCACGGGAACAGCTGCGCTACTTCCCGGAAGAGCACGGCGGCTCGGTCGCGGGCGTGTTGACCGTGGTCGACATCGACTCGGAGACCGGGAAGGAGATCTCGATCGACTGCACGGCGTTCGGCTCGGGCTCGTACTCGATCCCGCACTCGGTGGAACACCTGAAGTTCGAGACGAAGGCCAAGTTCATCTTGGCGATCGAGACCGGCGGTATGTTCCAGCGGCTCAACAACCACAAGTACTGGAAGACCGCGAACTGCATCCTGGTGGAGACCGCCGGCGTGCCGACGCGCGCGACGCGGCGGTTCGTGCGGCGGCTCGCCGACGACAAGAAGATCCCGGTGTACGCGTTCGTCGACTGCGATCCGTACGGTATCGCGAACATCTACCGGACGTTGAAGGTCGGGTCGGGCAACGCGGCGCACATCAACCGCTTCTTCTGCGTGCCGCAAGCGCAGTATCTCGGCGTCACGCCGCAGGACATCATCGACTTCAAACTGCAGGACGCGACCCACAAGCTGCAGGAGGTCGACATCAAGCGCGCGAAGGACGCGTTGAAGAACGACCCGTTCTTCATCGCCCACAAGCCGTGGGTCAAGGCGCTCGAGCAGATGCTGAAGATGGGCGTGCGCGCCGAGCAGCAGGCTCTCGCGAAGTGGGGACTGAACTACGTGATCGAAGAGTACCTGCCGCGCAAGCTCGACAACCGGAAGGGCTTCTTGCCGTAGCCCGCAGCCGCTCAGCCCCCGCCTTCGGTGTTCGACAGGGGCTCCTCCCATTGAACGTCACTGTGCCGTAGGTCGGACTTCCGCCACGCGAAGTGACCGACGATCGCGCGTTCGTCCGCGTCGAAATCCGCGTGGTAGTGGTGCGCGTGCGGCGACGGTATCGCGATTTCGCCGCGCTCGAATCCAGCCGCGGAGAGCTCCCGCACGAAGTCGTCCAACGGGCCATACGCGTAGAGCACGTGGTGTCGATCGAGCACGAGTTGCGCGCCGGACTCCGGATCGGCTATCCACAAATCGTGCCGGCCATCCTGCGCCAGGAAGGCGCTGAACCGCGCGAGGAACTCGCCGACCTGGACGAGCTTCAACCATGGACTCTCGTAGCGGCCCAGGTGCGCACGCTCGATCCGCGAGGTGTGCAACACGTAGAGTAGCTTGAGCGCGTTACCCAGCTCTGGAATGAGCAGCGGTAGCGGATCGAGACTTCCGCGCCGCACCCCGATCACGAGGCGCGGCACGCCCGCCGCGATACCGCGCTGGAAACGACGCGGGTACTCGTGAGCCGCGAAGCACCCAATCGCGCAGCTCTCCAACTTGCAGAGCATTCGTCGCCGATGCTGCTCGTCCGCGCGGGAACCGTTACGGACAGATCACGCTCGTGACCGCGTTGCTCAAGCTGTCGGTGAACGGTGCCGCCGGGTCGCGGCCCCACGACTGGATGTTGACGGTCGCGCCGGCGACCAGCGCGGGATCGGCGCCGCTCGCGATGTAGGCGTTGAAGCTCTCGCTGAACTGACCTTGGCAGTTCGTCGGACCCGAGCCCGACGCCTTCAGCGCGTGCCGCACCACCGGCGTACCGACGCACAGCCAGCCGCCATGGAACGGCACGGCGGTCGGCAGGCCGACGCGGTGGAAGAACAGCCCGGTCGTCAGACCGCGCACGTTCATCGTCACGACGTTCGCGCCGACGCTCGCGCTCGCGCTCGGGGCGCTGCTCAGCGAGATCCACGGCGCGCAGCCGAGCGAGTTCACTTTCGCCGTGCAGTACACCATCGGAATCGAGCAGCCCACGTCGCGCACGTACACGTCGTCGTCGATGAACGTGTCCCCCGGCACCAAGTTGTACGCGCCACTGTCGAACACGACCAGGCGACCGTCGCCCGACAACGACGGGCCGCTCGGCCAACCCGAGTTCCAATTGCCGAACGAGTCGTCGGACCCGCGACTGACGCAGATCGCCTGACCGCTCGACTGATCGAGCAAGAACACGTCGGCGAAGCCGCCGCCGTCGCCGCCCGCGAGGTTCGAGAGCGGCCCCGAGAACGCGAGCCACCGTCCGTCGGTCGAGAAGCCCGAAGGATAGAACGAGTTCTGATTGCCTTGCTCGCCGGTGCTCGTGACGCTCGCCCGCCGTGTCACGCCGGTCAGCCGGTCGTGCACGAACACGTCGGAGAAACCGCCGGTGTCGCCCGCGACGAGCGTCGACGCGAAGCTGTCGAACGCGACATAGCGGCCGTCCGCAGAAATCGTCGGTCCGTTCGCCGGTTGGTCCGCTTCCGCTCCGGAAGTCGACACGCTGACACGCGTCGTCTGGCCGGTCTGGCGATCGTGCACGAAGACGTCCGGCCAGTTGTTGTTGTCGCCGACCACGAGGTTCGACGCCGAGCTGACGAATGCGACGAAGCGGCCATCGGCGGAGAGGTAGGGCGCGCTCGAGTCGCCGTTCGCCTCGACGCCGGAGGAATCCAGGCTCACCCGCGTCGTCGTCTGCGTCTGCAGGTCGCGAACGAACACGTCGGCGAAACCGTTGAGGTCATTCGCGACGAGGTTCAGCGCGTCGCTCACGAACGCGACGTAGCGTCCGTCCGTCGAAAGCGCGGCCTCCCGCGAACCTCGGTCGCCCTGGACACCGGACGAGTCGACACTGACGAGCGAAGTCACTCCCAAGGATCGATCGCGCAGGAAGACGTCCGTCTTCCCGTTGAGGTCGCCCACGACCAGGTTGTCCGCATGGCTGGTGAACGCTACGAGGCTGCCGTCGCCCGACATCGTCGCGTCGGTGGAGTTCCCGTTCGGTTGCGAGGCGGAGCTGGTGTGGCTCACGCGCGTCGTCTGGTCGACCAGCAAGTCGCGCACGTAGACGTCGAACGTGGAGTTCTGGTCGGTCGGGACCAATTGGAGGTGGGTTTCGAACGCCACGAACCGTCCGTTCTCCGAGATCACGCCTTTCTGGCCGTGGCCTTCCGCGCCGGTCGAGGTGTCGCTCACGCGTTCGATCGACTGCGCTCGGGACGGCGACGCCAACGCAAAACCGAAGGCACAGACATACGGAAGGGACCGCAAGAAGGTCATCGTGAGCTCCTGGTGAACGGGTGTGACTCCCTCGTCTCCCCCGACCAGAATCCAGGGTATCACGCGTTTCCGACTCGTGGGGTCGATCTCGCGCCGAACTCACGAAGCTCGCGGGATACCCTTCGTCGCCACGGCGTAGATCACGTCGGCCGTAACGGAGTCGACGCCGGACTCGTGAATGAAGCGGAGGCAAGCCTCGCGGATTCGGATGCGAGCTGCGGGGTCGAGTTGCTCGAGCGTACCGCGGTAACCGGTGCCTTGGAGCAGCGCCCACGCGTCTTCGGGTGAGCGCAACGAATGCCTCGCGGCCTCGGGCTCGACGTGGGGCTCGACGCCGGTCACCGAAACGAGCTCGCGCACCGCCGCCGGATCGGTAAGAGCATCCCAGCAATTGAAGGCGCGATGCAAGTCCGGCCGCACCGCTCGCACCTCGCTCCAGAAGAACGAGTTCAGCGGCGCGAACACGTCCGGCCCCCACGTCGTGATCGCGAGCTTTCCGCCGGGCTTCACTCGCCGCCACAGCTCGCGCACCGCGCCCCGCATGTCGGGCACGAAGAAGATCCCGAACACGCACACCACCGCGTCGAAGCTCGCCGCCGGCGCGTCGAGCTCCATCACGTCGCCTGCACGGAACTCGGTGTGACGCCACCCCCGCTTCGCCGCCTTCGCGCGCGCGAGCGCGAGCAAACCCTCCGACACGTCGACGCCGAGCACGTGCCCCTCCGGCCCGACCCGCTCCGCCGCCGGGAGCGCCGAGGCGCCCGTCCCGCAGCACGCGTCCAGCACGCGCGCGCCCTTTGCGAGCTCCAACCGCTCGACCGTCCATCGCCCGAACCGATCCCAGAACCCGTTCGCCGGGTGATCGAACGAGTCGGCGGCCGCGTCATACGTTCGGGCCGCCATCGCACGTGCGTCTGTGTGTGTCGTCATGGATCGGGCATGCTCGCTTTGCGCACGGCTCGGTTGCACGCTCGCGCCGCGCGGCGATGATGGAGCCCGCGATCGATCGTCGCGTCCGCGCGCGTCCTTGTCGTCCCCCCACGCTCATGCCGATTACGCTCCAACTCTCGGCCCTGCTCCGCGACTACGTCGGCGGCAAGGGCGAGCTCTCGCTCGAGGCGCGCGACGTGCGCGCGCTGCTCCGCGTGCTCGAAAGCGAGCATCCGAAGATCCATCGCAGCATCTGCGACGACACCGGCGCGATCCGTCGCCACGTCAACGTCTTCGTCAACGACGACCACATCCGCGAGCTCGGCGATCTCGACGCCAAGCTGAAGCCGGGCGACGTCGTCTCGCTCTTCCAGGCAGTTTCAGGAGGCTAGCCATGTCCGACCGCGTCGTCCTCTGTATCGGCACCAAGAAGGGACTCTTCGTCGCGGAGAGCGCGAAGACCCGCAAGAGCTTTGCGCTGCGCGGCCCATTCGGCCCCGGCGTCGCCGTGTACTCGGCGATGGTCGACACGCGCGGCACGCCGCGGATCTTCGCGTCGAGCTGCAACTCGTTCTTCGGGATGAAGGTGCTGCGCTCGAACGACCTCGGGCACACCTTCAAGGAGACGAAGTCCGCGCCGGCCTTCCCGAAGACCGACGGGCGCGCGCTCGCCAACATCTGGTCGCTCGAAGCCGGCGACGGCAAGAGAGAACTCTGGTGCGGCGTCGAGCCCGCGTCGCTCTTCCGTAGCCACGACAACGGCGACTCGTGGCAGATGGTCGACGGCATCTCGAACCATGCGCACGCGCGCCAGTGGCATCCCGGCTTCGGCGGGCTCTGCATGCACACGATCGTGCGCGACGGCCCGCGCGTGCACGTCGGCATCTCGACCGGCGGTCACTACCTCAGCGAGGACGGCGGCGAGACGTTCAAGCCCGCGAACGCCGGCGTCGGCGCCGGCTTCGTGCCCGATCCGTATCCCGAGTTCGGTCAATGCGTGCACAAGATCGCGCGGCACAAAGACGCGCCGGGCCGCATGTACATGCAGAACCACGGCGGCTGGGCGCAGTGGAAGGGCCCGGGCGGACCGCGGCCCGACATCGGGGTGCTGCGCAGCGACGACCACGGCAAGACGTGGCGCTCGATCGCGAAGGGACTGCCGAGCGACTTCGGGTTCCCGATCGTCGTGCACCCGCACGATCCCGACGTGGTGTACGTGCTCCCGCTCGAGCCGATGACGCGCACGTGCCCCGGCGGCGCGCCCGCGGTGTGGCGCAGCGAGAACGGCGGCGATTCGTGGTCGCGCTGCGCGAACGGGCTGCCGAAGAAGTCGAGCTACTTCACGGTCCAGCGCGACGCGATGGACGTCGACGAGCTCAAGTCCCCCGCGCTCTACTTCGGCACCACCACCGGCCAGCTCTGGATCGGCCGCGACGGCGGCGAGAAGTGGGAGTGCCTCTTCGACTCGCTGCCGCCGATCCACTGCGTCAAGGTCGCGGTCGCCTGACGCGGCGGCCGGTCGATCTCGCTCGACTCGTCCGAACCGAACAGGATCGGCGCGGGCCGCGCTACCGCAACGCCGCGAAGGCGCGCGACTCGACGCGCACGGAAGTCAGCTCGTCGTGCGCCGGCGCGCGGCGCCGGACGAGCCGTGGACTTCGGTCGCGGAGCTCGCGCGCTCTTCGTCGAGCAGTGCTTGCAAGCGTCGCACCTCGTCGAGCACGCCTACGAAGCGGCGGCCGAACGGCGTCAGCGTGTAGGTGACGCGCAGCGGCGGCTTCGTGCCCTCGACCGACCGCGAGGCGATGCCGAAGCGCAACAGCTTTGCGAGGCGCTCGTTCATCACTTTCGCGGAGAGGCCCGAGCACGCGCGCTGGAACGCGCTCGGCCGCTCGACGCCGTCGGCGATCAGTTGCAACAGGCGCAGCGACCACTTGCAGCCGATCACGTCCTCCACCATCGACGCGACGTCACGCGGTGAAGCCGCGTCGGCCCGCGTGGCGAGTCCGGGCACGCTTTCGTTGGTTCGCTTTCCAGCGGAGGGAGCACGCTCTCGCATCGCGCGGCCACCTTACCAAACGGTGCATTCTTGGCCGCCCTCGGCGCTCGACCTAGCTTCGGGCGCGTCGTCGCACTCCGCGGCGCGCACACCCACTCCAAGCCAAGGATCCACGCCATGAAGAGCCAAGCCGTCTTCTTCCACGCCGGTTGCCCGGTCTGCGTCGAGGCCGAACACAGCGTCTTGAGCGCGCTCGACCGGAGCCGCTACGACGTCGAGGTCGTCCACCTCGGCACCGACAAGCGCAAGCTCCCCGACGCCGAGCGACTCGGCGTGAAGTCGGTGCCCGCGCTCGCGCTCGACGGCCACGTCTTCCACATCAACTTCGGCGCGAGCCTGTCGGACTTGAAGTAGCCGCGGAGAGCTGCGGTACGGAGCGTGCGCTCGCTCCGCAACGCGCGCGCACTGGAATCCGGGCCGCACGCGGCTCAAAGTGGGCGCTCGCTCGCGGACTCGACGAGCGCCCACCGCGATGACCGAACTCCGACCGATCGAAGCCGTCCTCCACGCGCCCGAGCCCCACTGGGTCGGCGATGGGTTCCGTGTCGCGGGCTACTTCGCCGCGTACGAGGGCCTCGTCGAACGACTCAGCCCCTTCCTGCTGCTCGACTACCACGCGCCGCACGTCTATCCGCCGACGGAGAACCTACGCCGCGGCGTCGGGCCGCATCCGCACCGCGGCTTCGAGACGGTGACGCTCGCGTTCGAAGGCTCGGTCGCGCACCACGACAGCGCCGGCAACGGCGGCGTGATCGGACCGGGCGACGTGCAGTGGATGACCGCGGGCGCCGGCATCCTGCACCGCGAGTACCACGAGGCCGAGTTCGCGCGCCGCGGCGGGCGGATGCACATGCTGCAGCTCTGGGTCAACCTCCCGAAGGCGTCGAAGCTCACGGCGCCGCGCTACCAGGCGCTGACCGCCGCGCAGATGGGCCGCGTGCGCTTGCCGGACGACCAAGGCGAGGTCCGCGTGATCGCGGGCGAGTTCCAAGGCGCGCGCGGACCGGCGCGGACGTTCACGCCGATTCGCATGCTCGATGCGAGCGTGCGCGCCGGCGGCAAGGTCGCGTTCGACGTGCCGGCGCGCGAGAACGCGCTGGTGCTGGTCGTCGAAGGCGAACTCACACTCGGCGACACGCCGGCGCGCACGAGCGACCTCGCGGTGTTCGAGAACCGCGGCGAGCGGATCGAGCTCGCCGCGCGGACCGACGTGCGCGCGCTGCTGCTCGCGGGCGAGCCGATCGACGAGCCCGTGGTGCAGTACGGCCCGTTCGTGATGAACACCGAGGGCGAGATCCGTCGCGCGATCGCCGACTTCCAGGCGGGGCGCTTCGGGCGGCTCGACGACTGAGCGAGCGCGCTTCCAAGACTCCACTCGAGGCTCGGAGCGCGCACGCCGGCTCCCCGAGCGAGCCTCTCGCGCCGATCGAGCACGGGCTCGCCCGACCGAACGCGCATCCGGCGCCTCGCAACGCGCGCCCGACACCCGACGCGCGCGAGCCTAGCGGCGCCCGGCGCGCGCGTCCGCGAGCGACCGAGCACGAGCGAGCTCGTCGGGCGCGAGCCGCGCCGCGACGCGCTCGCGGTGCAGGGCCGCATCCGGCGCGCCGAGCGTCGCGCCGAGCTCGTACCACACGTACGCGGCGACATCGTCGCGCTGGACGCCGCGACCGAGCTCGACGAGCGCGCCGAGCTGCGTCGATGCCTCGGCGACGCCTTGGTCGGCCGCGCGCTGGAGCCACTTCGCCGCCTCGCGATCGTTCGCGTCGACGCCTTGGCCTTTCGCGTACGCCAGGCCGAGGTCGTGCTGCGCGAGCGCGAAGCCCTGCTCGGCCGCGCGGCGCAGCCAACGCACCGCCTCGGCGTCGTCGCGCGCGACCCCGCGGCCGGCGAACAGCATCAGCGCGTAGTTGGTCTCGGCGATCGCGAGCCCCTGCTCCGCCGCGCGCCGCGTCCACAGCGCGGCCCGCGCGTCGTCCCGCGCGACGCCGCGACCGGTCTGATGCAGCCAGCCGAACGCGAACTCGGCCTGCGCATGACCTCGCTCCGCCGCGCGCCGCAACCATTCGGCGGCGCGCGCGTCGTCGCGCTCGACGCCGTCGCCGGTCGCGAGCATCCAGCCGAGGCGATGCGCGCTCGCCGCGTCGCCTTGCTCGGCCGCGGCGCGATACCAACGCGCGGCCGCGGCGTGATCGAGCTCGCCGCCGAGCCCTTCGTAGCGCAGCGTGCCCAACGTCGCCTGCGCCTTGACGTCGCCTCGCTCCGCCGCGCTCTCGAGCAGCTCCCTCGCGCGCGCCGGATCCGCCTCGACGCCCAGTCCGAGCAAGTGCAGCACGCCGAGGTTGCACTGCGCGGGCGCGAAACCCTGCTGCGCGGCGCGCGCATACCACTCGGCGGCCTGCGCGTGCGACGCTTCGACGCCGCGCCCTTCGAAGTACAGCATGCCGAGGTTGGTCTGCGCGGCGGCGTGACCTTGGTCGGCGGCGAGCCGATACCAGCGCGCCGCGAGCAGTGCGTCGGCGGCGCACCCGCGGCCCTCCTCGTGGAGCACGCCGACCAGGAACTGCGCTTCCGCGTCGCCCGCTTCCGCGGCCGGCGTCCATTGCGCGAGCGCGGTCGTGAAGTCGCCGGCGCGGTACGACTGCCAGCCGTCGTGCGAGGGGCTCGTGCACGCGCTCGCGAGCGCGAAGCACGTCAAGGCGAGGAGAAGCGACCAACGACGCGCGATCAAGGGGAGCTTCATGCCGCCGCTATCGGAGCCGCGAGCGACGCGGGTTGAGCGCTCGCGACCGCGCGTCGCAGCGTCGATCTTTGTAAAGACGTACGCGCACCATTCCGCGCTTCGCCAGCGTGCACAGGCTCGGCGCGTCGGTCGACGGACCAGCGCACACGTCGGAACCGAGCGCGTTCGGCGAACTGGATCTCGGCGCACCATCCGCCACGGGTTTGGCGACGTGTGGCGCGAACTTCACGTCGCGGGCGGCAAGCGCACGCCGGGCAATCCGTCGAGGCTCGTCAGGTTGTGCTTCTTCTGGTACTCGACGAGCCCCGCCGGGCCCTTGCGCTCCGCGTAGTCGACGAGCTGTGTGCGCTCGCCTTCGAATCGAAAACGCGGCACGCCGTAGCCGCACGAATCGGCGATGCGCTGGAGCTCGACCCGCACGATCGCGCGCGCGCCGGGGATCGGCGGGAAGCGCGCGGCGAGCTCGGGAAAGCCCGGCTCGCTCGCATCGACGACCGTCGCTCGGCCATGGAGCCGCACGATCCGAGGCGGGCCTTCGAAGGCGGTGAAGAGGATCGTGATCCGCCCGTTCTCGCGCGCGTGCGCGATCGTCTCGACGCCGCTGCCGACGAGGTCGAGGTACGCGACCTCGCGCGGGCCGAGCACGCGGAAGCTGTCGAGCCCCTTCGGCGAGAGGTTGACGTGTCCGTCGGCCGCGAGCGGCGCCGTCGCGACGAAGAAGACGTGCTGCGCGAGTAGGAACTCCGCGAGCTTGTCGTCGAGTTGGTCGTAGGTCTTGCCCATCGCCTCAACGTAGGGACACGTCGGCGGCCGCGCCACTCTCCGACTCGACGCGGCGCGCGCGAGCACCTTCGCGCAGCCAGAGCACCAGCACGATCACCGCGTACGTCGGCAGGAACTGCGCGAGAGCCTCGAGCCGCGCTTCGAAGAGCTCCTCGCCCGCCGGGGGCACCGCTTGCCGCCAAGCGATCGCGACCATCACCGTCCCGGAGACCGCGGCGACGCCGAGCAGCACGCGGCGATCGGTCAGCACGCTCGCGAGCACGCTGACCAACACGAAGTTGATCACGTTGATGCGCACGTCCTCGCCGTTGGTCCACGACAGGCTCGCGACCAGCGCCAGCAGCCCGAACACCAGGATGCGCCCGACCTCGACGACGTGGCCGCGCCGCAGGTAGACGAGTAGACCGGCGCACAGGAGCGCGGCGAGGCCGTTGGAGAGCAACACGCGGACGACGTGCTCGCGATCGAAGCTCTCGGCGAACAGGAACACGGGGGCAGTCAGCACGGCCGCGGCGAGCACGACCCGCAGCAGCGCGCGGGTCAAGCGATGGCGAGGGTCCATGTCGTCAGAGTAGCGCTCCGCCCGTGCGGCGGAGCGCTACACCCGATCCGCGCGCCGCTCCGCCCGTGCAGCGCAGCGCTTCGCCGGGTCCGCGCAGTGCTTAGCCGGTTCACCGCTGCGCTTTGTGGGTTCACCGCTGCGCTTCGCCGGGTCCACGCAGCGCTTCGCCGGTTCACCGCAGCGCTTCGCGGGGCCGCGCCCCGAGCTCGGCCGGCTCCGACACGTCGCGGAACGCGAGCATCTCACCGACGCGCTCGGACGCGCCCGGGTAGAAGCCCGCCTCGCTCGCGAACTCGCGCGGGTTCTCGAACGTGCCGAACAAGAGGTCGAAGACCGGCAGGTCGGAGTAGTTCTTCGCGTGCACGCCGCGTTGGTGGTGGCGGCTGTGGCTCTCCGGCCGTTGCACCACGTAACCGAGCCAGCGCGGCGTGCGCACATTCGCGTGCTGGAAGACCGAGAGGAAGTTGGTCGCGAGGATCACCACGGTGGTCGCTTCGGCGGAGAGCCCGACGATCCAGGTCAGGCACAGGCTGAAGAGCACCGTCCAACCGAGCATGTCGAGCGGGCTGAACCAGAACGCGCCGAACGTGTCGACGCGCTCGGCGCTGTGGTGCATCTGGTGGAAGCCGAGCCACAACGGTCGCGAGCCGTGCATCGCGCGGTGCCACACGTACACGCCGAGCTCGTACACGCAGAGACCGATCGCGGCTCCCGCGAGCGTGCCGAGACCGGAGAGGTCGAAGAGCTGGTAGCTCGCGAGCGCGTCGGTCCACAGCAGCGGCAGGTACGACGACGCATAGAAGAAAAGCGCGAACGCGAGCAGGCCGCGCAAGCGCCAGCCGCGCACCTCCGGCAGCGTCCGGGCCGGGGAGAGCGCTTCCCACGCGATCAGGGCCGCGTAGAGAGCGAGGATCGAGAGCGAGATCGGGTCGAGCAACACTTCGAGCGGAGTCGGCATGACAGGGTTCCTTGGGTTGGAATCAGGAAGGCGTGCAAGCTAGGCCCCGACCTCGAACGCCCCCCAAGCCGTTCCTGCCACCCACCCGACGAACCGGCCATGCCCGACCGACGACCGATCCCCGTTGCGATCCTCGCGTTGCCCGAAGCCACCGCGTCGGTGGTCTACGGGATGCTCGACCTCTTCGCGTCGGCCGGACGCGACTGGGGTTTCATCGTCGATGGCAAAGCGGGCGAGCCCGCGTTCGAGCCGCGGATCGTCGCGGCGACCCGCGAGCCGCTCCGCGTCGTCAACGGCGGCTGCATCGTCCCCCACGCGACGCTCGAGCAGACGCTCGACCCGCGCATCGTCTGCATCCCCGAGCTCTTCGTGCCGCCGGGCGAGCCGCTCGCCGGGCGCTTCACCGCGGAGATCGACTGGGTGCGACGATGCCACGCGCGCGGCGCGACGCTCGCGACCGCGTGCTCGGGCGCGATGCTGCTCGCCGAGGCGGGGATGCTCGACGGCTACGAGGCGACGACGCATTGGGCGTACTGCGACGTGCTGCGCGAGCGCTACCCCGAGGTCACCGCGCGTTGGTCGCGTCCGGCGAGGGCCAGCGTCTGGTGATGGCGGGCGGCGGCACGTCGTGGCTCGACATCGCGCTCTACTTGATCGCGCGGCACGCCGGCGTCGACCTCGCGATGCAGACCGCGCGCCTCAACCTGATCGATTGGCACGACGTCGGTCAACAACCGTTCGCGCGGCTCGCGAGCGCGCGCCAGACCGCCGACGCGATCGTCGCGGACGCGCAGGCGTGGCTCGCGACGCACTATCGCGAAACGTCGCCGGTCGCGCGCGTCGTGCAGGCGAGCGGCCTGCCCGAGCGCTCGTTCAAGCGCCGCTTCAAGCAAGCGACCGGCATGGCGCCGCTCGAGTACGTTCACGCGCTGCGCATCGAGCAGGCGAAGGAGTTGCTCGAGAGCTCCGAGCAACCGATCGAGCTCGTCGCCGAAGCCGTCGGCTACGAGGACGCGGGCTTCTTCAGCCGTCTGTTCCGCCGCGCCGTGCGCCTCTCGCCCGCGCAGTACCGCAAGCGTTTCGGCTCGTTGCGCGCGGCGCTCGTCGACGACCGCGCGGTCGAACCGACGCCGCGCGACGCACGCGCGCGACCCACCCGCCGCGCCGCCGATCGGCCCCGCGGCGCCGGTCGCTGACGCGCAGCGAACTCGCGGACCGTGCGCCGCAAGCGTCGGGTTCCACCGTGCAAGCGTCGGACTCCACCGTGCAAGCGTCGGGTTCCACCGTGCAAGCGTCGGGCGCCACCGTGCAAGCGTCGGGTTCCGATGTGCGATCGTCGGGTTCCCCTGGGCGATCGTCGGGTTCCCCGCACACTCCTCCTGGACTGGCGCGCGCGTCGGGCCCGGTCTTGCCCTCGTTCGACTCCTCTCGTGCGCCCGTCGGGTTCCGCCGCACGATCGTGGGGTCCCACCGCACCGTCGTCCTGCGCCGGCGCGCGCGCGTCGGGCTCCGTCCTTCGCGTGTCGAGCTCCGCCTTCCCGACATCGGCCGACGACGCGTCCTCGCGGCGGAGGCTCGCGAGCGGCTCGAGCCGCTCGCGCGAGCCCAGGACGACACCTTCGACGCGGCGTCGACATCGACGGCTCGGCACACCGGAGCTCACGGTCCGCTCTCGCCTCCGCCTATTGCGGGTTTCGCGCCGATCCGACGGCTGCGCGAGGCTGCAACGCCGCGCGAGCCCGCAGGAACCGCCGGTGCGCTCGGAGCTTGGCGCCCGCGTGAACGAACCGATGTCGCCCGACTGGGACGCGGAGCTCGCCGAGGCCGGATTCGGCCACGCGGGGCCGAGCGCTGCGCTCACGCGCGCGCGGCCGACCTCGTAAGTGCTGGCCCCGACGCGAACCGAGGGCACTCCGCCCCTGGCATCCGTCGGTCGGCCGACTAGCATCAGTCCGTCCCCCAGACACCCAACAGGAGATCCGAACCATGCTGAAACAACTGCTGCTCTCCGCGCTCGTGCTCGGCGGCGTCGCGACGCTGCCGCTCTTCGCGCAAGACAAGAAGGGCGACGACAAGCCCGCGCCGGCCGCGAAGTCCGAGCCCTACAAGCTCGGCTCGGTCGTCGACGAGAACATCACGCTCCGCGACCTCGACGGCAAGGAGCTCAAGTTCAAGGACCTGCGCGGCAAGGTCGTCTTCATCCACTTCTGGTCGAAGGACTGCCCGTACGAGCGCGCCGCCGACCCGAAGACCGTCGCTCTCGCGGAGCAGTTCAAGTCGAAGGACGTCGTCTGCCTGGCGATCAACTCCAACGTCACCGAGATCGGCGCCGAGGCTCCGAAGAGCGACGTCAAGCCCGAAGAGCGCTACAAGGACATCCGCGCGCACCTCGCCGAGAAGAAGATGTCGTTCCCGGTCTACGCCGACCACGGCAACAAGGTCGCGGACCTCTTCGGCGCGCAACACACGCCGCACTGCTTCGTGATCGACCAGAAGGGCGTGCTGCGCTACGTCGGCGGCCTCGA
>JADLBP010000365.1 GCA_020847695.1 Planctomycetota bacterium
GGCGCCTCCGGCGTCCCGCGCCGGCGCAACATGCGCAGTGCGATGGCGCGCAGCTCTTCGCGTGGCGACTCCAGCGTACGCACGACGAGCTCGTGCGCCGCGGGTTCCTTCGACAGCGACACGACGTCGAGCGCGTTGCGCACCCAGCCCTCGAGCATCGGATCGTCGCCGTGCGCGTCGAGGATCCGGCGCGCGACGGCGAGACCGGGCTCGCCCGCTTGCGCGAGCTCGAAGCGCGCGCGCCGCAGCGGGTCGAGCTGGCCGCGCAGCAGCGTCTCCTCGAGGATCGCGATCGGATCCGACGTGTCGACGTCGTAGTGCCCGTCGCGGTCGCTGGGCGCGAACAGCGGAGCGAGCCGCGGGTCGCTTGCCGGATCGAGCGCCGCGACGGTCGCGGAAGGGGTCGCCGCCGGCGCCGCGGGCTCGGACGCATCGCACGCCGCGGAGAGCGCGCAGAGTGCGACCGCGCACACCGCGCGTGCGAAAGGCAACCGAGGCGGCTTGGCGGTGTGGTGTCGGCGCGTCACTTGGCTCGGGGCTCGACGTCGGTCAAACCCTGTGCCTTGGTGAGCGCGGCGGTCGCTTTGACGAACTCCGCGCGAGCCCGCTTCTCCGAGGACAGCGCCTCGGCGAGCTTCTGCTGGAACTCGAGCACCTGGAAGGTCGTCGACAAACCTTCGCGGTAGCGGGCTTCCTCGGCTTCGAGCTGACGGCGCGCGAGTTCGAGGCTCTTCGTCGCCGCGCGCACCGCTTCCGCCTGGTATTCGACTTGGCGGACCGCGTTGCGGACTTCGGTCGTGATCGAGAGCTCGACGCGGTCGGCTTCGAGGTGCGAGCGGATCACCAGCGCTCGGGCGGCGCGTTCCGCGTTCTTCGCCGCGCGATTGAAGATCGGCAGCGAGAACGAGAGGGCCGCCTGGCTGGTCGGGAACTCCCAGCTCGAAGCGCTGTCGAACGCTTCCGACGAATCGCTGTCGAAGCCGCGCGCGGACGAGGACAGCGTCAGATCGAGCGCCGGCTGGCGCTCGTTGCCGGCGCGCTGGAGGTCGATCTCCGCGCGCTGGATCGCGAGCCGCTGCGAGCGCATCTCGGCGCGCTCCTCGAGCGCGACCGCGAGCGCCGCTTGCCACGGAACGACCGTGTACTGGACGTCGGTCGGCAACGGCGTGATCGGATCGATCTCGATGTCCCATCGTCCGAAGTCGTTCGCGAACAGCGAAGCCTTCAGCCGGTCGGCGGCGGTCTTGACGTCGACCTGGGATTGCAGGCGTTCCTGCTCGCGCACGGCGACGTTCGCTTGCGCCTGCAGCACGTCGACCTCGGTGCCGACGCCCGCGTCGAGGCGGCGCTGGTTCTGGTCGAGCTGCTGGCGGCCGAGCTCGAGCGTCGTGTCCGCGACCTTCGCCTGCTCGAGCGCCGCGACCAGGTCCCAGTACGAGTTCTGCACCGTCAGCAGCAGCTCTTGGCGCGTCTGGCGTTGGTGCTCGCGCGCTTGGTTCCACGCGAGCTCGTTCTGGCGTTGACGGCTGGTCGCGTAGCTCTTCCACGCGCCGCGCAACAGCGGTTGGGTGTACGACAGCGTCCACAGGTCGGTCGTCGAGACCTCCGCGAGTTGCGCGGTGCTGTTCGAGCGGCTGTTGTTGGTGTCGAACTCGAGCGACAGCGTGCCGCCGCTGGTCAGCGGGAAGTCGAGACCGGTGTTGAAGTTCTGCGTGTCCTCCTCGATCACGAGCGAGCTGCCGCCGCCCTGGAAGACGTTCGACGCTTCGAACTCGCTGTCGGAGACCGAGCCGGTCGCCGTCCACACCGGATCGAACGCGCCCCAGCTGCCGGCGAAATCGAATCGCGCGACGTCGACGACGGTTTCCTCGATCGCGAGCCCGAGGTCGGCTTCGAGCGCGATGCGCAGCGCGTCGTCGAGCGACAGCGCGAGCACCGGGCGCGGCTCGTTGGCCGGCGCCGCGGGAGCTTGGGCGGTGGCCGCGGGCTCGGCGGCGGCGGTGTGAGCGAAGAGCGGAGCGACCGGCGCGAACACGCACGCCGTGAACGAGACGAAGGCACGCTTCATGGGCGCCAGAGCCTACTCGACGCCGGGGGGCGGAGCCAGGCGCGCCCGGCGTGGGGCGGAGAGCTCAGCGAGCGCGCGTCGCCGGGCCGCCGAACGCGAGCCACGCGCGCACCGTCGGATCGTCCTGCGCCGACGCGGCCGCGACCGCGGTGGTCAACGCTCGGAACCACGCGTCGTCGAACGGCGCCGCGTCGTCCGCGCGCGAGCCGCTCGGCGCGTCGGCAAGGATTCCGTAACGCACCGCGCGCTCGACGGTCAGGCGCGCGAGCTCGGCCTCCGGTCGACGGCTCTCCGCGAGGTTGCGGCACGTCGAGAGCAGGTACGCGAGCTCGCCGCCGGCGCGCGCGTCGCGCACGAAGTCGTCGAGCAGGATGTCGGCCCACAGCACCGCTTCGATTCCGGAAACGGACGTGCTCGGCGCGCGCACTCCGCAGGTTTCGCCGCGCCAGCGCTCGACGCGGCAAGCGAGCAACTCGCCCGGCCGGCGCACCGCCGACGTGCGCTCGAAGAGCGGTGAGCGCAGCGCGCGGTCGAGCGTCAAGCGATCGCGCGCGAGCGCGTTCTCGACTTCGAGCTCGGTGACACGATGGGTGTCCGCCGGCGCCGCGGCGCGCGGTGCGTCGCTCGGTCCGCGGGTGGTCTGGGCGACTTGGATCGAAGCCCGCGGCTCGGGCGCCGGCGCTTCGACCACGGGCTCGCCGCCGGGCGCGCGCGTCGAGAGCGCCCACCACGCGACCACCGGCAACGCGAGCAACTGCAGGCCCGCGGCGACCGCGAGCCAGCGCAGCCCGGCGGATTCCGCGAGCCTTCGCTGCGCGAAGCGCGTCCAGAGCCGAGCCGTGCCGCGCCACGACAGGTCCTCGCGCGTGGTCGCCGCGAGCGTGCGCTCGACCAACCGTCGCACGCGCGCGGAGCCCGGGTCGCCCTCGAACGCGGGACGCAGCGCGTGCAGCCGCGCGACGTCGCGCGCGCGTCGGTCGAGCTCGGCGCGGCAGGTCGCGCAGGCTCGCGCTCGTTCGCGGCGCGGATCGTCGCTCGGCGCGAGCGCGAGCTCCAGCGCGGCTTCGGGCTCGAGGTGGACGTGGCTCACGTCGCGCCTCCGCCGCCGTCGGCTTCGCCGGGCGCGAGCAGCTCGCGCAGCTTGCGCACCGCGTGGAAGACGCGCGACTTCACGGTGCCGAGCGGGATGCCGAGCAGCTCGGCGATCTCCGGATACGGCCGCCCGCGCAACACCGCGAGCTCGAACACCCAGCGATGGCTCTCGGGCAGCCGCGCGAGCGCCGCGCGGGCTCGTTCGCTCTCCTCGAGCACCTCGAGATCTCGCGGGCCGGGCGCGAGTTCGTCGACGACGTCGAGTTCCTCGACCGGCTCTTCGTGCGCGACCTGCGGGCGCGACGCGCGCCGCCGGCCCGCGTCGATCCACGCATTGCGCGCGATCCGGAGTGCGTAGGCACCGAACGCGTCGCGCGGTTCGTACTCGTCGGCGAAGCGATAGAGGCGCAGGAACACCTCCTGGGTCAGATCCTCGGCCTCGGCGCCGTCCGCGCCGAGCCGCTCGAAGAACCCGATGAAGGTGGCTGCTTCCAAACGTACGAACTCCTCGAAGGGCCGCGGGTCGCCGCGTCGCAACGCCGCGAGCGGATCTCGCTCGCCGTCCCACGCGCCCTTCAACGCAAGCCTCCAACGCGGGAGATCGCGCGCGGTTCAAACGCCGCGGACATCCTCGGCCGCCTGCTCGCCGCCGCGATCGAGCGCATCGAGCTGCGCGAGCCAGCCGCGCGCCCGCTCGGAAAGCGTTTCGCCGCCGAGCACCGAGATTCGCACCGTGCGCCCGCCGTCGCGGCGGTGCGCGAGCTCGACGTGGAGGCGTTCGTTCGGGAGGTGCTCGGCGACGCGCTCGGCCCATTCGACCGCAGAGACGCCGCCCGCTTCGAGCCACTCGGCTCCCCCACCGGCGAGGAACGCCTCCTCGCGGCCCTGCATCCACGCGTCGAAGTGGTAGAGCGGCAGGCGGCCGCGGTACTCGTGCATCAGCGTGTAGGTCGGGCTCGCGACCGGATCGATCGACTCGAGGCCGCGCGCGAGGCCGCGCACGAAGCACGTCTTGCCGGCGCCGAGCTCACCGTCGAGCGCGAGCACGGTGCCCGGGGCGAGCCCGCGGGCGAGGCGCTCGGCGAGGCGCTCGGTGGTCTCCGGATCGCGCGTGACGAACTCGCGCGAGCGGCCCGACGGGTCAACCGCCATGGACGTACCCTCCGCGACCGTTCCAGCGCACGAGCTCGGTCGCGCGCTCGTTCGCGGGCAACCACAGGCCCGCGCCGCGGTGCACGCGGCCGATCACCCGCGCGTCGGGCACGCGTTCGCGGAGCTCGGGCTCGAGCGCCGCGTAGAGCTTCTTCGACACCGTCGCGAGCAGCTCGTAGTCCTCGCCGTCGTGCAGCGCGTGCGCGAACGCCGAGCGGCCCGTCTTGCGCGCGAGCCGCCGCGCATCCGGGTGGATCGGCACGCGCTCGAGGTCGATGCGCACGTTGGAGGCCCGCGCGACGCGCGCGAGGTCGCGCGCGAGTCCGTCGGTGACGTCCATCAGCGCGCGCGCGCCGCTGCGCGCGAGCCACAGCCCCGCGGCGACCCGCGGCTCGAACGTCAGATGCCTCCCGAGCAGGCTGCCGCCGACCGGGCCGGTCAGCAGCACGACGTCGCCCGCGCGAGCGCGCTCGCGCCCGACCGGCGCGCCTTGCCCGTCGCCGAGAGCGGTGACGACCAGCGTGTTGCGCCCGCGTCGCTGCGCGAGGTCGCCGCCGACCAGCTCCGCGCCGTGGCGGCGCGCTTCGCGTTGCACCGCGCGGATCGCGCGGCGGATCCACGCTTCGTCGGTCGCGGGGTCGAGCGCCATCGCGAGCACGAGCGCGACCGGCCGCGCCGCGGACGCCGCCAGGTCGGAGAGCGCTCGCGCCGCCGCCTTGCGACCGACGAGCTCCGCGTCGGTGCCGGCGACGCAGTGCACGCCCTCGATCGTCTGGTCGACGCAGATCACCGGCCGCCAGAGCGCGCCCGCGAGCTTGGCGGCGTCGCTGCCGAACGCGCCGGCGAGCCCGCGCGGAGCGAGCTCGCGCGAGAGCCAGCGATGCACCCGATCTTCGTTCCAGGTCACGCAGAGATGCTAGCGATCGGCGGCGCGCCGCACCCTACTTCCCGAACGCCGCGAGCAGGCCCTCGACCGCGCGCGCCGGGTCGTCGGCGCCGAAGATCCCCGCCCGCACCGCGACGCCCTGCACTCCGGTCGCGAGCACGTCGCGTACGCGGTCCGGCCGGATCCCGCCGAGCGCCCACGTCGGGCGTGTCGTCCGGCCCGTGGCGCGGACCAGACCGGCGAGGCCGATCGGCTCGACCAGCCCGCGCTTCGACGGCGTGTCGAACACCGGCCCGTGGAACAGGTAGTCGGCGTCCGCCCACGGGCGCGCGTCGTCGTCGGCGTGGGTCGAGAGGCCGAGCGCGAGCCTCGCGTCGAGCCAGGTGCGCAGCACGGCGGGCGTGAGCGAGCGGAAACCGACGTGCACCGCGTCGGCGCCGAGCGGCAGCGCGAGGTGCGCGCGGTCGTGCACCGCGAGCCACGCTCCCGCGAACGTCGCGCGCAAGCGTCGCGCGAGCTCGACGTACGCGTGCTCGTCGAGCGTCGGCTCGCGCAGCACGAGCCCCGCTAGGCCCGCCGCTCGCGCGCGCACCGCGGCGGCGACGAAGCGCTCGACGCCCGCGCGCCCGAGATCGCCGGGCGACAACGCCAACAGCGGAGGCGGCAGCACCGGCTCGGCGCTCATTCGAGTTCGACGAGGTGCCCGAGCTCGCGCAGCAACGCGTGCAGTCGGCGGACGCTGAAGCGCGCGGAGAGCTGCACGTGCTTCTCGTCGATCTCCGCCTTGACGTGCGCCTTGACCGCCGGGTCGTGCGCGAAGTGCCGCAGCGCCTCGGGGTTCTCGCAGCGCACGACGTGCGCCTGGTCGAGGAACAGCACTCCCGCGCGGCTCGCCCAGTCGCGGATCGAGAACAGCACGTTCTGCGGAACCGGCGTCCGCGAGTGGTCCTTCAGCGTCGCGAGGATCCGCGAGAGCTGCAGCGATTCGGAGAGCGCGCGTTGCACGCTCTTCTCGCTGACCCGGAAGTGCAGCGTCGACGCGACCTTCTCGCGTGCGCAGAAGCGGTCGAGTTCGTGGATGAGCTCGTCGTCGTCGCCGGTCGGGAACAGCACGACCTCGAAGTCCGGTGTGACGATCAGGCTGCCGATCGCGGGCCCGTTCGCCGGCGCGCCGTCGACGACGCCGAGCAGGCGCGCGCCGGTCTTGGTCAAGCGCATCGCGACCGGCCGATGGGCGGAATCGTAGCCGAGGTCGACCAGGCCGAGCACGTACAGCCGCGTCCGGATCCAGCGCGCGACGTTCCACGCGAGCCGCTGCAGGTCCTCCATCGGCGCGTAGTCCGGCGAGTGCGCGCGCGCGGCGAAGTAGTCCTCCACCGCGAGCTGATCGAGGTTCGAGAGGTACGTGTTGCGCGCGAGGAACGGGAGGTACATCAGGTCGTACCACGTGCCCGGCTCGACACGCTTCAGCAGACGCAGCAGGATCCGGCGCATCCGCATCTGGTGGAAGTGATCCATCCCGTGCTCGCGCTCCTCGACGGTGTACTCGACGAGGTGCGAGAGCTTCTGGTCGAGGCTCTTGACCTCCCAGTGCCGGCCTTCGCTGGTCAGCGCGAACGTGCGTTCGCCGGTCGACTCGATCAAGCCCGCCGCGCGCGCGAAGTGGAAGATGAACGCGAGCACTTCCTCGCGCGACTGTTCCGGACCGGGGTTCGGGATCAGCTCGGAGAGGATCCGCTTCTCGGTGGTCTTGAAGATCTCTCCGCGCACGGTGAAGCGCACGTCGTGCTCGAGGATGTAGCCGACGAAACGCGAGATGTTCGAGACCAGGTCGACGCCCTGCGCGGACTCGGTGTGCGGCCGATCCGGGTCGCCCGGCACCGCGACGCGCTTGTAGTACGCGAGCGCGACTTCGTTGAAGATGATCAGCACCTCGTCGGCGTGCTGGATGCCGTAGCGCGAGAGCTCGATGCGCTCGACGCTTCCGATCAGCGACTCCTCGAGAAGGTGCTTCCACTTGCGGCTGTCCCACGCGCCGACGCCGCTGTCCATCCGCTCGAAGATCGCGCGCGGCAGCAGGCCGCCGAACTGCAGGATCGCCTTCTCGACCAGCTCCTTCGTGCCCGGCGGCAAGCGCTCGATCCGCGCGATGCACGCCGTCTCGTTGGAGTACATCTTGTACATCTCGCGCAGCCGGGTCTGCGTCGCGCGCTTCTGCGTCTCCTTCTGGTCGTACATCCGATCCAGGAATCCGCGCAGCGTCAGCGCATCGAACAGCCCGCGCCGCTTCTGGCGCTCGCGGCGCAGCAAGCCGTCGCCGATCTCTTCCGGGATCGCGAACACGCGCGAGCCGGCGGTCTTGATGCGCGCGTCCTTGCTCTCGACCAGGAAAGCGTGGCGCACGAGCGCACCGATCGCGTTCTCGAGGTCGTACGGCGCGAGGTACGAGAGCGTCTTGTGCGCGCCGAGCTCCTCGAACGTCCGCGCGTACGTCGCCTGCTCGAGGTGGAGCGAGAGGATCTGCAGTTGGCGCCGTCCGAGCGCGTGCGCGCGCGCCTCGACGAGCTCGGGGTCGTTCATCCAGACGGCGAGCTGACGCCGGAGCTCCCGCGGCTCGGGAGGCGGCACGAGCGCGGCGGGTCCGCCCCAGAAGCGGTAGAGCTCCTCGAGCTCGGCGCGCGAGCGCGTCTCGAGCAAGCCGTCGACCCGCGGGCGCGTCGAGCCGTTCTTCGTGCTGTCGGCCGCGGCCGGATCCGGATCGCGTCCGTGGAATCCAGGTCGTGTGTCGCGCTCGTCGAACCTCACGCCTTTTCCTCCTTGCCGGCCGGCTTGGCGACCAGCGGTGAGAGCTCGCCGGCTTCGATGATCTCGTACGAGTAACCCTGCTCGGTCAGGAAGAGCTGGCGCTTCTCGGAGAACTCCTGGTCGCGCGAACCGAGCGTGACGATCGAGTAGAACGCCGCGGCGGAGCCGTCGGACTTCGGGCGCAAGATGCGACCGAGGCGCTGCGCTTCTTCCTGGCGCGAGCCGAACGTGCCGGAGATCTGGATCGCCACGTTGGCCTCGGGCAGGTCGATCGCGAAGTTGCCGACCTTGGAGACGATCAAGACGTCGATCGTGCCGTCGCGGAAGCCGTCGTAGAGCTTCTCGCGCTCGACGTTCGGCGTCTTGCCGGTGATCAGCGGCGCTTTCAGGTAGCGCGCGAGCGCGTTGAGCTGGTCGATGTACTGCCCGATGACCAGGATGCGGCCACCGCGGTGCTTCTCGATCAGCTGCTCGATCACGCGCGTCTTCGCCGGGTTCTCGCTCGCGACGCGGAACTTGTTGCGCGCGCTCGCGGCCATGTACGCGGGCTTCAACGCCGACTCGAGCGGCACGCGCACCTCGGTGCAGTGCGCCGTCGCGATGAAGCCTTGGCTTTCGAGCACCTTCCACGGCACGTCGTAGCGCTTCGGGCCGATCAGGCAGAAGACTTCGTCCTCCTTGCCGTCCTCGCGCACCAACGTCGCGGTCAGCCCGAGCCGCCGACGCGCCTGCAGGTCCGCGGTGACGCGGAACACCGGCGCGGGCAGCAAGTGGACTTCGTCGTAGACGACCAGGCCCCAGTTCTCGCGCGAGAAGAGCGAGAAGTGCTCGAACTCGCCGGTCTTCGAGCGCCGCCACGTCAGCATCTGGTACGTCGTGATCGTCACCGGGCTGACCTTCTTCTGGTCGCCGGTGTACTCGCTGACCTGGTCGGGCGTCAGCTCGGTCTTGTCGAGCAACTCCTCGCGCCACTGACGCACCGCGACCGTGTTCGTGGTCAGGATCAACGTCTTCGTGCCCACCAAGCTCATCACCTGGATGCCGACGACGGTCTTGCCCGCGCCGCAGGGCAGCACGACCACTCCGTTGCCTCCGACCACGGTGCCGCCGGCGTGGAACGCTTCGCCGGCTTGGATCTGGTACGGCCGCAGCTTGAACGGACCGCCGGAGAGCCGCTCGGCGCGCAGCTTGATCTCGAGCTTGTCGCCGTCGACGTAACCGCCGCGATCGTCGACCGGATAGCCGATCTTGATCAGCGCCTGCTTCAGCGTGCCGCGCGACAACCCGTCGAGCCACACCCGCTTCTCCGCGTCGACGAGCACCAGCTTCTTGACCGCCTCGTGGCCCAAGACGTCCTGGAGCGCGCCCGGTTCACGCGCGACGAGCTCGAAGCGATCGCCGCGGCGCTCGATCGCGAGCAAGCCGTAGCGCCCCATCCATTGGCGGATGTCGGAGAGCACGTTGCGCGGGATCGGCACGCACGAGAACTCCTCGAGCGTGCGTTGGATGCCGTCGGGAGTCAGTCCGAGCGCCGCCGCGTTCCAGATCGAGACCGGCGTGATCCGGTACGTGTGGAGGTAGTCGGGGCTCTTCTCGAGCTCGGCGAAGCCCGCGAGCGCGTCGCGAGCCGCGGCGAAGCGCGGGTGCTCCTCGGTCATCGGCGAACCGGACTTGTCGCGCGCCGGATTGCCCTTGGCGTCGACGACGGCGCGGACGGTGTGCAACATCAGCGAGCGATCGCTCTGCACCAAGAGCGGATTGTCGGGCCGCAGCGTCATCGCGCCGCCTCCTCGAGTTCGCCGCCGGAGCGGGAAGCCCGGCGCGGTTTCTTCGGGGCCTTGCCGTCGCGCGCGACCTCGCGCGCGAGCCACGGGCCCGTCGGGGAATTCGGGTTCGCCGCGAGCTCGCGCGGCGTGCCTTCGGCGACGATTCGGCCGCCTGCCTCGCCGCCCGCGGGGCCGAGCTCGACCAGGCGATCGCAGACCGAGAGCAATCCGGTGTGGTGCTCGATCACGATCACCGCGTGCCCTGCCGCGGCGAGTCGATCGAGCACGCGGGCGAGCGCGTGCACGTCGGACGCGTGCAACCCGGTGGTCGGCTCGTCAAGCACGATCACCGCGGTGCCGAGCGAATCGGAGTCGTAGAGCTCGCTCGCGAGCTTGACGCGCTGTGCCTCGCCGCCGGAAAGGGTCGTCGCGCTCTGGCCGAGCGTCACGTAGCCGAGCCCGACGTCGCAGAGCGTACCGAGGATCGTCTGCGCGCGCGGCTGCGCGGTCAGGAACTCGCGCGCTTCCTCGATCGTCAGGTCGAGCACGTCCGCGATCGACTTCGCGCGCCAGCGCACCTCGAGCACCTCGGGCGCGTAGCGGCGTCCGCCGCACTCCTCGCACGGCAGCCAGAGGTCCGGCAGGAACTGCATCTCGACCAGCGTCGCGCCGCGGCCTTCGCAAGCCTGGCAACGGCCCTTGGTCGAGTTGAACGAGAAGTGCGACGGCGTGAAGCCCGCCATCCGCGCCTCGGGCGTCTTCGCGAAGAGCTCGCGCAGCACTTCGAGCAACCCGGTGTACGTTGCCGGCGTGCTCGCCGGCGTGCGGCCGAGCGGCGACGCGTCGGCGACCACCGTGCGGAACCCGCGGCCGCGCGGCAGGTCCGAGCGCTCCCAGCGTCCCTCGGGACGCTCGCCCTTCAACGCGGGCACCAGCGTGTCGAGGATCAGCGTGCTCTTGCCCGAGCCGCTCGGTCCGCACACGCCGACGAGCTCGCCGAAGCGCGCGTGGAAGTCGACGCCCTTCAGGTTGAAGAGCTTCGCCCCGTGGATGCCGAGCTTGCCGCCCTCGCGCGCCGGCCGAGGCTCGCGCACCAGCGCGTACTCGCCGCGCAGCGCCTTCGCGGTCGGCGAATCGGGGTGCTTCAGCAGCTCCTTCGGGCTCGCGACCGCCATGATCCTCCCGCCGGCTCGCCCGCCGCGCGGTCCGAGGTCGACGATGCAATCCGCGCGGCGCATCAAGCTCTCGTCGTGCTCGACGACGATCACCGTGTTGCCGCCGTCGCGCAAGTCGAGCAACGCGCCGGTCAGCTTGTCGACGTCGCCGGGGTGTAGGCCGACGGTCGGCTCGTCGAGCACGTAGCAGACGCCGGAGAGCTTCGAACCGAGGCTCGCCGACAAGCGCACGCGCCTGGCCTCGCCGCCGGAGAGCGTCGACGTCGCGCGATCGAGCGTCAGGTAGCCGAGGCCGACGCGCTCGAGCAGCGCGAGGCGCGAGCGCAGCTCGGCGAGCACCGGCCCGACCGCCGCGAGCGCGGCTTCGTCGAGCTCGACCGTGCCGAGCCACTCGAGCGAGCGCTCGACCGACTTCGCGAGCACCTCGGGCAACCGCGCGCCGCCGAGCACCGCCGCGCGCGCCTCGGGACGCAGGCGCTCGCCCTGGCACGCGTCGCAACGCTGCGCGACCATCACCTTCTCGAGCAACGCGGCCCACTCGGGGTCCTCGGTCTTCTTGTGCCACGCGTCGATGTGTCCGGCGAGACCCGGCCACGGCGCGGTGAAGTTCTCCTGGATCTCCGCGGTCGCCCAGCTCTTCTCGATCGTCACCTTGTAGAGCGGCTTCGCGCCGGTGCCGCGGACGAGCAGCGCGCGGGCGTCGGCGCTCAGGCTCTCGAACGGCTTCTCGATCGCGATGCGGTGTTGGCGAGCGACCTCGCGCAAGAGGAACTCGTAGTAGCCCTTGCCCTTGGTCAGGTACGTGCCGAGCTTGCCCGAGATCGCGCCGTCGACCAACGGGAGCTCGGGGTGCGCGATCAGGAGCTCGGGCTCGCAGCTGACGCGCGTGCCGAGCCCGTCGCACTCCGAGCACGCGCCGGCGTGCGTGTTGAACGAGTAGTGACGCGGATCGAGCTTGTGCTCGAGCCGGAAGCCGCACGTCGGGCACGCGCCCTGGGTGCTGAACTCCAGGCGTTCGCCGTCCTGCGCGAGCACGCTGACGCGCCCGCCTTCGATCGACGCCGCTTGCTCCGCCGCCTCCGCGAGGCGCGTGCGCGACTCCTTGCCGAACGCCATGCGGTCGATCACCAGGTCGACGCGGGCGCCGGTCGCGAGCTTCGGGAGCTCCGCGTCGAGGCGCACCTCGACGCCGTCGACCAACGCGCGCACGTAGCCCGCGGCGCGCCACGCGACCACCGCTTCGGCGAACGCCGCGTTCGGATCGTCGGACTCCTGGTGGCCGGGCACGAAGATCGGCGCGACGACCCAGCCCTTCTTGCCCGCCTTGTCGCCGAAGTGTTGCACGACCGCCTTGGCGATCGAGCCCGGATCCTTCGCCTCGAGCGCGATGCCGTGCGTCGGGCAGCGCACTTCCGCGGCGCGCGCGTAGAGCACGCGCAGGTGATCGTGGATCTCGGTCGTCGTCGCGACGGTCGAGCGCGGATGCCCGCGCGACGTGCCCGCTTCGACGGCGACCGACGGCCCGAGCCCGGTGATCCGCTCGACCGGCGGACGATCGCCGCTGCCGAGGAACTGGCGCGCGTAGGTCGAGAGCGACTCGACGAACCGCCGGCGGCCCTCCGCGTAGATCGTGTCGAGCGCGAGCGAGCTCTTGCCCGAGCCGCTCGGGCCGGTGATCACGGTCAGCTTGTCGCGCGGGATCGAGACGCTGACGTTCTGGAGGTTGTGCGTGCGCGCACCGACGATCTCGATCGTGTTCGGGATCGCGGCGACGAGCTCGTCGCTCTCGCCGTCACGGACCTTCTTCGCGCGCTGCGTGCCTAGCTCGCGCAGCGCCTCGCCGGTCGGCGAGCGCTTGACGCGTTCGAGCGTCTCCGGCGTCCCCGCGGCGAGCAGCTCCCCGCCGTTCGCGCCGCCTTCGGGGCCGAGCTCGATCACGTGGTCCGCCGCGCGCACGACGTCGAGGTTGTGCTCGATCACGACGACGGTGTGTCCGCGATCGACCAAGGTCTGCAGCGCGCCGACGAGCTTCTGCACGTCCGCCTGGTGCAGGCCGGTCGTCGGCTCGTCGAGCAGGTACAGCGTGTGGTTCTTCGGCGTCTTCTTGAGCTGCAGCGCGAGCTTCAGGCGCTGCGCTTCGCCGCCGGAGAGCGTCGTCGACGGTTGGCCGAGCGTCAGGTAGCCGAGGCCGATCTCGATCATCGTCTCGAGCGGCTTCTTGACCAACGGATGGTCCTTGAAGAGCTCGAACGCGTCGTCGACGGTCATCGCGAGCACGTCGGCGATCGACTTGTCGCGATAGCGGACCTCGAGCGTCTCCGCTTGGAAGCGCTCGCCGCCGCACTCGTCGCACGGGACGGTCACCGGCGCGAGGAACTGCAGCTCGACGAGCTGCGCGCCCGCGCCGCCGCACGCCTCGCAGCGGCCGCCCTCGACGTTGAACGAGAAGCGCGACTTCGAGTAGCCGCGCATCGTCGCTTCGGGCAAGGTCGCGAAGAGGTCGCGGATCACCGTCAGCGCGTCGGTGTACGTCGCCGGATTCGAGCGCGGCGTGCGGCCGATCGGCGCGGCGTCGACGGCGACCAGGTCGTCGACGTGCGCGAGACCCTCGATCGCGTCGTGCTCCAGCGCGTCCGGCCCCTCGCGCTCGAGGTGCTTCAGCACCGCGGGCAACAGGATCCGGTTGATCAGCGTCGACTTGCCCGAGCCGCTGACGCCGGCGATCACGGTGAACGTGCCGAGCGGCAGCTCGACGTCGACGTTCTTCAGGTTGAACGCGCGCGCGCCGCGGATCGCGAGCGTCTTGCCGTTGCCCTTGCGGCGCTCCTTCGGCGCGGGCAGTGCGAGCTCGCCGCGCAGGAAGCGCGCCGTCGGCGAGTTGCCGCGAGCGATCTTCGCGGGCGGCCCCTGCGCGACGATCTCGCCGCCCTTCTTGCCGGCGAGCGGTCCGACGTCGATCACCCAGTCGGCGGCGCGCAAGGTCGCTTCGTCGTGCTCGACGACGACGACGGTGTTGCCGCCGTCGCGCAGGCGCTCGAGCGCGCCGAGCAGCCGACCGTGGTCGCGCGCATGCAGGCCGATCGACGGCTCGTCGAGGACGTACAGCACGCCCTGGAGTCCGCTCGCGAGCTGCGCGGCGAGTCGGATGCGCTGCGCTTCGCCTCCGGAGAGCGTGTCCGCGGCGCGCGCGAGCGTCAGGTACTCGAGGCCGACGCGATCGAGGAAGTCGGCGCGGCGCAGGATCTCCGAGACCAAGTCGCGGCCGATGCGTTCTTCTCGCGCGGCGGGCTTCAGCGCGCGCACCGCGGCCGCGAACTCGCGGATCGGCAAGCCTTGCAGCGCGTCGATCGTCGTGCCCGCGTAGCGCACCGCGCGCGCGGCAGGCTTCAGTCGCGAGCCGCCGCAATCGCGGCAATTCGATTCGACCAGGTACTTGTTCGCTTGCGCGTTGCCGCTGGCGCGAGCTTTCTCGATCGCCGGGATCACGCCGCGGAAGCGGCGCTGCCACTTCACCGAGCCCTGGAACTTCTCCCCCGCCCACGACGCGGTGTCCTCGAAGCGCTCCTCGCCGGTGCCGTGGAGCAGGATCTTCTTCGCGGGCCGCGAGAGGTCCTTCCACGGCGTGTCGAGGTCGAAGCCGTGCGACTTCGCGATCTGCTCGAGGAAGCGGAACTCGACCTTCGGATAGAGCCACGCGCCGCCCGACTTGCGGGTGACCGCGAGCGCGCCTTCGCGGATCGAGAGCTTCGGGTCGACGACCAGGCGCGCTTCGGTGACGCGCTTCTCGACGCCGAGCCCCTGGCAGGTCGGACAGGCGCCGTGCGGTGAGTTGAACGAGAAGAGCCGCGGCTCGAGCGGCGGCACGTCGGCGCCGCAGCCGGCGCAAGCGCGGCTGGTCGAATACGTCCGCTCGCTCTTGGTGCCGGCGACGATCGCTTCACCCTTGCCGAGCTCGAGAGCCTGCGCCAGCGCCTCGCGCAAGCGCGTGACGTCCGCGGGATCCGGTCGAAGTCGGTCGACGACGACTTCGATCGAGTGGCGTTCGTAGCGAGCGAGCTCGCCGACGTCCTCGATGCGCTGCACGTCGCCGTCGACGCGCGCGCGGACGAAGCCGCGCTGCTGGAGCTCGACGAAGAGCGCGCGATGGCTGCCCTTGCGGTCGCGGATCTGCGGCGCGAGCACGAGCACCGCGTCGCCCGCGAACTCGCCGAGGATCTGGCGCTGGATCTCCTCTTGCGTCTGGCCCTGGATCGGCAGATTGCACTTCGGGCAATGTGCCGTGCCCGCGCGCGCGAAGAGCACGCGCAAGTGGTCGGTGATCTCGGTCAGCGTGCCGACGGTCGAGCGCGCTCCGCGCGGCGCGGTCTTCTGGTCGACCGCGATCGCAGGCGAGAGCCCCTCGATGCTCTCGACGTCGGGCTTCTCGAGCCGTCCGAGGAACTGGCGCGCGTACGCCGACAGCGTCTGCAGGAACCGCCGCTCGCCCTCCCGGAACAGCGTGTCGAACGCGAGCGACGACTTGCCCGATCCCGACACCCCCGTGATCACCGTCAGGCGATCGCGCGGCACGTCGACCGAGACGCCGCGCAGGTTGTTCTGCCGGGCGCCTCGGATCCGGATCGAGGCACGGTTCATGAGATTCGCGCTAAAGTATTGGGAAAACGGAACTTAGCGGAGTCCAAAGGGGGTATTCGGAGGCTTCCCGAGGGTCTGCGCAGGCCCAGGGTGAAGGGCCAGCCTACCACGGGCCTCCGGGGGCGCAAAGGGGGCCCCCTCGTACCTGCTAAGAGCTGCGGCTCAGCACCGGACGCGCTCGCGCAAGCGTGCCGCGACCGCGGGGCCGCCGGCGACCAGACTTTGACCGCGCAACCAATCGCCGCCGCCCGCGAAATCGGTGACTTCGCCGCCGGCTTCGAGCACGAGCAGCGCGCCCGCGGCGACGTCGTGCGGCGAGAGGTAGAGCTCCCAGTAGCCGTCGAAGCGACCCGCCGCGACGTACGCGAGGTCGATCGCCGCCGAGCCCATCCGGCGCAGGCCGCGCACCTCGTAGTAGACGCGGCCGAAGTTCTCGAGGTTGTCGGCGCGGCCCGCGGCGCGCAGCTCGTTGCGCTTGTACGGGAAGCCGGTTGCGACGATCGACTCGCCGAGCGTCGTCGCGCGCGAGACCGCGAGACGCTTGCCGTCGAGGAACGCGCCGCCGCCGCGCACCGCCCAGAACGTCTCGCCCAGGCGCGGCGCGTGCACGACGCCGACCTCCGGCACGCCGTCGGCGTACAGCCCGAGCGACACGGCGAACGCCGGAAGCCCGTGCACGAAGTTGATCGTGCCGTCGAGCGGATCGAGGAACCACCGCGCGCCGCCGCGCGCCGCGTCGCGAACCTCTTCCTCGGCCTCGATCTCGTGCTCGGGGAAGCGCGCGCGCAGCCGCGAGACGATCAAGCGCTCGGACGCGAGGTCGGCGGCGGTCACCAGGTCGCGCGCGACGTCCTTCGCGCCGATCTGCGACGCCGTCAGGTGGCCGAAATGCTCCATCAGCACCGCGCCGGCGTCGCGCGCGGCCTGGAGCGCGACCTCCAGCGCGGCGGCGCGTTCGGCGGCGTCGAGGCTCACGAGCCGGCTCCGACCAGGAGCTCGCAGACGTCGTCCTGCATCGGCTTCCACACCGAGGTGTTGAGCCCCTCGAAGCGCGGGTAGTCGACCAGGATCGAGAACACGTACACGCGGCCGTCGTGCGCCTCCGCGATGCCGGACAGCGCGCTGGTGCCTCCGATGAAGCCGGTCTTCGCTCGCACGCGACCCCGCGCATCCGAGTGCTTCAAGCGGTCGTCGAGCGTGCCGCTCTCCCCCGCGACCGCGAGCGAGTCGATGAACAGCTCGGCGGTGCGCGCGTCGCGCGAGAGCACGGCTTCGAGCAACGCGGTGAGCTGGCGCGCGCTGATGCGATCGTCGCGAGAGAGGCCGGAGCCGTCGACTTGCACCAACCCCTCGGTCGAGACGCCGAGCGCGGAGAGAGCGCGCGCGGTCGCTTCGGCGCCGGCTTCGCGCGTCGCTTCGCCGCGGACGGCGAGCGCGGTCGCGAGGAACAGTTGGTCGGCGCACGCGTTGTTCGAGTCGGTGTTGATCGCCGCGAGGTAGTTCGCGAGCGGCGAGACGATACGCGCGACCGTCGGACCGCCGTTCGCGCCGCGCTCGCGCCGCACGCCGCCGCCGACGCGGATGCCGTGGCGCTGGAGCTCGTGCGAGAGCACCGCGCCGAACAGCGCGACCGGATCGGGATGCGTGCACGAGTCGCTCCACTCGCTGGTGCGCGCCGGAACGTGGCCGCGCACGGAGAAGCGTCCGTCGCGCGCTTGGAAGTGCACCTCGAGCTTGCCCGACGAGACCGTGTCGACGTCGATCGTGCGCGCGAGGTCGAAACCCGCGGGCTCGATGCCGACCCGCGCCGGACCGCCGACCGAGCCCGGCGACACCGCGACGGTCAGGCAACCGCGGTTGACCGTGAAGCCGGCGGCGAGCGCGCAGTGCTCCTGCCAATGCTCGTTCGAGCTCGGCCACGCGGGACCCGGCGCGGGCGCCGCGAACGTGCCTTCGTCGAGCACCAGGTCGCCGCGGATCTCGCGGATGCCGGAGCGCAGCAGCTCTTCGCAGAACGGCGCGAGCAGGCGCTCGACGCTGCCCTTCGCGTCGCGATCGTAGAGCGGATCGCCCGCCGCGCGCAGCACGAGGTCGCCCGCGAGCACGCCGTCTTGGATCGGTCCCGCCGCCTCGGCGCGGGTCTCGAAGCTCCAGTCCGGTCCGAGCAGCGCGAGCGCCGCCGCGGTGGTGACGAGCTTCATGTTCGAGGCGGGCTTCAGCGGCAGATCGGCGTCGAGCCCGAACGCGTCCGACTCGCTGCCGCCGAGCGGGCGCACGTGCACGGCGACCGTTGCATTGCCCGGCCCGACCTTGCCGCGCGATTTCTTGCGGGCGGACTCGAGCGCCGCGCTCGCGAGCTCGTGCACGCGCGACTCGAGGCCGCGCCGCAGCTCGGGCGAGAGCAGCGCGGCGCGCTCGACGGGCCGCGCGAGCTCGTCGACGGCCGCCGTCTGCACCGCGTCCTCCTCGAGCGGTCCGCTCCCCGCGCCTTCGACAGGCGTGAAGAGCTGCCAGAGCCAGAACGCGGCGGCGGCGTTCGCGGCGAGGAGGAGGAAGAGCCGAGGCGAACGCCGATTGCGCGGCGGGGTTTGTTCGTGCGTCATCGCGTGCGCGGTCCGAGTGCCCACGATTCTGCCGAACGCGGCGCGCGAGTCGAGAGCTTTGACGGCGTACGCGCGCGGTCGGTCAGCGCGGCTTCGGCGGGCGGTCGTCGTCGTTCGCGAGCAGCCACGCGCTGTTGAACACGAGGCGCGTCGAGCGCGTCAGCTTGTCGAAGTCGAGCGCTTCGATCGTGTCGCGCCACGTGTGGTAGTCCTTGTTCTTCTCGATCGGCAGACCCTCGAAGAAGAAGAGCACCGGCACGCCGATCTGGTGGAACGAGAAGTGGTCGGAGCGCTGGAAGAGCTCCTCCCCCTGCCGAACGATCAACTTGGTGACGCCGGTCTTCGAGAGCGCCTTCGCGCGGTTCAGGACCTTCTCGAGCTCCGGGTTCTGCGGGATCCCGAGCACCGCGACCTCTTCCGGCTCGCCGCGGCCGAGCATGTCCATGTTGATCATCGCGGTGAAGCTCTCCGGGGCGAGCGGCGGGCGCTGGCAGAACGCCTGCGAGCCCCAGAGCCCGTGCTCCTCGCCCGAGAACGCGATGCAGAGCACCGAGCGCCTCGGCGGCGCGACCGCGAACGCCTGCGCGAGCTCGATCAGGGCCGCGGTGCCGGACGCGTTGTCGTCCGCGCCGCAGCCGATCCGGCCCGCCGAGTCGACGCCGATGTGGTCGTAGTGCGCGCCGAGCACGACGTACTCGCGCGCGAGCGCCTCGTCGGTCCCGCGGACGATGCCGACCACGTTCTCGAGCTCGGTCTCGACCGCCTTGGTCGCGGCAGCGAGCCGCACCGTGCGACCCTTCGGCGCGAGCTGCTGGCTCTTGCCGAGCTTGTCGATCTTCGCGGCGAGCTCGAGCACGTCCTGGCCGAGCAGCGCCGCGGCGACCTCCGGAGTCACCTCGACGGTCGGCGGCAGTCCCTCGGGCGGCGACGGCGTCTGGAAGGTGCGTCCGTCGTTCCAGCTCGCCCAATCGGAGCGCAGCGACAGCGGCACGGGCTCCGGGCGCGGACCGAACTTCGGTTTCGCGGGCCGTTCCGGCGGCCGACGGACGACGATCACGCCGTCGACACCGGCCGCCGCGAGGTCGCCGAGCTTCTCGTACAGCTCCGCCTCGCGCGTGATCTCCGGTCCGTCGAAGAGCTTCGCGTGGCGCGGCTCGCTCTCGACGAGCATCGCGATCGCGCCCTTGAACGCCTTGCCCTTGACCTCTTCCCAGCGCTCCTTCGGCGCGTTGATCCCGTAGCCGCAGAAGAGCAACGGTCCGTCGCCGCGGCCATCCGCGCCGACCACCGGCACGAAGTCGGTGCCGAGCGCAAAAGTCTTCGGCTCGCCGCCGGTCACCTCGAGCGTCAGCGCGCAACCCTCGGGCTCCGCGCGTTGGATCATCCGCGTGTACGTCCAACGGAAGCTCGCGTCCGACGCGCCGGTGCCGGTCGACGCGGACGGCAACGGCTCGAGCCCGGCGTCGCGGAAGTGCCGTTCGATGTACTCGGCGGCGCGCGCGAGCCCGGCGCTCGGCGTGTTGCGGCCTTCGAGCTCGGGACTCGCGAGCGCGACCTCGTGCGACTGCAGATCCGCGGTCAGGATCGTCGCGTACGCTTCCTTCCACGCGCGCGGTTCCTCGACGGCGGTGCCGGCGCCAGGGGAACTCGGGCCGATCGAGGCATGCAGTGCCTCTGGCGCGCTGCGCGATTCTGGAACGCCCCCGACGCCGAGCCCCCCGCTTCCACCGGAGACCGCGGCGACCCAGACGAGCGGAAGGAAGATCAGGCCGCGCCGGAGCATCGTGTCAGTGGCGCCGAGCCTACCTGGAAACCGCGCCGTCGCGTAGGCTCGGCGCACGGAGACGATCGGAGACGAGCGAACGAGCTCCGGATTCCTCGACCCACTGATCGCGCGCTTCCCGGCGCGACTCACATCATGACCCGACTCCTTCGTGTCTCGACGTTCTGCTGCGCACTCGCGGTTGCTTCGCTCTCCCAGGCCCAGACGGTCGTCTTCTCGGTCGACGGCGCCGCGCACGACCGGCTCGGCACGTCGGTCGCCGAACTCGGCGACGTCGACGGCGACGGCGTGCCCGAGGTGCTCGCCGGAACGCCCGGTTACGACTTCACGTCGCTCGGCGGAGCCAAGGTGCTCTCCGGCGCGACCGGCGCGACGCTCGCGGCGGTCGTCGGACCCTCGACCGGCTCGTACATGGGCTTCGGCAACGCGGTGCACGCGCTCGGCGACGTCGACGGCGACGGCGCGCCCGACTTCGCGGTGTCGACGCCGTTCGAGTCCAGCGCGTCCGTGGTCAACGCCGGGTTCGTGCGCGTGTTCTCGTCGACGAGCGGAGCGCTGCTCCTGCAGCTCTCCGGCGGCGTCGGGGACGAGCTGCTCGGCATGTCGGTCGCCGCGGCGGGCGACCTCGATGGCGACGGACGCGCGGATCTGTTCGTCGGCGTGCCCGGCGTCGACGCGGGCTCCGTGACGAGCGTCGGAGCGGTGCGCGCGGTGTCGGGTTTCGACGGCTCGACGCTGTGGCAGTTCAACGGATCGGGCCAGTTCGAGACGTTGGGCACGCGCGCGGTCGCCGCGGGTGATCTCGACGGCGACGGCGTCGTCGACGTCGCGGCGATCGGCGGCTCGTTCCCCATCCGGTTGCAGACGATCTCGGGCGCGACCGGCCAAGCGCTCTACTCGGTCGGTCCGATCGCGACCGCGAGCGTCCAGGTCAGCCTCGCCGGCGGCAAGGACCTCGACGGCGACGGGATCGGCGACCTCGTGCTCGGCGACCCGTTCGGCAACGTGGCGAGGTCGTTCTCGGGCGCGAACGGCGCGCCGCTCTCGACGTTCACGCCCAGCGGCCCTGGGTGCGGGTGGGTGTACTGGAGCACCGGACTCGCGCTGGTCGACGACCGCGACGGCGACGGCCTCGCCGACCTCGCGGTGCAGGACGCGATCGGATGGATCGAGATCGTCCGCGGCGTCGCCGGCACGAGCCTGTTCGCGCTCCGCCGCGGCGGCGTGTCCGGGTTCGCCGCGTCGTCCGATCGCGACGGCGACGGCCGCGGCGATCTGTTGCTCGGGATCCCGAACGCCTCGGACTTCGCGGGGCGGGTGCAGGTCGCCGTCGACGATGCGCCGCAGTTCATCGGCACGGTGCTCGCTCTCGGCGACGGCACCGGCGCGGCGTGCCCGTGCGGCAACGTCGGCGGCGCGGGACAGGGGTGCGCGACGTCGACGGGCTCCGGCGCGAGCTTGCGCGCCCTGGGCTCGGCGTCGCTCTCCGACGTGAACTTCCACCTGCGCAGCGAGGGCGCGCCCGTCGGCCACCTCTCGGTGCTGTTCTCCGCGGCCCAACCCGCGAACGGCGGCCTCGGCACTCCGTTCGGCGACGGGTTGAAGGGCCTCGCCGGCACGTTGAAGCGCCTCGACCAGAAGTCGCTGTGCTCCTCCGTCGTCGACTGGACGAGCTTTCCCGGCACCTCGATCGCGCCGGGCGCGACCGCCTACTACCAGGTCTGGTTCCGCGACCTCAACGGGCCGTGCGGCGGCCACGCGAACATGACCAACGCCGTCGCGGTGACGTTTGCGCCGTGACGCGCGCGGCGTCGTCGGCGGCTCGAGTCACGAGGCCTCGCGCGCGAGACGCGTGAGGCCTCAGTAGCCGCGCGGGTGCTTTTGGAGGAAGGTCCACGCGTCGCCGATGATGTCGGCGAGCGCGGTGCGCTGCGGCTTCCAACCTAGCTCGTCGAACGCGCGCGTGCCGCCGCTGACCAGCACCGGCGGATCGCCTTCGCGCCGCGCGACCACGCGCGCCGGGATCTTGTGGCCGGTGACCTTGTGCGCGGTGTGGATCACGTCGAGCACGCTGAAGCCGGTGCCGGTGCCGAGGTTGCAGAACAAGCGCTCGGTGCCGCCCTGCAGCTTCGCGAGCGCGCGCACGTGCGCGTCCGCGAGGTCCTCGACGTGGATGTAGTCGCGGATGCAGGTGCCGTCCTTGGTCGGGTAGTCGTTGCCGAAGACAGCGATGTCGGAGCGCGTGCCCGCGGCGACCTGCAGCACCAGCGGGATCAAGTGGGTCTCGGGCTCGTGCACCTCGCCGAGCGTGCCGTCGCGCGACGCGCCCGCGGCGTTGAAGTAGCGCAGCGCGCAGAACCGCAACCCGTACGCGCGGCTGTAGTCCTCCATCATGTGCTCCATGTGGAGCTTGGTGCGCCCGTACGGCGAGATCGGATTCTGCGGGTGCGTTTCGTCGATCGGCACCTGGATCGGATTGCCGTAGGTCGCGCACGTCGACGAGAACACGATGTCGCGGCAGCCGAACTCGTGCATCGCCTCGAGCAGGTTCCACGTGTAGTGGACGTTCTCGCGGTAGTACTTCGAGGGCTCCTTCACGGACTCGCCGACGTACGTCTTCGCGGCGAAGTGGACGACCGCGCTGGGCCGGTGCTCCGCGAACACGCGCGAGAGCGCGGCGCGATCGCCGAGGTCGACCTTCTCGAACGTGCCCTGGACGGCGGACACGTGACCGGTCGACAGGTTGTCGAGCACGATCGTCTCGACGCCGAGCGTGCGGAAGAGACGCACGGTGACCGCGCCGATGTAACCCGCGCCGCCGGCGACGAGCACGGGACCTCTGGGAGTGGCGAGTGAAGGGACCATCGGGGCGAGGATAGCGTGCCCGCCGCCGATCGGTAGCCGACGGGTGCTTACTTGAGCGCGATCGGGACGGCGCCGAGCTCGGTGAGCTCGCGCCAGAAGCCCGGCCAGGATTTCGCGACCGAAACGCCGTCGTCGACCTCGACGCCGTCGCACGCCATGCCCAGCAGTGCGAACGCGAACGCCATCCGGTGATCGCCGTGCGCGTCGAGGCGCGCGGGCTGCGTCTCGTGCGGCGCGGCGAGTAGGCGCAAGGACGTAGGCGTCGCGTCGACTTCGAAGCCGAGCGCGGTGAGCCCGCGCGCGAGCACGTCGATGCGAGAGCTCTCCTTGCCCGGCAGCGTGCCCAGCCCGACGAACTCGCTCCGCGCGTCGCCGTCGGCGAGCAAAGCGGCGGCGGCGAGCGCGACCAGCGGCGGCGCGAGGTCGGGCTCGCCCGAAAGGTCGAGCCGCGCGCCGCGCTTCGGCTTGCCGCGCGCGAACAGCCCGTCCGCCGCGAAGCCCGCGTCGCAACCGAACGCCGCGAGGTGCTCGACGATGCGCACGTCGCCTTGCAAGCTCGCGCGCGTCAGGCCGGATGCGACGAGCTCGCCGCCGCCGATGCACGCGGCGCACAGCGCGACCGCGGCGAGCGACGCGTCGGGCTCGATCTCGAATGGCACGTCCGGCGCGCGCAGCGGGCCCTTGACCGTGAACTCGCTCGTGCCGTCGCTCATGCCTTCGCCGGCGCGCTCGTCCACGCGCGCACCGAAGCGCGCGAGCACGCCGCGCGTCATCGCGACGTAGGGCCGGCTCGGCACCGCGCCGCGCACGGCGACCAGGTTCTCGTCGGGATACGCGGCGAGCGCGATCAGCAGACCGCTGAGCTCTTGGCTCGAGCGCGGCGCGACCAGGTCGATCCGCGTCGCCGGTCCGAGCGGACGCAAGCGCACCGGGAACGTCCGCGTTTCGAACTCGACGCCGCTCGCCGCGAGCGCGTCGATCAGCGCGTCGGAGCGGCGCCGTGCGAGCGTGCCGGACGCCCGCAGCTCGATCCAACGCTCGGTCGACGCGCAGAGACCGCGCACGGCGAGCGCGAAGCGAGCGAGCGTGCCCGATTCACCGAGCTCGAGCGGCTCGCGCGGCGCGAGGCCGCGCCCCGGACCCGGTGGCCGACCGTCGACGCGCACCGCCGCCGGCGCGAGTCGCACGACCGAGGCTCCGCACGCCTCGATCAGCGCGAGTGCCCGCGCGACGTCGTCGCCTCCGGGCAGTCCCGCGATCCGCGTCGAGCCGTCGGCGAGCGCGGCGGCTACGAGCGCTCGTTGCGCCAATGATTTCGAGCCCGGCGCGCGCAAGCGGCCTGCGACACGCGACGCGCGCGTGAATCCCGTCGGGCCTTGGGGTCCTGCGTGCACGTCGGTCGCCTTCGTCGCGGCCCGCGATTGTAGCTCCGCGTCGACGTGGTCATACTCCGCGACCCCCACGAGGAACCCGAGCCCCATGACCGTCCAAACGACCTATCTGGGCCGCGAGCGAGAGATCCCCGGCGTGAAGTGGATCGCTTCCGGCAAGGTGCGCGACATCTACGAGATCGACGCGGAGCGGCTGCTCTTCGTCACGAGCGATCGCGTCTCCGCGTTCGACGTCGTGATGAACGAGGGCATCCCCCACAAGGGCTTGGTGCTGACCGCGATCACCGCGTACTGGTTCGAGGTGACGCGCGACGTGATCGAGAACCACTTGATCAGCACCTCGGTCGACGACGTCGCCGCGCTGCCGCGCGAGTGGCGCGATCGGCTGCGCGGCCGCGTGATGGTCGTGCGCCGTGCGAAGCCGACCACCGTCGAGTGGGTCGTGCGCGGCTACCTCGCGGGCTCGGGTTGGAAGGAGTACCAGAAGGTGCAGAGCGTCTGCGGCGTGCCGTTGCCCGCCGGCCTGCAGAACTCCTCGCGCTTGCCCGAACCGATCCTGACGCCGACGACCAAGGAAGAGAGCGGCCACGACCTGCCGATCACGCCCGCCGAAGCGAAGGCGCGCGTCGGCGCCGCGATCTACGAGCCCTGCGCGAACGCGTCGATCGCGCTGTTCAAGCGCGCGGGCGACGTGCTCGCGCGCCACGGCATTCTGCTCGCCGACACCAAGTTCGAGTTCGGCGTCTGGCGCGACAAGGTGATCTTGATCGACGAAGCGCTGACGCCCGATTCGTCGCGCTTCTGGCCGGCCGACCGCGTCGTCCCCGGGCAGAACCCGCCGAGCTACGACAAGCAGATCCTGCGCGACTGGCTCGAGACGCTCGACTGGAACAAGCAGTACCCCGCGCCGACGCTGTCTCAGGAAGTCGTCGAACGGACCGCGTCGAAGTACCTCGAGATCTGCAAGAAGATCACCGGCCGACTGCCGGCGGGAGTGAGCGCATGAAGGTCGCGATCCTGATGGGCTCGGACTCCGACTGGAGCCGACTGCAACCCTGCGCGGCGGAGTTGAAGAAGCACGGCGTCGCCGTCGAGGCGCGCGTGCTCTCCGCGCACCGCACGCCGAAGCAAGTCGTCGAGTTCGTCGAAGGCGCGCCCGCGCGCGGCGTCGAGGTGCTGATCTGCGCCGCGGGCGGCGCGGCGCACCTCGCCGGCGTCGTCGCGGCGCACACGGACCTGCCGGTGATCGGCATCCCGATCGACAACCCGCCGCTCGGCGGCCTCGACGCGCTGCTCTCGACCGTCCAGATGCCCGGCGGCGTGCCGGTCGCCTCGGTCGCGGTCGGCGGCGGCGGTCCGCAGAACGCGGCGTTGTTCGCGCTGCGCATCCTGGCGCTCGCGCACCCCGAGCTCGCGCCGAAGCTTGCCCAGCATCGCGCCGACATGGCGAAGAAGGTCGCGGAGAAGGACGCCGCGCTCCAGTCCAAGCTCGATTAGCGCCGACACCTCGCGCTCTTTCTCTCCCCCATCTCCGAAAATCCCATGACCGTCGACACCATCCACTGGGAAGGCAGCCGTCCCGGCTTCGCCCGCATCATCGATCAGACGCTCCTCCCGACCGAGACGAAGATCCTCGACCTGAAGACCGTCGAGCAGATGTTCGACGCGATCAAGCGGCTCGCCGTGCGCGGCGCGCCGGCGATTGGCGTCGCCGCCGGCTTCGGGGTGCTGCTCGGCATCCAGGCGCACGCCGACAAGCAAGCGGACGACGTGCTCGGACGGACGAAGGAGACGTGCGCGTGGCTCGCGCGCGCGCGGCCGACCGCGGTCAACCTCTTCTGGGCGCTCGAGCGGATGCAAGCGCGCGCGACGCGCGATCACGCCGCGAAGAAGAGCGGCAAGGAGATCGTCGACGGCCTGTTCGACGAGGCGCAGCGTATCTGGCGCGAGGACGGCGAGATCTGCCGGAAGATCGGCGCGATCGGCGCGGAGCTCCTGAAGGACGGCGCGACGGTGCTCACCCACTGCAACGCCGGCGCGCTCGCGACCGCGGACTACGGCACGGCGCTCGCGCCGATCTACGTCGCGCGCGACCAGGGCAAGACGATCAAGGTCTTCGCGGACGAGACCCGTCCGCTGCTGCAGGGCGCGCGGTTGACCGCGTGGGAGCTCTTCGAATCGAAGATCGACGTCACGTTGATCACCGACAACATGGCGGGCCGCGTGATGTTCGAGGGCCGGATCGACGCGGTGTTCGTCGGCGCGGACCGCATCGCGCGCAATGGAGACACCGCGAACAAGATCGGCACGTACTCGGTCGCGGTGCTCGCGAAGGAGCACGGGATCCCGTTCTACGTCTGCGCGCCGCTGTCGACGTTCGACGAGAAGATCGCGCACGGCGACCAGATCCCGATCGAGGAGCGCGGCGCCGAGGAGATCACCGAGGGCTTCGGCAAGCGCACCGCGCCGGTCGGCGTCAAGGTCTACAACCCCGCGTTCGACGTGACGCCCGCGCGCTTGATCCGCGGGATCATCACCGAGGTCGGCATCATCGAGCGACCGACGACCGCGCGTGTCGAGGCGGCGCTGAAGAAGGGCGGCCGGCTCTAGCCGGTCGCCGCGCGCGCCTCGGCGCGGGCGTTCGGAAGCTCGCATCGCTCGAAAGAAGTTCCCGCGCGGGTTTGGCTTGAGATCGCGGGGGCGGCCTGCCGATCGACGGGCTCGCCTCGGGAAAAGGTGTGCCCGAGCGCCAGACTCCTTGCTCCGCACCCCCGATCGCGATGAGCCCCAAGAAGAAGACCGCCGCTCCGAAGAAGCCCGCCCCGGTGAAGTTCGAGGCCAAGCCGCAGAGCCCGGACGAGATGACGGCGGAGGTGATCGAGTTCATCACCGCGATCGACGCGTACAAGCGCCAGCACGCGCGCCCGTTCCCGAACTGGAGCGAGATCCTCGAGGTGGTGAAGAGCCTCGGCTACGCGCGCCGCTAGCGCGCCCGCGGTCGAGCGTTCCTCCACGATCCCGCGCCGCGATCGCCGCGCTTCTGCGGCGCCGCGCCCGCGCGAACGACTACTTCACCGGAGCGGCCGGCGGCTCGGTCTGCGCGAGCAAGCTCGCGAGCATCGCGTCGAGCGCATCCTCGTTCGCGCCGACCGACTTGTAGCGGATCACGCCCGCGGCATCGATCACGTAGAGCGTCGGCCAACCGCGCACGTTCCACGCCTTCGAGATCGGGCCCTGGGTGCCCTGCGGTCCGTTCCAGAACGAGCGCCACGTGATGCGCTCCTTCTCTCGCACCTTCGCGAGCTCGGCGAGATCGTCGTCGCTGTTGACGCCGACGATCGCGAAGGGCTGATCCGCGTACTTTTCCACGAGCGACCGCTCGTGCGGGTACATCGCCCGGCACGGGCCTCACCAATGGCCCCAGAAGTCGAGCAGAACCACCTTGCCTCGGTAGTCCGAGAGCTTGAACGCGACGCCGTCGAGGTCCTGGCCTTCGATCTCCGGCGCGGGCTTGCCGACCGCGAGATTGCGGGTCTCGAAGAGCTCCGCGCCGGCGCGCGCGCCGAGCGTCGTCTCTCGCTTGGTGCCCGCGCCGACCTTGATGTCGGCGAACTCGGCGACGACGCGCTCGTAGAGCTTCTCGATCTTGCGTTCGAGCTCGCCGGGCTCGAGCTTTCGCAACGCAGCGACGCGTTCGGCGCCGAGGAAGCTCGTCCAACCCTCGAGGTCGCCTTCGTTCGCCTCGGCGAGGTTGCGAGCGAGCTCGATGTCCTGCTTCAGGCCGTCGGCGAGCGCCATGCAGGCGCGACCGCGCACGTCGACGTGCGGCGACTCCGCGAGCAGGCGTTCGACGAACGCGACTTCGCCTTGGCGCACCAAGAGGTCGCAGAGCTCGGCGAGCTCCGGTCGCTGCGCGTGGTGCTGCGCGAGCACCGCGACCCACGGCGCGGTCGTGTCGGGCGACGGCGAGTTCTCGATCAGCCACTGGATCGCGCGCAACGCGGTGACGTCGGTCGCGTCCTCGTCGAGCAGCGCTTTCGCGCGGGCGACGTACGGCGCGAGCTCGGGCTCCGGATTCGCCGCTTGGAAGGCTTGCAGGTCCTCCAGCGTCGGGTTGTCCTTGCCCTCGAACGCGGCACGGTACGCGGCGAAGAACGCGTTCCTCGCGGCGTCGTACTCGCTTTCGATCGCGGCCAAGCGCTCGGCGCGCGGATCGACCGGCGCGGCCGCGTTGCCGGGCTCGGCGGGCTGCTGCGCCGCAGGTGAGATCGGAACCGCGGGGATCGCCCGCACGGTCTCCGACGTCGTCGACGCCGGCCCGTCGGTGTCGGGGGCCTTCGCCGACGGCGCGGCCGGCGCCGTGGCTTCACTGGGGCTCTCGGTTTTCCCGGCCCCCGGGTCGTCCCCGGAACCGCAGGCGCCCGCGAGCGCGGTCAAGAGCACGATCGGAGCGATGCGCCGGCGCATGGGGATCCTCCCGGTTCGGTTCCAAGGCGGCGTCGCGCGCCGCGGAGAGCTCAAGTGTAGATCGGGTGCTGCTTCGCGACGGCGGCGACCTCGCCGCGGACGCGCTTCGCCACCGAGTCGTCGGTCGGGTTCGCGAGCACGTCGGCGATCCAGTGGCCGAGCTGCCGCATGTGCGCGACGCCGAGGCCGCGCGTGGTGATCGCCGCAGTGCCGAGGCGCACGCCGCTCGCCTTCGACGGCGGGTTGGTGTCGTACGGGATCAGGTTCTTGTTGCAGGTCAGGTCGACCTTGTGGAGCAGCTCTTCGGCGTCCTTGCCGGTGAGCTTCATCGGCCGCACGTCGACCAGCATCAGGTGGTTGTCGGTGCCGCCGCTGACGATGCGCAAGCCGCGCGACGCGAGCGTCTCGGCGAGCACGCGCGCGTTCTCGACGACGCGCTTGGCGTAGTCGGCGAAGCTGGGCAGCGACGCTTCGCGCAGCGCGACCGCCTTCGCCGCGATCACGTGCATGAACGGACCGCCTTGGCCGCCGGGGAACACGGCGCTGTTGATCGGCTTGATGAAGTCGTCGTGGCAGACGATCAGGCCGCCGCGCGGACCGCGCAGCGTCTTGTGCGTCGTCATCGTCGTCACGTGCGCGTGCGGCACCGGGCTCGGGTGCATGCCGCCCGCGACCAGGCCTGCGATGTGCGCCATGTCGACCAGGAGCTTCGCGCCGACCTCGTCGGCGATCGCGCGGAACGCGGCGAAGTCGATCGTGCGCGGGTACGCGGACGCGCCGGCGAGGATCAGCTTCGGCCGGACCGCCAGCGCCTGCTCGCGCACGCGGTTCATGTCGATGCGCTCGGTGCCCTGCTCGACGCCGTACGAGTGGAACTCGTAGAAGATGCCCGAGAAGTTCTTCGGGTGGCCGTGCGACAGGTGGCCGCCATGGTCGAGCGACATCGCGAGCACCTTGTCGCGCGCCTGGACCATCGCCATCAGCGCGGCGACGTTCGCCTGCGTGCCGCTGTGCGCTTGCACGTTCGCTTGCGGCGCGCCGAAGAGCTGCTTCGCGCGCTCGATCGCGAGGTTCTCGACGACGTCGACGTACTCGCAGCCGCCGTAGTAGCGCTTCGCGGGATAGCCCTCGGCGTACTTGTTGGTCAGCACCGTCCCCATCGCCGCGATCACTTCGCGCGAGGTGTGGTTCTCCGAGGCGATCAGCTCGAGCTGCGCTTCCTGCCGCCCGCGCTCGTGGTCGACCGCGCTCCAGACGGCGTCATCGGAGAGGTGCTTCGGCGCGACCGGGGAGAACGTGGCGGAGTGGGCGGTGCTCATGGGCGACCATTCTGGGGCTCTTCGGCCAGGGATCAACGCCGAGAGCCGCGGACTCGGTTGCCGAAAGCGACGCAGCGGGTACAAAGGACCGCCGCATGGGAACTCTGGCAGGCTTCCACGCGTCGCTCGTGCTCGGTCGCTTCGCCGCGGGTTTGCTCGCGCTCGGTGCGGTCGTGTCGGGCGTCGCTTGCAACGACTCGGGCACGCAGCCCGGCGGCTCCGCGACCGGTGCGGCTGCTGCCGTGTCGTCGGCTTCGAACGGCGCCGCGACCGACCCCGCGACGACCGGCGGCTTCCAGATCGTCGACGCGCCGAATCCCGCGTTGCCCTGGGACTACGACCTGGGCGTGGTGCCGTTCGGCGAGACCGCGCAGTGCACGGTGCGCCTGAAGAACACCGAGGGCCGACCGCTCGCCGTGCGCGAGCTCCAGGCCGGCTGCTCATGCACCTCCGCGACGATCGCGTACGTCGCCGCCGACGGCACGCGCGTCGAGGGCGAGAAGGACGGCGAGCCGATGCTCGTGGTGCCGCCCGACACGGTCGCCGAGCTCGTCGTCGTCTCCGACACGCGCTTGGTGCCGGTGCAGAACGCGACCAAGCGCGTGCGCTTGGTGTTGACCACCGACTCCGCGACCAATCCGTTCCTCGCGATCGAGGTGCACCTGGTCGTGCAGCTCTCGTTCCTCGCCGTGCCGGGCACGCTGCGCCTGGGTGACGTCGCGGAGTCCGAGGGCGCGCGCGGCTCGGCGAAGATCGTCGGACTGGACGTCGACGGGCGCAAGCTGATCGGCGTCGAGCGCGCGAGCCCCGGCGTGCTCGCCACCGTTCGCTGGGACGAGGGCGTCGTGCCCGATCAATGGACGCTCGACGTCGAGCTCGCCGCGCCGGTCGAGCGCGGACCGATCGACCGCTTCGTCGAGCTCTCGACCACCGGGCCGCACGGCGAAGGCAACGGGCCGGTCGTGCGCGTACCGATCGTCGGCACCGGCGTGCCGGACTTCGAGATCCGACCCGAGCGCTTGGTGTTCGTCGGCCTCGACGAAGGCACGACCAGCGAGGTCGAGATCCTCGGGCACCTCTCCGGCCAGCGCTTCCGCGTGCTCGCGATCAAGCCCGACGCAGCGGCCGAAGGCCTGATCGTCGCCGACGCCGAGCCCGCGACGCCCGACGACAGCGGCAAGAGCCCGCGCTGGCGCCTGCGCGCCCGGCTCTCGAGCCGCGCGCAGGGCGAGCTCGCCGGCACCTTGATCGTCGAGACCGACGACCAGGGCGAGGTCACGATCCCGTACGCGATCGCGGCGAAGCGCTGAGAGGCGCGAGCGGGCGGCGCGTCGCTGCGGCGGGCCGTGAACTCCGCTGCTAGACTCGCGCCCCGCGTGGAACGGAGCGAGAGCGGACGAGCGTCGGCCGAGCCGAGTCGACGGACTCCGTGGCTGGTCTTCGCGCTCGCGCTCGTGTGGCTCTCGATCGGCGCGGGCCGCAGGGCGCTCTGGCAGGACGAGGCGGCGACCGCGCTGCTCGGCAAGAGCCTGGTCGAGCACGGCCGGCCGCTCGCGTGGGACGGGAAGAACCTGGTCACCATGGACGACTTCCGCGCCGGCGAGGAAGCCGCGATCGGCGCGGCGATGAAGTCGGTCGAGACCGCGATCCCCTACCTCGTCGCGCGCGGCGACTTCGCGGCGGACACGACGTGGATCGGGCATCCGTGGGGCTCGTTCCTGCTCGCGGGCGTCGCGCACACGCTCGGCGGCACCGACGAGTTCGTGCTGCGGCTGCCGTTCCTGATCTGTGGAGCGGCGGCGTTGGCGCTGCTCTTCGCCGCGCTGGCTCGGCGGGTCGGCACGGTGCCGGCGTGGCTCGCGGTGGCGGTGCTCGCGTTCGACGCGTTCTGGTTCGTGCACGTGCGCCAATGTCGCTACTACGCGCCGAGCTCGTGCTTCGCGCTCGCCACGTTCGTCGCGTACCTGCGTTGGCGCGAGGGCGCGCGATTCGGAGCGGCCGTGTTCGTCGCGGTCGCGTTCGCGTGGTTCCAGTTCGACTTCGGCAGCCCGTTCGCGGCGCTCGCGGTGTTCGCGGTCGACGCGCTGGTGATCGATCGCAAGCGCGCGCTCGCTTCGCTCGCGACGTTCGCGGTGCTCGGGCTGCTCTACCTGCCGTCGGTGCTGTACTTCGACCTCGTGGACCGTCTGCGGCCGACCGACACGCCGCTCGAGGTGCGCGCCGGCGGATTGGCGTTCTTCACGAACCAGTACGTGCTGCCGTTCACGCTCGCGGCGGCGGCGCTCGCGCTGGTGGTGTTCTCGAAACGCGCCGAGGCCCCGACGCGGCGTCTGGTCGCGCTCGCGCTCGCGGTCGTGTTCGCCGAGCTCGCGTGGATGGTGCGCGCGAGCCCGTATCCGTTCCTGCGCTACGTGATCGCGTTCGCGCCGCTCGGTGCGCTGGTCACCGCGTGCGTCGCGTGGGAGGCGGGCCGCCGTTGGCTGCCGCGGCGCGCGGGCGTGCTCGCGACCGGACTCTGCGCGCTCGCGGTGGTCAGCCCGTTGTTCGCGGCGCCGCTCTCGCGGGCTCTCTCCGCGGACTTCGACGACCTGTGCGCGCCCGGGCGTTTCGTTCGCTCGGAGCTCGACGTGCTCGCGAGCGAGCTCTTCCGGAGCGTCCCCGATCCGAACCGCGCGGTCGTCGACTCCCTGCGTGGCCAATTGCGCGACGGCGACGAGATCCTGGCGAACTACGAGGACCTGCCGCTCGCGTTTTACCTCGACGTGCCGGTGCGCGGCGGCGTCGCCGGCTTCCGCGTCGAGGCCGCGACGCCCGCGCGTTGGGTCGTGTTGCGGCGCACGGTCGGTTGGGTGCACTGGCCGGCGTACGAGCGCGCGCTCGCCGCCGCTCGCTACCAGCGCGGCTCGCTCGACGCGCCCGACATCCCGTGGGGCAACAACCCCGATCCGTCGGCGCACTGGTCGCGCATCCCGTTCCCCGTCGCGCCGTTGACGCTGCTGCGGCGGGCCGACTGAGCGCCGATCGCGGCCGTCAGGTCGCGCGGACGCGCGCGAACTTGCGCTTGCCGGCCTGGAGCAGCAGCTCCCCCGCCGGGCTCGGCACGCGCGCGTTGACGTCGGCGACCACCGCGCCGTCGAGCTTGACGCCGCCGCCCTCGATCAGGCGACGCGCCTCCGACGAGCTCGCGCAGAGTCCGATTTCGCGCAGCAGCACCGCGAGCGCGAGTCCCTCGGCGGGCCAGGGCTTGCCATAGACGACGCTCGGGATGTCGGTCGGCAGCTCCTTGTCGCGGAACTGGCGATCGAAGCCTTCGCGCGCCGCGCGACCGGCGTCGCGGCCGTGGAAGAAGCTCGCGATCTCCTCGCCGAGCCGCGCCTTCGCCTGGCGCGGGTGGCCGGCGAGCAGCGCGTCGAGCTCGCTCGCGGGGACTTCGGTCAAGAGCTCGAACCACGCGCGCATCACGTCGTCGGAGAGGCTCATCACCTTGCCGAACATGTCGACCGCGGAGTCGGTGAACGCGATCGCGTTGCCGTAGCTCTTCGACATCTTGCGGCCATCGAGCCCGTTGATCAGCGGCAGCGTCATGCAGATCTGCGGCGGCTGCGCCTCCTTCTCCTGGAGGTCGCGGCCGACCAGCAGGTTGAAGAGCTGATCGGTGCCGCCGAGCTCGACGTCCGCGCGGATCATCACCGAATCCCAGCCCTGCATCAGCGGGTAGAGGAACTCGTGGACACCGATCGGCTCGTTCGCGGCCATGCGCTTCTCGAAGGTGTCGCGCTCGAGCATCCGCGCGACCGTCGCCTTGCCTGCGAGCTTCAACACGTCCTCGAAACGCATCCGATCGAACCACTCGGAGTTCTTGTGGACCTCCGTGCGCTCCATGTCGAGCACCTTGCCTGCCTGCGCGGTGTACGTCACGAGGTTGGCCTCGACATCGGCGCGCGAGAGCTGCGGGCGCAGCTTGTTGCGGCCCGACGGATCGCCGACCATCGCGGTCGCGTCGCCGACGATCAAGACGATCTGGTGGCCGGCCTGCTGCAGCGAGCGCAGTTTCATCAACTGCACCGCGTGACCGACGTGCAGATCGGGCGAGCTCGGGTCCATGCCGAACTTGACGCGCAAGGGCCTGCGCTCGGCGCGCGCCTTGGCGAGCCGCGCGGCGAGATCGCGCTCCTCGACGAGATCGACGGCGCCGCGGCGGAAGAGAGCGAGTTCGTCAGGGGCGGAGAGCGTGCTCATGGTCCTTGGGGCGGCGGAGTGTCGCGCTCGCGCGCCGGCAAGTCCAGCGTCGGCGTCGGCGGCTCCCGCTGCGTGCGCTGCACCGCCCACGTGCGCCAGCGATCGGGATCGCCGCCGCGATCGCGGTCGCCGGAGAGCCAGCGCAGGCAGGGAGCCGCGCGCTCCAGGTCGATGCGGTTCATCCGCGCGAGCACCGGCGCGCACGCCTCCAGCGCTTCGTCGCGGCGAGCGGGCGCGATGCGCACCGCGCGTTCGAGCGCTGCGGGCAGCGCGAATCCGGGCTGATCGAGGCAGCGCGCGAGCTCGGTGGGCTCGACCGGATCGGTCGGCAGGAACGCTGCGAGCTGGTCGACCTCGCACGGCACGACGCGCAACGTGGCGGCGGGCAGCCGGCGCCCGTCGAGCTCGAGCTCCGCCTGGACGAGCACGACCTCGAAGTGCGCGCGCACCGCGAGCTCGTTCGAGATCGGAACGTCGAACTCGGCGACGTCGAGCAACTCGGGATCGTCGGGGGCGAGCTCGAGCTCGGCGAGCGCGTCGATCGGCCGCGTGTACGCCGAGCGATGCTCGAACCCGCGGACGTCGATGCCGAACAACGACGATTCGATGCGCGCCGCGGACGCGTGGATCGTCACCGGCGTGTCGTGGCTCGACACCGCGGCGAGCGCGAGCCGTCGGCCGCCCTTGGCGTTCGGCTTGCCGCGGACGACCAGCCGCAGTTCGAGCTCGTGCACCGCGGCGCGCCCGTCGAGCACGCGCTGGAACGCCTCGACGACCTCCGCCGCCGGGCCTTCCGGGCGCAACGCGCGGATCCGCGCGAGGATCGCGCGGGCGCTGGTCTCGTCGTCGTCGGCGAGCGCCGCGGTCAGCGCTTCGAACGCCGGTTCGAACGCGGCGATCCGCGGACGGAGCTCGGGATCGAGCACCAGCGGATCGTCGGAAACGAGCGCGCGGCGCGGGGTGCCGCAAGCGGTGACCAGCACCGCAAGGAGACACCACCGCGCCGCGCCCATGGCGGGGAGTACCCGCTCAGGCCTGAGGCGTTTCGCCTTCGGCCGGCTTCTTGGCTTCCGCGAGCTTCGCGCGGCGTTCGTGCTCTTCGAGGATCGCCTTGTTCTCCTCGAAGTCGGCGTGCACGAAGGACAGACCGATCTTGCGCTCTTCCGTGTCGACACGGATGACGCGCACTTCGACCTTCTGGCCGGGCTTCACGATCTCCTCGGGGCTCGAGATCTTGTGATCCGCGAGCTCGGAGATGTGCAGCAGGCCCTCGAGCTCCTCCTCGAGACGGACGAAGGCGCCGAAGTTGGTCGTCTTCGTGATCGTGCCGGTGAGCAGGTCGCCGACGTGGTACTTCGACGGGATCTCGTCCATCCACGGGTCGGGCGAGAGCTGCTTCGAGCCGAGGGCGATGCGCTTCTTCTGCGTATCGACCGAGAGCACGACGCAACGGATCTTGTCGCCCTTCTTCACCATCTCGGACGGGTGCGTGATCTTCTTCGTCCAGCTCATGTCCGAGACGTGCAGGAGGCCGTCGATGCCTTCTTCGATCTCGATGAACGCGCCGTACGAGGTCAGGTTGCGCACCGTGCCTTCGATGACCGTGCCGACCGGGTAGTGCTCGTCGACGAGGTCCCAGGGGTTCGCTTCGGCTTGCTTCATGCCGAGCGAGATCTCCTGCTTCTCCTTGTTGTACTCGAGCACGACCACTTCGACCGGATCGCCGACCTTGACGATCTCGCTCGGGTGGTTGACGCGACGGGTCCACGACATCTCGGAGATGTGCACGAGCCCTTCGACGCCGTCCTCGAGCTTCACGAACGCACCGTAGGACATGATGTTGACCACCGAGCCCTTGTGCTTCGAGGCGACCGGGTAGCGCGTCTCGATGCCTTCCCACGGGCTGGGCTGCTTCTGCTTGAGGCCGAGCGCGATGCGCTCGCGCTCCGCGTCGACGCGCAGCACCTTGACCTCGATCTCTTGATCGAGTTGCACCATCTCGCTCGGGTGGTTGATGCGACCCCACGTCATGTCGGTGATGTGGAGCAGACCGTCGATGCCGCCCAGGTCGACGAACACGCCGAAGTCGGCGATGTTCTTGACGACGCCCTTGCGGATCTGGCCGTCTTGGATGTCCGAGAGCAGGAATTCCTTCTGCTTCTGACGTTCTTCCTCGAGCAGCTTGCGGCGCGAGATGACGATGTTCATCCGCTCCGCGTCGATCTTGATGATGCGCGCGCGGATCGGCTCGTTGACGAAGTCGGAGATGTCGTGCGTGCGGCGCAGGTTGACCTGGCTCGCCGGCAGGAAGACGTTGACGCCTTCGACGTCGACCAGGAGACCGCCCTTGATCTTGCGCTGGACGATGCCCTGGATCTCGTCGCCTTCCTTGTACTTCTTCGACACGCGTTCCCAGGAGCGCAGGCGATCGGCGCGGCGCTTGGAGATCAACGCGGTGTCGTTCTCGTCGAGGCCTTCGTAGAAGACTTCGAAGATCTGCCCGGCGGTGGGCAGGGCGTCGCCGAACTCGGCGATCGCGATCTGACCTTCGGACTTGCCGCCGATGTCCATCACCACCATGCCGGTGCGGTCGTCGACGGAGTCGACGCGCGCGTTCACGATCGTGCCGGGGGTGATGTCCTTGACCGAGGATTCGAGTTGCTGCTTCAGGTCGGGCTCGGAGACGCCTCCGAGGGACACCTGAACCATGCGCTCGAGCTCAGCGGGGTCGAGGTCGTATTGCTTGATGCGACGGGATGCTAGGGCCATGAAAGGGTGGTTGAACGAAACGGGTTCGAGTTGAGGGTCAGAGGAGAAGGTTAGTGACGGCCTTCCGCCCGTTCGGACCTCGCGTCGGTCGTTGGAACCGACTCGGAGTCCGGAGCGGAAGGTGGATGGGGTTGCGCGTCGGGCGGCAAGCGCTCGGCGATCGCGGCGCGCACGCGCTCGAGCGCGTCGGGCAGCGCGGAGTCGACGGCGGGCGCGTACTCGAGCGAGAGGCGGGTCGGGCGCGGGAGCGAGCGTCCAGGCGGCCACGCGCGCCAACTGCCGTCGACTGCGGCGGGCACCAGCGGGACGCCCGCCTTGCGCGCGGCGACCAGGGCGCCCGAGTGGAACGCGCCGAGCCGGCCGTCGCGCGTGCGGGTCCCCTCGGGGAACATCGCGACGCAGTCCCCGGCTTCGAGGTGCGCGACGATCGCTCGCAGCGCGGCGCGGTCGCCCTTGCCGCGCCCGATCAGGACGGCGTTGCAGCCGTTCATGATGTAGGCGAGCAGCTTGCTGTGCGCGAGCGTGTCGCGCGCGACGAAGCAGACGTGCCGGCCGGTCGATTGCGCGATCAGCGGGATGTCGAGGAACGACTGGTGGTTCGCGGCGACCAGCACCCCGCCTGTCTTCGGCAGGTGCTCGACTCCGCGGAACGTCGGCGGCAGCGCGAGCCGGTAGCCGAGCCAGGTCGCGCTCCGACACGCGTGGTAGACCCACGTCTTGTCGGTGCGCACCGGACGTTCGGGCGCGGCGTGCTCGCTCGCTTCGGTCATTCCCGTGGTGCGGCCGCGCGGCGCGCGTGCACGTGGGCGAGCAACTCGGCGATCACTTGCTCGGGCGACTTGCCGTCGGTCTCGATCACCAGCGCGTCGGGCGCCTTGACCAGCGGCGAATGCGCTCTCGTCGAGTCGATCGTGTCGCGGCGCAACAGGTCGCTCTCGATCGCTCGTTGGCGCTCGGGCGCGCCGACTTGGTGCGCCTTGCGACGGGCGCGTTCGGCGGCGGATGCGTTGAGAAAGAACTTGAGCTCGGCTCTCGGGAAGACGACCGTCGTCGTGTCGCGTCCCTCGGCGACCACGCCGTGCGCCGCGCTCGCGATCGCCTGTTGGCGAGCGACGATCACTGCACGCACTCGCGGATGGGCCGAGACCGCCGAGACGATCTTCTCCACGCGTTCCGAGCGCACGTCGGGCTCGCCCGGCGTGCCATCGATCAGGATCTTGCCCGCGGGGTCGAAGCTCAGCCGGTGGCGTTCGGCGGTCTCGCGACACTGCGTCTCCGACTCCGGATCCGCGCCCGACTCGAGCACCTTCAGGGCGACCGCGCGATACATGGCGCCGGTGTCGAGGAACAGGAACCCGAGCGCCTTCGCGAGGCCGCGGGAGACCGTGCTCTTGCCGGCGCCGGCGGGCCCGTCGATGGCGATGATCATGGCGGGGAGAACCGGCTTCGAAGTCCCCTGCAGATCCAGGGGGGCGAATAGCCTATCGGCCGGGGCCCGGGGATCAAGCTCGGTCGCCGCGGGAGCCCCCCACGACCCAGCGACCGGCCTCCCCCACCACCGCGACGTCGCGCGCGCCCCCGAACGCGTCGACGACCATCCAGCGCGGCCCGGCGGAGAGCTGCTCGTCCCGGTAGGCGTGGGCGTGGCCGCAGAGCACCGTGTCGGCGCCGGCGGCGAGCGCTTGCCGCCGCACTTCGTCGGGTTGCTGCGCGGTCTCCTCGCGCGGTTTCGCGGCGACGGCGCGGACCGAACGCTTGCGCAGGCGCCTCGCGACCGCGAGCGCGAACGGGCTCGGCAGTCGCGGCGCGAGCGCGAGCATCGGCGCGGAGCGCAACACGCGCTTCAGGCGTTGGTAGCCGACGTCGAGCGTGCAGAGCTCGTCGCCGTGGATCAGCAACGCGCGCTCGTGCGGCAAGCGAGCGAGTGCGCCGCGCGGATGCACGCGAGCCCCGCACGCGGCCTCGAAGTCCGCGCCGAGCAGGAAGTCGCGGTTGCCGGGGATCAGGTGGAGCGCGCGGCCGGCGCTGGTCCACTCGCGCAGCGTCGCGAGCACGCGTTGCGCGCCGACCAGCCGCGCGTGCGCGGGACCGACCCAGGCCTCGAAGAGATCGCCGAGGATCACCAAGGCCGGCGCGGTGCGGTGTCGGCCGAGGAAGTCGCGCAGCGCGTGCGCGCACGCCTCGTCCGACGCGTCGAGGTGCAGGTCGCCGATGCAGAGTGCGCCGACCTGGAGCTCGATCTCGGGCCGCGAGCTCGCGCTCATCGGTCGCGCTCCGTCGCCGTGCGTCGCGTGCGCTCCGCGGCTGTGTGCATCGCCTGGTTATAGCGCGCGCCGGTCGCCGGCGAACGGATCGGGTGTCGCCCCGCTCGGCGAGACGGTCTAGGAACGCTGCACGGCGGACGATCGCGCGGAGCTCGCGCCTCGACTACCGTGGCGCTCGCTCGAGTCCCGTCCGCAAGGCCGCCGTCATGTCGCACTCCCGATCGCTCTCGCTTGCGCTCTGCCTGCTCGCCGCCTGCCGTGTCGGTGTTCGTACGGATGCGCCCGCCTCGTCCGCGCCTCCGTCGACGCCGGCGCAGGCGGAGATCCCGCTCGACGGTTCGTCGGGTTGGGACGCCTCGCTCGTGCTCGATCAGCCCGGTGTCGGCATCTGGACGGTCGGCGTGCTCAAGGTGTTCGAGCAGTACGGCGCGCGCGAAATCGTCGCGCTCGACGATCTCGGTCGCTTCCACGCGCTCTGGTCGTACAGCGGCAAGTGGACGCCGGTCAGCACGGTCCACGACGGCAAGTGGCTCGGAGGCATCGTCGAAGCAGACCTCGATCCGCGCATCGATGGCGACGAGTTCTACACCGGGTCCGCGAACGGCAACCTGTACCAGGTCACGACGCCGCACGAGACGTTCCTCGACTGCAGGCTGATCGGCGTGCTCCCGGGCCACGAGATCCACACGTTGGTCGGCGGCGAGCTCGACCTCGCGCACGACGGGCCCGAGCTGATCGCGTTCACGCGGCCGGGCAAGCTCGTGCGTCTCTCCGCGCGCCTCGGAGGAGCTCCCGGAGGAAGCGCCGATGGGATCACCGGCGCGCGCGACGGTTTCGACGTCACGGTGCTCTCCGAGCTCCCCGGCCGCGTGCGCGATGCGCTGGTGCTACCCGGTGGCGCGTCGCCGCCCGAGATCGTCACCGCGGGTCGGCATGGCCGCGTCGAGGTGTTGCGGCTCGACCGCGACGGACCGCGCTGGACGACGATCCACGAGGTGCCGATGGGCGTCGGGCGCGTCGCGCTCGCGCCTGCGCGCGCCGGCGGTGCGACGGTGCTCTACAGCACGTGCGACGACGGCCGAGTGTTCCGTCACGAGCGCGAGGGAGACGCGTGGCGGAACGAGCTCATCTACGCCGGTCCGCAAGGCCTGCGCGGCATCGCCGCCGGTCGCTTCGACGCCGATGCGAACGTCGAGACGATCGCGGTCTTCGGCTACTCGAAGGAAGTCGAGCTGCTGACCCGCCGCGCCGGCGGCTGGCAGCGCGAAACGCTCTTCGTCGACCGCGACAAGGGGCACTGGCTCTGCGCAGGCGAGCTCGACGGCCGCAATGCGACCGACGAACTCGTCGCGTCGGGCTACTCCGGCCGCGTGGTACTGCTCGCGCGGCCGCCGGGCTACGGTCTGCCGGGTGTGCTCGTGCGCTGATCGCGCGCGGCTTCAGCGGACGTAGAGGAAGATGTGGTCGTCGCCGCTGCCTTGCGATGTCAGGTCGGCGTCGGAGCGGAAGTAGATCCGCTTGGCGAAGTGGTCGCACGTCGCGCTTCGGCTCGACGTCCCGATCGCCCCCGTGGTGACCTGCGTCAACGTGCTCACGCCCGCCTTCGAGATCGCCGCGAGATAGAGCTCGTTCGAGCCGTCGAGATTGCCGCCGGCGACCAGATCGCCCTCGCTCTCGAGCACGACGTACGACCCGCTACCGGAAACGAACGCGCGATCGGACGACTCGGTCGAATCGGTCAGGCGCAGGAACGTCGACGACTTCCTGTCGAGGCGGTACACCTCGTCCAACCCGTCGGTGTTGGCGCCGGCGAGTTCGGTGGTCTCCGATTCGAAAGCGACGAAGCGCCCGTCGGCGGAGATCGACGGCCGCGAGCAGTCGCCGACCGTCGTGTTGGTGAGCTGCGTCGTCGTCGCGGTGCCGATCGCGTAGAGGAAGATCTCGGTATTGCCGTCGGCGTTGGTCGTCAGCGGGTCGGCATCCGAGTCGTAGACGACGAGCTTGCCGGAGGAGCTGATCCGCGGGTTGCGGTTCTGGTTGGCGCCCGTCGTGTCGGTCAGTTGCTCGAAGACGCCCGTGGACACGGTGTAGAGGAACACTTCTTCGTTCAGGTCCGCGTTCGAGCCCGGGACGAGATCCGCGTCCGACAGGAAGACGACGCGCTTGCCGTACTTGTCCGTCGTCACGTTCGAAGCCGACGCGGGGTCGACGGTGTCCGTGATCTGCACCGTGCGGCGTTTGTTGAGGTCGAGCCAGAACACCTCGTCGTTGCCGTCGTCGTTGGTGCCGAGCGGGTCGCCGTCCGACGCATACACGAGCACCTTCCCGCCAGGCGAGAAGAACGGTGAGGAGACCGACACGGCGACCGGCATGGCGTAGGCCTTCGACGGGGTGTGCACGATCGTCGTGCCGCCCTGGGTGTAGATCAGGGTCTTCCCGAGCTTCTCCGTGGAAGGGTTCGACCAGCCCGACGCCCCGCTGGTGATGCGCGTCGTCGTTTGGGCGAGCGCGGTCGAGCCGACGGCCGACAACGACAACGCGAGGAGGGGTGCGTGGATTCGTTTCATGGGGAGATTCTCCTTCGAGTGCTGGATGCGCCGCGCAGGAGCGCCCTAGCGACGGTTCCGTCGACGTTGCGCGGCGCCCGCGCGGAGCGCTGCCCGGCGAGAGTCGTCGCGCGCGAACAGCGCGACTCGACTTCGACCGGCGTTCGCTCAACGGGGGCGGTGGGCGTATCGGTGCGCACGCCGGGGCAGCGGACGAGCTCCTCGAGCGAATTTCGTCGAGCCCCGCCTCTGGGACGGTCGACGACACGCCTCGCGCGGTCGATGCGAATCCTGGACGGCGAGCCTGGCGAAGTTGCAGCGGTCGCCACGTTCGGCCGTCGCGCGCAGCGAGGGATCCGAGGCGCGGGAGGACACGCGCTCCGCCCGAGGCGGAGCGCAAGGTCTCAGTGAGACGCGGCCGCTTCGTCTTCGGGCGGCGCCTCGCCCGGGGCGGTGATCGAGAAGTCGCGCATCTTCTCCCAGAGGACCTTGCGGGAGATGCCGAGCAGCTCGGCGGTCTGCGAGCGGTGGCCGCCGCAATGCGCGAGCGCCTTCTTGATGTGCTCGATCTCGAGCCTGCGCAGCACTTCTCGCAGCGGGCGGACCTGGCCGTCGTCGACCTCGGTCGCGCCGCGCCAGCGCTCGTCGAGCGGCACGAGGTCGGAGAGCTGCAGCTCTCCGCTCGCCGGAGCGAGCGCGACCGCGCGTTGCACCGAGTTCTCGAGCTCTCTCACGTTGCCGGGCCAGCGATAGCGCTGCATCAACGTCAGCGTCGACTTCGCGACGTCGAAGTGCCGACCGCCGCCGTGGCGCTGCAGCATGTGGGCGAGCAGGATCGGCAGGTCCTCGATCCGCTCGCGCAGCGGCGGCAGGTGGATCGGGACGACGTTGATCCGGTAGTAGAGGTCCTCGCGGAAGCGTTTCTCGTCGGCGAGCTTGCGCAGCGAGAGCTTGGTCGCCGCGACCACGCGGATGTCGATCTTGCGCTCGGTCTCCGAGCCCAGGCGCTCGATCGTGCGCTCTTGCAGCACGCGCAGCAGCTTGACCTGGACCGCGAGCGGCATGTCGTCGATGTCGTCGAGGAAGATCGTGCCCTTGTCCGCCATCTCGAAGCGGCCGCGCTTCTCGCGACGCGCGTCGGTGAACGCGCCCTTCTCGTGGCCGAAGAGCTCCGCCTCGAGCAGCGTCTCCGGCAGCGCCGCGCACGACAGCGCGACGAACGGTCCGTTCGAGCGCGTGCTCGCCTGGTGGATCGCCCGAGCGGCGACTTCCTTGCCGGTGCCGCTCTCGCCTTCGATCAACACGGTCGCGTCGGTCGGCGCGACCGTGCGGATCCGGTCGAACACCGCGCGCATCGACGGAGCGGAGCCGACGAAGCCCTCGAACGGCTTCGCGGCGGCGAGCTCGGCGCGCAGTGCGGCGTTCTCGGCTTCGAGGTCGCGCACGCGCGCGAGCGTTCCGACCATGCTGACGATCGCCTGGTTGCGGAAGGGCTTCTGCACGTAGTTGTGCGCGCCCATGCGCATCGCTTCGACCGCTTGGTCGATCGTGCCGAACGCGGTCATCACGATCACCGGCCGGTCGGGCGCGAGCTCGCGCGAGCGCGCGAGCACCTCGAGCCCACCCTTGCCGGGCATGCGCACGTCGGTGAGCACGACGTCGGGTTCCTTCGACGCGAGCAATTCGAGCGCGGTCGCGGTGTCCGACGCGACCCACACTTGGTGGCCGGCGCCGACGAGGGCGTCCTGGAGGGTGATGGCGATCGTCGGTTCGTCGTCGGCGAGCAGGATGCGCATGCGAGCCGTCTTAGCTCGCGCCGGTGCCCGGGTCACGAGCCACGTAGCGATCTCCGCCGCCGGACTGCGCTTCCGCGAGCGCGCCCTCGGCTGCAGACAACATCGCGTCGAAGAAGAGCGTCGCGCCTCCTTCGTTGTGCGAAGAGCCGATCGAGCACGTCACCTTGAGCTCGCGGCCTTCCGCCTGGAATTCGAGCTGGCGGGTCGCGGCGAGCAGGCGCTCGGCGAGCACGCGCGCGCCCTCCGCGGGCGTGTGCGGCACGACCGCCAGGAAGCGATCGTCGGAGAGCCGTCCGAGGAAGTCGCAGCTGCGCGTGGTCGTGCGCAGGAGCTCGATCACCTCGCTCAGGATCGCTTCCTTCGCGTCGTAGCCGTAGAGGTCGCGCAGCTGGTTCAAGCGGTCGACCGACACGATCAGGCACGCGACCGGGTAGCGATAGCGCTGCGCGCGACTGAACTCGACCCGCATCAGGTGCATGATCTGCGAGAGCGAGAAGAGGTTCGGTTCGCTGTCTTGGAAGCTCGACGTCATGTTTCGGGGCTCTCGGCCGATCCGGCCTTCTACCAAATCGGCGTTCCGTGCCCGCACCCTGACCGAAAAACGTGCTCGCCGCTCCGGACGGCCGTCTCAGCCGCCCAAAGCGCGGTCGATCCAGGCATCGAGGCTGACGCCGTGGCGTGCGCGCGCCCAAACGAGCGCGGCGGCGACCGCGGTGAGCAGTGCGAGCGCGAACGCGAGCCTCCAGAACGTGTCGCGCGCGGTGCTCGGCTGGGCGGCGGGAGCTTCGCGGGCGACGCGCGGCGCCGGCTTGGCTCGCGGCGGCGCGAGCCGGTCGGCGAGCTCGCGCGCCGAGGCTTCGAGCAGCTTCGGTGCCGCGTCCTTGCGCAGCGTGCGGAGCAGTTCTTCCGCGCAGCGATCGGCGTCGAGCTCTCCGGCGCTCTCGCGCCAGCGACGCACCACGTCGGTGTCGACCAGTTCGTGCTCGACGGCGAGCCCGGCGAGCTGCCGTCGCGCCGCCCGCTGTCGCGCCGCGTGCTCGGACGCCGCGGTCTCCTCTTCCAACGCGAGCTGCGCGCGTCGCGCGACGGTGCGGAAGACGAAGCGCGCGCCGCGCCATTCGATCACGTCGCCGGGCTCGAGCGCGGTCTCGGTGCACGCGCGGCCGTTGACCGTCGGATGAGGTTCGGCGCCGAGGTGTACGAGCTTCGGCGGATCGTCCCAGAGCTGTAGCTCGTCGTCGCTCACACCTTCGATCGCGACGTGGGCGCGCGCGCCGCCGAGCCGCGTCAAGCCGCGCTCGAGCTCGCGTCGCTCGCTGCCCTGCGACGTCGTGCGTTCGATCCAGGCGTAGGCCACGGAGCTTTCCTACCGCTTCGCGGCCCGGATTGCACCTTCGGTGTGTCGCCCCGCGTCCTGCGCGCGACTATCCTGCAGGTCCGCGGTCGCCGATCGGCGCTGCGCACGGAGGCTTCCACTTGATCGCGATCGCCCTGTTGCTCGGTGTCGCCGCATCCGCCGCGTCCGGTCCTTCCGCCGCCGTCGTCCCCGTCGCCGCCTCCAACGGCGTCCAAGCGGGCGAGCGCGCCGGGTGGACGGCGCTCCAGGTTCCCGGGGTCTGCGTCGAGACGCCGCCCGCGCCCTACCTCGCCCGGTTGGTGCGCGGACATCACCTGCTGCTGCCGGGCGACGCGCTCGAACGCGAGTCCCCCTCTCCGCGGCCGACGGTGCCGTTGCGCAGCGTGATCGACTGGCTCCAAGAGGAGTCGCGCCGCACCCAATCGGACCTGCGCGTGCTCTCCGGCGGACCTCCGTTGCTCGTGCGCGGTTCGCCGGTCGCGCTCTCGGAGGCGGGCGCTCGGCTCGCCGACCTCGAACGCGCGGCGCAGGCGTTCCAAGTCGAGCTGCGGGTCTGGCTGACGCCGTCGCTCGCGACGAGCACGCACCCCGCGCGCCCGGAGTTCGAGACCGCGACGCGCGCGAACGCGCCGTGGGGCGAACGCCGCGTGGTGTCCGGCGAGGTCGCGGTGTTCGGCTCCCGCGAATCCGCGGGGTTCCTCGGCGCTTGGGCGGGTGAAGTCGCCTCGTCGAGCGGGGTCGCCGAACCGAAACTCGTGCGCGCGCTCTCCGGTCGCACGCTGCACCTCTATGCCGCGCGCGCCGACGGCGGCACGCGCGTCCGGCTCAACGGCTGGCTCGACCTCGCCGAGCCCGGCGCGACGACCGTGTTCGACGCGGGCACACCCGACCTCGGCGTGATCCAGCAGCCCAGCGTCCACGCGGTGCAGGTCGCGTTCGGCGGGAGTGTCGAAAGCGGAGGCGTGCTCGCCGTCGCGCTCGACGGAGCTCCTTTCGCGCAAGCACAGTGCACGCTCTGGATCGAAGCCCGCACCACCGTCGATCCGACCGAAGGTCCGTGGCGCGCGTTCGACACCGCGTGGCTCGAAGCGCCCGACTTCGCGCTCCCGCCGGTGTTGCCCGGCGCGGGGCTCGACGAGGTCGGCGCCGACGAAGCGACCTCCGCCGGCGTGCTCGAGCCGCTGACCGCGTCGACGCTCGCCCAGGTGTTCGAGGAGGCGCGTGCCCGCGGCGCGGCGCGTTCGGTCGCATCGGTGCTCTGGGCGCCCGGTTTCCTCTGCGTCCCGCGCTCGGAAGCGCAAGCGACCGCCGAGCTCGAGCTCCTGATCCAGGCGGCGTCGAAGGACCGCTCGCGCGAGGCCGAGCTCGTGATGAAGCACGGCAAGTTGCGCGCGCTGGTCCCCGCGGTCTCCGGCGCGACGGTGCGATTGCTCGTTTCGACGGAGCGGACGGTGATGAACGGTTACTCGATCCAGATCGCGACCGAGACGTGGATGCCGACCCCGACCGTCGAGCGCGTGATCGACGGAGGCTGGGTCCAGGGCCGGTGGACCGGCGAGCGGCTCGAGCTCGCCGGCTGGTCGGCGTCGAGCCAGATCACCGCGCAGCTCTCGCGCGAGGAGGCTCGGCTCGGCCGGATGCAGCTCGTCACCCGTGGTTTCCGCGCGGAACGGGGCTCGCTCGATCGGGCGCATCCGCGCGTCGAGCTCTTCCCGAGCGCCGGCGCGTTGCAGGGTCTGACGATCGAACTCGTCCAGCGCTGACGCGAGCTCCCACTTTTTTTTCGAGCGAGCGCGCGCGGCGAGCCTGCCCTTTCGCGCGCGCCGCACGGTCCGATGCGGAAAGATCGTCCGGACCTCTGGGAATGACGGCTGCGATGCTCCAACTTTCGCGCCACGAGGCTCTATACTTCGACACCGGATCGCCCACTGGCCCCAACACCGCATGAAACTCGGACTGCATCAATCCGCCCGCATGGAGCAGCGACTGGTCCAGTCGCCGCAGATGATCCAGGCGATGCAGATCCTGCAGCTGCCCGCGATCGACCTCGAGGAGCGGATCGAGCAGGAGCTGACCGAGAACCCGTTCCTCGAACTCGCCGAGCCCGAGCCCGAACCCGAGCCCGAGGAACGCACCGCCGCGGAGGCCGGCCGGGTCGACGCGCTGCTCGAGGTGCTCGAACGCCGCTCGAACGACCGCGAGCTCGGGCCGCCTTCGCGCTCCCAGGGCGCGTACGACGAGGACGGTGAGCGCAAGCTCGAGGCGATGCAGAACACGCCGGAGAAGCCGAAGAGCTTGTCCGAGGCGCTGATGGACGAGCTCGCGTTCCTCGAGCTCGACGAGCGCGGCCGCAAGATCGCCGAGTACCTGATCTGGTCGCTCGACGAGAAGGGCTACCTGCCCCAGCCGCGCGAGGATCTCGCCCGCGACTGCGGCGTCGAGAACGCGACGCCCGAGGAACTCGAAGCGGTGCTCGCGGCGTTCCGCGAGGCGATCCACCCCGCGCTCGGCGCACGCGACCTACGCGAGTGCCTGCTGCTCCAGCTCGACGCGAGCGGGATCGATACGCCCTTGGTGCGCACGCTGGTGGTCGACCACCTCGAGGACATCACGACCAACCGCCTGCCGCGGATCGCGAAGGCGACCGGCCGCAGCATCGAGGACGTCAAGCACGCGATCGAGACGATCCGCACGCTCGAGCCCGCGCCTGGCGCGCAGTATGGCGAAGCGCGCACCGAGGTGATCCTGCCCGACGTCACCGTCGAAGAGGTCGACGGCCGCTACGAGGTCCGACTGAACCGCGCGCGGGTCCGCGAGATCACGCTGAACCCGATGTACCGCCAGCTCCTGCGCCAGGCCAAGAAGGGCGACGGCGTGCAGGAGTGGGTCAAGAAGCGCGTCGAGGCCGCACGCTGGTTCATCGACGCGGTGCAGCAACGCCACAGCACCCTGCAGCGCATCGCCGACGCGATCTTCGTCCGGCAACACGACTTCCTCGACAAGGGCATCAAGGCGCTGAAGCCGCTGCGGATGCAGGAAGTCGCCGACGTGGTCAAGGTCCACATCTCGACGGTCAGTCGCGCGGTGTCCGGCAAGTACGCGGAGACTCCGCGCGGGATCTTCCCGCTGAAGTTCTTCTTCACCGGCGGCACGGCGAACGAGGACGGCGAAGTCGAGAGCCAAGCCGCGATCAAGCAACGGATCGCCGAGCTCGTCTCCCAAGAGGATCCCGACTCCCCGCTCTCCGACGATCAGATCGCCGCCCGCCTCGAGGAGCGCGACCGGATCCACATCGCGCGTCGCACGGTCACCAAGTACCGCAAGGCGCTGTCGATCCCTTCGTCGAGCCAGCGCCGTCAGTTCTAGGCTGCGGTCGAGCGAGCCCGGAGGTGCGTCGCGAGGCGCGTCACCGGGCTCGGCCGTTCTGGGCGCGATGTCGTCCGGCCGGCGGCTTCGACCGGTCGAGGCGCGGGCCGGCTCCGCGCGCGCGACCGACGCGCGGGAAGCGTCGAAGCGCGCATCGACGCTGCGGCGGTGTTAGGATCTTCGCCCTTCGCTCCACGATCGCGTCCTCCCCACCCCTTTCCGCACCGCTTCGCACATGGGCGTCCGAGCCACTGAACTCCGCAAGGGCATGGTCCTCCAGGAAGGCCAAAAGCTGCTCCTGATCACCGAGTACTCCCACCACACGCCCGGCAACCTGCGCGCGATCATCCACATCAAGACCCGTGACCTGCGCAGCGGCGCGACCAGCCAACAGCGCCTCGGCTCGAGCGACGTGCTCGAGGTCGCGCACCTCGAGCGCAAGAACTGCGAGTACCTCTACCGCGAAGCGAGCGGCGAGTACGTGTTCATGGACCAGGAGTCCTTCGAGCAGTTCAACATGCCGGCCGAGCTCGTCGAGGACAAGATGGGCTTCGTCAAGGAGAACACCGTCGTGATGGCGACCTTCCACGAGGGGCGCGCGATCGGGCTCGATCTCCCCGCGGCCGTGGTGCTCAAGGTCACCGAAGCGGAACACGCGGTGAAAGGCAACACCGCGACCAACGTGAAGAAGGAAGTGGTGCTCGAGACCGGACTCAAGGTCAAGGTCCCGATCCACATCCAGATGGGCGAGCTGATCAAGGTGCGCTGCGAGGACGGCGAGTTCCTCGGGCGCGCTTAGAGCTCGACTTCGCGTCGGCTCACTCGACGAGCCACACCCGCACCGTCAGGTCGCGGATCGGGTGGCGCACCGGGAATTCGGCGAGCATCCGCCCGCTGTCGTCGAGATAGCGCACGAGCGCCTGCCGCTGGTCGCGCGGCCATTCCTCGAGCCACTCGTCGAGCACGACGTACCAGACCCGGCGCTGGCGTCGAGCCCACTGCATCGTCACGTACGCGTTGTGCGTCGTCAGCGGCACCAGCGAGAGCGGCTGGCGGAACGACTTCGAGTCCGGCGCCAGGTAGTACTCGCCGACCGGGCCGGCCATGCCGACGATCAGGTCGCTCGCGCCGCGCGAGTTCCAGACGAACTGATACGCCTCGCGCCAGCGTTCGCGGTCACCGTTGCGCGCGAAGAAGTAGTGCGCTTGGTCGGCTGCGGACGCGCAGAGGATCACGACCAGCGCCGCGCGGGCGAGCGCGGCCTTGCGCTCGGCGAGCGCTTCGAGCCCGTACGCCGCGAGCAACGCGACCGCCGGCAGCGCGACGAACACGTACTGCGCCGACACGCGCGCTTGCAGCGAGAGCAGCAGCGCTGCGGCGATCGTCGCGAAGAGCGCAGCCGCCACCCACGCCCGGAACGGATCGCGCGTGCGGAAGGCGACGAGCGCACCCCCCGCGGCGGCCGCCGCGAGCCA
>JADLBP010000366.1 GCA_020847695.1 Planctomycetota bacterium
GCGGGGGTGGAGCCTGGCTCCGTACACTGCTCCGATGCAGCTTCGGATCGCGACCTGTCGGCCCCTGCCGGAGCCCGATCCCGACGAGGAGCTGCTGCTCGCCGCGTTGCGCGCGCGCGGCGTCGCGGCGCGCATGGCGGCGTGGAACGATCCCGCCGAGGACTGGGACGCGCCGGGCGCGACGCTGATCCGCTCGACGTGGGACTACATCCACGCGCTCGACGCGTTCGTCGCGTGGCTCGACCGCGCGGCGCGCTCGGGTCCGGTGTGGAACCCGGCCGAAGTGGTCCGCGCGAACGTGCACAAGCGCTACCTGGTCGAGCTCGCCCGCCGCGGCGTCCCGACGACGCCGACGTGGCTGGTCGCGCACACCGACTCCCGCGGGATCGCCGGTGCCGCGCGTCCCGCCGACGCCATCGGGCAGGTCGAGCTCGAGCGCGAGCTCGACCGCCGCGGCTTCGGCGACATCGTGATCAAGCCCGCGATCGGCGCTGCGTCGTTCCGCACGCGGCGCTTCGCTCGCAGCGAGCTCGCGGCCGCCGTCGAGCACCTGAACGGCCTGCTCGCGGACCGCGACGCGCTCGTGCAACCCTACCTCGCGTCGGTCGACGGCTACGGCGAGCGCGCGTTGGTCTGGATCGACGGCGAATTCACGCACGCGGTCCGCAAGACGCCGCGCTGGAGTGGCGAGGACGAAGCGGTGTCGTCCGCGCTCGACGTCGAGCCCGAGGAGCGCGCGCTCGGCGAGATCGCCCTCGCGCCGCTCGCGAGGCACTTGCTCTACGCCCGCGTCGACGTCGCGCGCGACGAACGCGGCCAGCCGCTGGTGATGGAGCTCGAGCTCGTCGAGCCCTCGCTCTTCCTGGCGCAGAACCCGCTGGCGCTCGCGCGCCTCGCCGACGCGATCGCGAGACGCAGCGCGACCCGCTGAACGGCCCGAGCACGAAACTGGCTCCGCGCGCCGCGCCCACTCGAACTCCCCTTCACCATGAAGCTCCGCATCGCGACCTGCCGGCCGATCCCGAAGTTCGACACCGACGAAGCTCCTCTGCTCGCAGCGCTCGCCGCGCGCGGCATCGACGCGACGCTCGGCGCGTGGCACGACGAGCGCGTCGGCTGGGAGGAACCCGGCGCGACCGTGATCCGCTCGACGTGGAACTACATCCACCACCTCGACGCGTTCCTCGACTGGGCGGCGCGCGCGAGCACCGCGGGTCCGTTCTGGAATCCGCTCTCGATCGTGCGGTGGAACATCCACAAGCGCTACTTGCTCGAACTCGGGGCGCGCGGCGTCGCGACGACGCCGACGACGCTGTTCGAGCGCGGCGCGATCGTCGACCTCGGCGCCGAGGTCGATGCGCACGGCTGGAACGAGTTCGTCCTGAAGCCGGCGGTCGGCGCGGGCTCGTTCGGGACGCGGCGGTTCGCGCGGAGCGAGCTCGCCGACGCGCGCGCGCACCTCGCGAGCCTACTGCCGACGCGCGACATGCTCTTGCAGCCTTACTTGAGCTCGGTCGACGGCTACGGCGAGCGCGCGTTGGTCTGGCTCGACGGCGAATTCACGCACGCGATCCGCAAGACGCCGCGTTGGAGCGGCCAGAAGGAGAACGTGTCGACCGCGCTCGCGATCGAGCCCGACGAACGCGCGCTCGGCGAAGCGGCGCTGGCGCCGATCGCCTCGATCCTGGCGGGCTCGTCGCGCATGGCGAGCTCGTCGGGGCTGGCGGGCGCGCCGCGGTCCGCGCAGCCGCCGGAGTTGCTCTACGCCCGCGTCGACGTCGCGCGCGACGCCTCGAACCGCCCGGTGCTGATGGAGCTCGAGCTGATCGAGCCGTCCCTCTTCCTCGCGCAACACCCGCCTGCGCTCGCAAGGTTCGTCGAGTCGCTCGCGCGGCGGCTCGCAGACTGAACTTCACTCGCCGCGGACGACGTAGGCACGCACCAGCGCTTCGTGGCACGCGGGATCGAGCGCCGTCGCGAAGAGCATCCGGACCTCGGCGATCGCATCGCGGTCGCCCCAAAGCACGCGCCCGCCAAGGTAGTCGAGCTCGTCCGCGCCTTCGAAGACCGCCTTCCTGGTGCGCGAAGCGAGCTCGAGCACGTCGATGCGTCCCGCGTCTCCGTGCTGCGGGTCGAAGAAGGTGTTCGGCGACGAGACGGCGAGCTGAACGCCGCCGCCGCGAGCCCACGAGACATCGAGCGACGCGCCGAACGACGAGAAGAGGTCGCGATGCGGCTGTCGCCAGAGCTCGGTGCCATTCGCACCGGAGTAGGCGACCAGGTGCTCGACTTGCTGCGACTCGAGCTGCACGGCGACGACGTCACGCACTCGATCGCCGTCGAGGTCAGGGGTCCAGACGGCGTTGACGAGCTCCGGAACGCTCCAGACTAGCTGCATGCCCCACGCGCGGTCGGTGATCGCCAGCTTGTTCTCGCGACGTGATAGCAAGAGCCAACGCCCGTCCGCGTCCGCGCCAGTCTCGCTCCCTCGCACTCCATCGAATGCGAGCCGGAGTTGCTCCCCCGTACACCGCGCGAGTTCGCGGCCGTCATTTCGATCGACGACTCGCAAGCGCCCCATCTGCTCGCGCGACGTGCGATCGACGATCACGAGCCCTGCGCCGCTCGCCGGCGCGAATGCTCCGGTCGCGTCCCACCCGAGCCGGTCCGTGTCGAGCGCCTCGATGTCGACGAGCGTCACGCGCGTCGGACCCTCGAGCACGAGCCTCGCGAGCGAACCATCGCTCGTTCCCTCGCCAGGCGTGAGCCACACGCCGAGCAGCGACTCCGTGTCCGCGCCTGGGCCGATCCAGACGATTCGGTCCGGCTCGAGCTCGTCGAGGGCGAGGCGCGAGAGCAGTACTCCGGTCCTCCCCGAACACAGGACCAGGGTCCCCCGCGGGCCTTGCCGCTCGGGGAACGTCGCGAACACCACCGCAACGTCGCGCGCGCCGTCCCCATCGCGATCCGGCACGAGGCTCATCTGCGCTCCGCTCCAGTCACCGATCCCGCTGCGTTGCTCCCAGCGTACTTCTGCGCCGCCGCGCGAGATTCACGCCGCCACGGCGCCAAGCAGGACCACCAACGGCACGAGTACGATTGCGAATCGACGTCGACGGGCGCGCGGCGTCATCCGTCCTCAACGCGGCGGCTCGAGGTGGCAGCCGAAGATCTCCCAGACCAGCGTGTTCGTTCCCGGACGACGCACGTGCAAGCCGCCGCCGTTGTCGCCGCGACCTCCGACCAAGAGGACGTTCGTTGGACCGTCGAGGTCGAGCACGCACGAGGCGAGCGTTCCGCCGAAGCGCTCGGGGCGGAACCCGCAGTAGTCCCACGCGAACCGCGCATGCCGCTCGGAACCGTTGCACGACCACGCTTCCACGAAGCCCGCGTCGGCCCCGGCGTAGGCGCCCCTGGGTGCGGCGATGAAGAGCTCCGGCGCAACGGCCGGCGTGCCGACGATGGATGCGAGCACCGCGCCAAACTCGGCGTCGGCACCGAAGCAACCACGCGTGCGGCATTCCGACTCGATCTCGCGGATCGGCTTGCCGGACGCGGTCGACACCAACCGCACGCGGCCCGCCGTGCCGTCGGCGCACTCGCGCCACGGAATGCCGATCGCGAGGTCGCCGACGCCGTCACCGTCGATGTCTCCGATTCCGGCGAGTCCAGTGCCGAAACGATCGCCTGCTGCGTCGTCGATCCACTCGCGCAAGCGAACACCGGACTCGCCGGAGATCAACGCGACCGCGCCATGCGAGCCTCGGAGGCTCGACACCGCGAAATCGCGCGTGCCATCCCCATCGACATCGCCGAGCGCGACGAGCGTGCGACCGAATCCGACCTCGCCCGGCACCGCGCGCTGGATCCAGACGGGCTCGCCCCGCGCTTCGCGGTAGAGAGCGACCACGCCGCGCGCATCGTCGGCGCCCGGTGTGGTCGGCGCAGCGATCAACGCGACGAAGCTCGCGCTGCTCGCGTCCGGTACCGCGAGCAGCTCCAGCCCGAACCGCTCCGCACCCTCGAAGCCGTCGAGCCAGCGAGCTCCGGCCGGACGATCGACATCGACGACGCGCACGCGGCCTCGTCCTTGGAGCGCGATCGACTCGCCGATCAGAAGCGTCGAGCCGCTCGACGCCAAACTCTCGCCGAAGAACTCCCCGCCGACGTCTCCACCGAGCTCCATCACCACGCGGCGCGAGCGCGGTGCGAGCAACACGACCCGGCCGCTTCCGTTTCGCGTCACACCCGCCGCGATCAGGTCGCGCGGCTTGTCGCCGCCGAGTCGGACGCCTGCGAGCGATCGACCAAGCGACTGGTACACGTTTGGATACCACTCACCCGGCACGTAATCGTTGCTCGGCAACCCCTCGACGAGCTGCGCGGGCGCAATCTCGGCGAACACGCACGCGGCAATCGGGAACAACAAAGACCGGGTGAGCAGACGGAGCATCGGGAACTCGACGAACGGCTTACCCGAGGAGGGAGAAACGTCACGACGTTTCGTCGCCGATCCGGACCACGCGGAGGCAACGTCCCGACGACGCACGACTTGCGGCCGTCTGGATGAAAAACGCGACGCACGCGACGGCGCTGGCCTCCACCGCGGTGGCTTCGCGGCATTGCACGCGACGCTGGATGTTCGCTGCGCAGCGCGTGGCGTCGAAAGAGCAGCGGTGAAGGCCGTTTCCGCAGTGCGGACGGCACACCGCGATCGGGCTGAGCGACGTCGCAGGTGTGGAGTGTGGCTCGGCACCCATTGCCGAATCATCGAGACTCCGTCTAGGCTGCTGACGGAGAGACACGAGGCGGACTCGGCCGTGCGCGGGCGGGTTCGAGGCTCCTTCCCGTCGACTCGAGGTCCGGCATGCTCTTCTGCGTCGCAGTCTGCTCGCTCCCGCTCTTCGTCGTTCCCACGTTCCAGGTCGGCTCGACCACCGAACGCGTCAGCGTCTCCAGCGTCGGCGCCCAGGCCGCCGGCCAGAGCCACAC
>JADLBP010000367.1 GCA_020847695.1 Planctomycetota bacterium
ACGACGGGCTCTCCGAGGCGTTGGGTGGACGCGGGCCTGCCCGCGTCGAAGGTGAGGGAGGCGCGAAGCTAGCCCGACGTCCGCGCGGTCGCCAGTGCGAGCCGACGCATGTCGCGGCGGTCGCTACCCGGTGCTCGACGCCGTGCTTGCCGAACCGGAGTGAGCGCGCGCTCCTTCGGCGCGGTGAAACGGATCGCGTCGCCGAGCGCGAGCGCGACCCAGAGCAGGTCGCACGCCGAGAAGAAGTCGCCGAAGCTCTCCGAGGACATTCCGAACACCTGCGGATGGACGTACGACGTCGCGACGTCGGGGTACTCGGTGGCGACGACCTGCGCGACGATCAGGTACTTGCCGAGCAGCAGCCCGAGCACCGTGCAGCCGACCGCGACGAGCTGCAGCGAACGCCCGCGCTGCTTGCCCGCGCCGAGGAGGACGCCGTAGCCCGCGAGCACGCCGCCGCCGACCGCGAGGTGCCCGAGCTCGAGGTCGAACGCGATCGCGATCCGCGCCCACGCCACGCCGCCGATCGCCGCTCCGCCGATCGACGCGCCGAGCGCCCACGCGGTGGAGCAGCCCGTTGCCGTCGCTCGCCCGCGGGCCGCGTCGTCAGGGTGTGAACGTGAGCTGGACGGCGTTCGAGTAGTTGAAGCCCGCGCCGCACGGGCCCTGCACGTTGCGGTACCACGCTTGGAAGACGCGCGTGTCGCCCGCGTGCCACAGGCCCGCCGCGTCGAGGCCGCTGCCCCAGCGCGCTTCGCCGTTCGAGCACGCCGTCTGCACTTGGATGCGCTTCGTCGCGCCGCCGGCGACCAGTAGTCCGTCCGCGAACGGGATGCCGAGCCCGCCGTTCTTGATCGTCGTGCCGGAGAAGAGCATCGCGTTCGCCGACGGAGGCAGATGCTTGGCCGCGAAGTACAGGTCGTCGAGCGCGACCGACTTCGAGCCGAGTGCGGAGAGCGTCGCGCCGAGCCCGGTCGAGTTCGCGCAGCCCGCGCCGAGCTGGCCGTCGTTGCCGCAGGGGCACGCCGCGCCGCTTCCGTCGCCGAAGCCGAGCTTCCCGCCGAGGTCGGAGCTCGCGGCGACCGAGAACAGTCGCGCGCGGCCGCCGCCCGGGCTCCCGAACTTCTCGAACGGCGCTCCGACGACGACCTCGGAACGTCCATCGCCGTCGACGTCGCCCGCGCTGCGCGCCGCGATCAGCGACTGCGAGCCGACGACCGTCGGAGGGAGCCGCAGCTCGCGCAGCGTCGTGCCGTCGAGACCGGACACGACGTACGCGGTCGGTCGGTTGCGCGACCCGAGCACCAGGTCGGCGCGGCCGTCGCCGTCGACGTCGCCGAGGTCGTCGAGCGTGTAGCCGACGCCTTCGCTCGCGCCGCTGCTGCCGACGCCGCACACGCCAGTCGCGGTGAAGAGCAGCGCTTGCGTGGCGCCGGAGTAGACGAGCACGCGGTTCTCCATCGGCTCGGCGATCGCGAGCTCGCCCGTGCCGTCGCCATCGCAATCGCCGAGGCTCGAGAGCGCGAGCCCGAACTCCAGGCCGCCGGAGAGCGTGAACAGAGCCGCGCCGGTGTCGGCGTTCAGCACCTGGACCAGCGAACCCGACGGCGTGCGCGCGCTGACCGCGAGTTCGGGCGTGCCGTCGTGGTCGAGGTCGCCGACCGCGCACACCGCGCGACCGAAGTAGTAGTTCGGCGCGCCGAGCGTGAACGTGCGGATCAGCGCGCCGCTCGCGCCCGACGCGACGTAGACCGCGCCCGCGGATCCGATGCCGTCGCCGGGCGAGCCGATCGCGAAGTCGGACACCGCGTCGCCGTCGAGATCGCCGATCGCGTCGAGGGAGAGCTGCTGGAGCACGCTGAGGTTGAGCACGCTGCCGCTGCCGGCGAGGGTGTAGATCAACGCGCCGTTCGCGCCCGAGCGACAGTCGACGCCTCCGGCTCCCGAGCCGGTGGACACCGTGAGCCTGCCCGCGAGGTAGTCGGAAACCCCGTCGCCATCGACGTCGTCGAGTCGAGCGAGCGCGAGCCGGTACGCAGCCCCCGACGAGTCGGGCAGCGCGACGTGCAAGACGCCGCCGCTCGCGCCCGAGTACACGAACACCGCGCCGGTTCCGCCGGCCGCGGTCGCGGCGAGCGCGACGTCCGGCACGCCGTCGCCGTCGACGTCGCCGAGCCCCGCGACCGCACGGCCGAGCTGGGCCGACGGTCCGGGCGGGTTCCAGACGTTCAGGAGCTCTTGCGCGAACGCGGCGTGGCCGAGACCGAGGACGCAGACGAGCGAAGCGAGCGATGTGCGCGACATGGGAACGATGCCTCGTGGGAGTGCGGAACCGGAAAGCGCCTCACGGCAGCGTGCGGCGTGATCCTACGACTTCTCGCGGCGACCGTGGGCGCTCGCCGCGCGCCCGAACATGCCGCGACCGCCTCAGGTGGTTCACGCGCGGACACGATCGGTCGCGGTCGCGGCGCGAACGGCGCGCTACTGGGGCTCGGGCGTCGCCGGTTTTTCGGTCTCGTCGGACTCCGGCGCGAGCGTCGCCGCGTCGAAGCCGACCGGCGCGCTGAGCAGCGCGATCTCGCCCTCCTCGACGCCCGAGAGCAGTTGGACCCAGAGCTCGTTGAAGCGCCCGACGGTGACGTCGCGGCGTTGCACCTCGCCGTTCTGGCGCACGAAGCAGAACGTGCCCTGCTTGTCGCGGAAGACCGCTTGGACCGGCACGTAGAGCGTGTCGGGGAGCTCCTCGATCAGGATCTCGCCGGAACACGACATCCCCGGTCGCATCCCGGGATGCGGCGTGGTGATCGCGATCTGCGCGCGGTAGAGCCGCACGTTCGGGTTCATCCAACGGCTGGTCTGGTCCGGCAGCATCGCGACGAAGCTGACGCGGCCTTGGAGCTCGGCGCCGGTGAGCGCGTCGATCTTGACGACGCACGGCAGGCCGAGCTGCACTTGCTTCAGCACCGATTCGTGGAGCTTCACCTCGGCGACCATGCCGTCGGTGCTCGGGATCGACATGATCTCCTCGCGCTCGCGCACCTCGGTGCCTTCGCGGATCGGCGATTCGTCCCAGTCGCGCTGCGCGTAGACGACGAAACCGTCGCTCGGCGCGCGGATGCGGGCCTTCTCGATCTGCGTCTCGAGGCGTTCGAGCTTCTCCTTCTCCAGATCGCGGATCGCCTGGCAGGCCTTGAGGTTGGACTCGAAGTCGACGATGCGCGCCTTCGCCTGGAGCTCGACGCGCTCGCACTCCTGCTGGGATTCCTCGACCGCGTTGCGCAGCTCCGCCTCGCGGCGCGGTAGGCGGAAGCGTTCGAGCAAGTCGGCGTCGCGCTCCGCTTGCTCGAGCTCGACGCGCGCGCGTTGCTCGGCGATGCGATCGGCGTCGAGCTCGGTCGCGGTCAAGAAGCCCTTCTCGGCGAGCTTCTCCGACCACGCGAGGTTCGAGCCGGCGCGCTTCGCTTCCTCGCGAGCGAGGTCGATCGTCTGGCGCGCTTTCTCGAGCTCGGACGCGCGCTCGCCTTCGAGGAACATCTTCAGGTCCTGCTCGGCGAACGTGATCGCCTGGCGCGCCTTCTTGACGTCGCTGCGGTTCTGGCTCTCCTGGATCTCGAACGTCTGGCTCGCCTTGACCAACGCGGCTTCGGCGCTGCCGAGCGAGATGTTCTGCTGCACGCGCTTCTCGACCATCGGGGTCGCGTCGAGCTCGCACACCACGTCGCCCTTCTTGACCTGCGAGCCCTCGGGCACGAGCGCGAGCACCGTCGTACGGCCTTCGACGCCGCTGGTCAGGCTGACGTTCTCCGCGGCCTGGAGCGCGCCGCTCGCGGTGACCGCGATCCGCAGCGGTCCGCGGCGCACCGGAGCGCCCTCGACCGCCGCGGGGCCTGCCTCGCCGCGCCACGGTCCGGGCAACACGCCGGCGACCGCGAGGCTGACCAGCACGACGACCGTCGACAGCGCGGCCCAGACGAGCGCGCGCCCGCCGGCGCGGTGGCGCGGGGAACGGTGGATCGAGGGCGGCATGGCGGTGGGGGCCGGAGCCCGCGAGCACGTAACCTAACAAACGCGCGGCGGGTCGAGCGCGCCGGCACGGCCGACGCGAGCGACGGTCCGGCGAGCGGTCGGCCGCCCGCGCGTCGCTCGTTCGCGCTCGGTCGAATCCGGATGCCGATCGAGGCGCCTGAAACTTGGCAATCGGCCAACACTTTGCCCGGGCCCGCCGTTCGAGCGCACCACGTTGCTTCGAAGACCGGTCGCCGCCGCTCCCGCCGGGCGCGCCGATGTGCTTCGCTCTTCCTCCTCTGCCACTTCGCCTCGCCATGCACCTCGCGCTCGCATTGGTTTTCGCGCTCGCTTCGCTCGGCCCGGGGGAGCTCTCGAGCTCGGTCGTCGTTCGAAACGCCTACGGCGGCGCGCCGGTGAAGGACGCGGAGGTGCGCTGGGCCGCGCTCGCGAGCGTCGCGACCGAGCGCGGCTCGCTCGAGCCCGACCTCTACGAAGTGTTGGTGCGCGACGAGCTCTTCGAGCGCGGCGAGCCGCTCGCGCGGACCGACGCCGACGGTCGCGCGCACTTCGAGCGTCCGGCGGAGCACGGCTTCGTCTGCGTGCGCGCGGGCGAGCTGCGCGGCGCGGAGCGCGCGTACGCCGAGGATTCGCGCGAGCTCTCGCTCTCGATCTACCCGGATTTCGCGGTCGACGTCGAAGTGGTCGATCCGTCGGGCGCCGCGGTCGACGAGCTCCAGGTCAGCCTGCGCTACGGCCGGCCCGACGAGCACTGGAGCGCCTGCGCGACCCGCGTGCCGCTGGTCCACGGTCGCGCTCGTCTCGAGCACGCCGGCTTCCTGCAGGGACGGATCGGCTACGACAGGCGCTTCTTCGTAGGCATCGACGGCTGGTACGGACCGCCGCCGATGGTCGCGATCCCGACCGCGAAGGCGCCCGACACGCCGGTCAGGCTCGCGCTGCCGCCGAGCGGATCGGTCGCGGTGCGCTTCGTCGACGAGCTCGGTCGACCGACGATGCCGCTCGGCTTCGCGTGCATCGGCGAGCCCGCGCGAGCGCCCGAGAACGCCGCGTGGCGTGCGTTCACGGAGCTCCCGCCCGAGCTGCGTTGCGCGGGCTACGTGCGGCCGGACGCCGCCGACTCGCGCGTGCGCCTGCGGCGCGTCGGACTCGGCGCGCGGCTACAGGCGCGCGCGCAGCGCAACGAGCTCTCCACGCCGAGCTTCGTCGAGTTCGACGGCCCGGCGCGCGCCGGCGAGGAAGTGGAGGTCGAGGTACGACTCGGCGCGGGCTGCGTGACGCTCGCCGGTCGCGTGCTGTGGCCCGAGGGCGCGCCGTTGGTCGAGTACACCGTCGAGCATCTCTTCGCGGATTCGTCGGCCGAGCCGCCGCCGAGCGCGCGATCGTGGTTCTTCCGCGCGTTGCCGCTCGCGCCGGACGGCCGCTTCGTCGTCGATCTCGCGCCCGACCGACTCGGTGCGCCCGACCGACCCGGTGCGAGCGGTCGCGAGCTCGCGCTCTTGTGGCGCCGCATGCCGTCCCCGCTCCCGCGCGCGCCGGAGCCGCAGTGGGAGAGCCATCCGTTGCCGCTCTATCGCTCGATCGCGCTCGACGAGCGCTGGACGCCGGGCTTCCACGATCTCGGCGACCTGGTGCTCGAGCAGTTGCCGGAGTTCGCGTCGGGCCGCGTCGTCGCCGCGCGCACGGGCGAGCCGCTCGCGAACGTGTCGGTGCGCGCCGTCGCAGCGACCGACGCGATCCAGCCGGTGTTCGTCGTCACCGATGCGACCGGGCGCTTCGCGTTCCACGCCGTGACGCGAGCGACCGCGCTCGAGCTCGAGTTCCGTGCGCCGTCGACGACCGAGCCGCACGCCGCGCGCATCGAGCGCGTCGAGCGGGGGAGTCGAGACCTGCGGATCGAGCTGCCGGCGAACTGAATCTCGCGGCGACCACCGCGTCGTGGACAGTTCGCTTCCGTCGCGCGCCAGCCGCGACTCCGTGCGACCTCGTCGGACGCCGCGCTTCGTGCACGGCTCGACGCAAGCGGGCATCGACTCCAGTGCGAAGCGCGTCGCTCGTGTGCGCTCGCGGCACTCGGGATCGGCGCGTTCGCCGCTGGGTTCGTCGCTGGTGCCTTGTCCTCGCCGTGCTCGCGTGACTAGGCTGACGGATCGTCGCCGTGCTCCGCCGAGCCAGCTCTCGCGCGCGGCGTCCTGGAGCGCACCCAACTCTCGAGTCTTCCATGCCCAACAGCTCGCTGCATCCCTTCCACCCGATCATCTACGTGCGCGGTTTCGCCGCGACCCAAGGCGAGATCGAGGAGACCGTCGCCGAC
>JADLBP010000368.1 GCA_020847695.1 Planctomycetota bacterium
GGTCAGCTCGAATACCCGAGCTTCTTCATCCACGGGCTCGCCAGCGCGCGCTGGATCTCCGGCGTCGGTTGAGCCTGCTTGAAGGCGTTGCCGCGCGACGAATCGACCTCGGCGATCGCCGCGTCGAAGTCGGCGGGCGAGTACGCGTCGAGGCCGCAGAAGGCGGCGAGCGCGGCGAGCGGCTCGCGCGGGCTCGCGACGAAGCTCTCGTAGTGGACGTGGAAGGTCGGCCGGTTCGCTTGGCCGAGCACCACGTCCAGCCGCGCGACGTACTCCTCCCACAGCGAGAACGCGCCGTCGAACGACAAGCAACGCGGCGAGCCCTTGTACGCCGCGCGCTCGAAGCGCCGGTGCGGCGCGCGGCGGGCGATGCGGCGCTCGAAGACCTCGCGTTGGTGGGCGAGCCGCTTCTTCTCGCGCGTGAAGAGCGAGTTGGCGACGTCGATGCCGTTGCGTTGCACCGCGACGAGCTTCGCGTCGGGGAAGATCTGCAGCCAGAGCGGCAACGTGAACACCGCGCGCGGATCCTTGAAGCCCCAGCGTCGGTCGATGCCGCTCGCGCCGCCCTTCTTCATGTACTGCTTCCAGCCGACGAACGCGCGGAAGTTCTTCGACTCGAGGTCGGCTTCGACCGCGCGGCGCGTCAGCTCGACGGCGTCGCGGTGCTCGAAGAACGCGATCATCGGCGCCGGCTGGTCCCACGCGGCGTTGCAACGAGCGAAGAGCCGATCGTCGAGCTCCAGGAAGTACAAAGCCTCGTGGTTCGACTCGAGCTCCTGACCGAGGAACAGTCCCAGCCGATCGAGCAGCTCGGCGACCATCGTCGTGCCCGAACGGTGCATCCCGAGCAGGATGATCGGCGGGTGCTTCGGTGCGGTGCTCATCGGCTCGGCATGCTAGCGCCGGCCTCGCTCGGCGTCAGCGAAGCGTCCGGTCGATAGACCTCGTTGCGGCGCAGCAGCACGGTCGCGACTTGCACGAACGCGAGCAACCGTCGCTCGATCGCGTCGACTTCGGCGGGCTCCTTCGCCTTCGCTTCGAGCCGTGCCTTGGTGTTGTGCACGACCCAGCCATCATCCTCGAGCCGCAGCACGACGTTGCCGCGGATGCACCATGCGCCGCGCTCGCCGGGCTCGAACAGCGACCGACCGAACGCCGCGTACGGCCGCGTGAATCCCGCGAGGTCGACCAGCGTCGGCACCAGATCGAGCTGGCTCGAGATGCGTCGCTCGATCCCGGGCTCGAGCCCGGGCGCCAGGATCAGACACGGGATGTGGTGGAGGCTCGCGGGCGTGCCGTCGCCTTGCGACATGCCGCTGGTGTGATCGGCGACCAGCACGAAGACGGTGTTCGCGAACCAGCCTTCGCGTTTCGCACGCTCGAACATGCGGCCGAGGCTCCAGTCCGCGTAGTGGATGCTGTTCCAGTAGCGGTGGCGTTGCTCGTCGGGCGGATAGCGCTCGAACTCGGGGCCGGGGACCTGGAACGGCGGGTGCGTCGACGTCGTGAACGCGAGCCCGAGGAACGGCGAGCCGTGCGCGGTCGCGAGCCGCGCCGTTTCCGCGAACGCGTCGTCGTCCCACGAGCCCCAGTCCGCCATCGGCTCCTTCGCTTGGTGCAGGACGATGTCCTCCATCCCTTCGTAGACGTCGAACCCGGCGAGCGCGGCGATCGCGTTGCCGCGGAACGAGCTGCGTTTCGAGCCTTGGAGGAAGAACGTCGCGTAGCCGTCGGCGCGCGCGAGCTCGCCGAGGAACGAGAGCCGACTCTGCTCCATGCCGCGGCCGATGTAGGGCATGCCGGGCAGCGTCGGGAAGCCGCAGAGCACCGCGGAGAGCCCGTCCATGCTGCGCTGACCCGACGCGTAGAAGCGGGGGAACAGCACGCCTTGCTTCGCGAGCGCGTCGAAGCACGGCGTCAGCCCGAGCGGCGCGAGCTGGTGCTCGGCGCGGATCGAGTCGACCGCGAGCGCGTCCCAGCTCTCGAGCAGCAGCACCATCACGTTCGGCTTCTGCGCATTGGGCTCGCGGCCGCTCGGTTTCGGGAGGTCGGGCGCCGCGCCGGTGGGCTCGGCGTCGTGGGGTCCCGCGCCGTTGGGAGTGGGGCCGCGCGATGTCGTACCGTTCGGCTCCGCCCGGTCGGGCGCGGGCGCCTCCGCGCGGTCGGGTGCGGTCGTCGTCGGCGCGGCGGAGCTCGACTCGGCGCGCGCGCGCGGCGGCCGCACGCGCTGCACCGGAAGCGTCGGATCGGCGAGGCGCTCGGCCGGCGCGAGCACCTCGCGTTGCACCAGCGCGATCGCTTCCTCCCACGGCATGTACTCGACCGCCTTCGGCTTCGCGTTGCGCGAGGAATGCCAGACGCTGAACGGTCCATTGAGCGTCAGGTAGCCCTCGGCGAGCGAACCGGACTCGAACGCGTTGACGACGCCGATCGGTTTGCCGCTGACGTTGCCGCGGATCGCGACCAGCAGCGCCAACCCGAGCGCGAGCGGCGCCCAGAGCGGCGCGAGCGCGCCCGCGTGGCGGCGAGCGTCCCAGCGCATCGCGCGGCGCCACGCGACGAAGCCCACCGCGGCGAACGCGACGATCCCGAGCGTCGCCGCGAGGTATTCGCGCAGCGCCATGCCGACCAACAGGTCGACGTCGTCCTCGAGCGCCGCGAGCTCGACGCCGATGTGGCGCTGCACGAGGCCGAAGTAGCACGCGTCGCCGATCAACAGCCCGGTCGCGAGCACCAGCACCGCGAAACCCCACCAACCCCACGCGTCGCGCCAGCGCGCGCTCGCCGCGAATCGCCACGGCAACGCGAGGGCGACCAGCGCCGGCGCGAGCCCGATCGCGATGATCGACAGGTCGAACCGGAAACCGGCGACCAGCGCGCGGCCGAGACCGGCGAGGCCGAGCTCGGCGAACTGATCGGGCCACGCGTAGAAGAGCGCCACGCGCGCGCACGCGTACACGCCGAGGTGCGCGAGCACGATCCACGCCGGTCGCAGCGCGAACGCGCCGCTGCGGCGCGAGCTCTTCGTCGTCTCGTCCAAGGTGCGCCCATTCCCACGCGACGCCGCGCGTCCGTCAAGGAATCCCGCGAAGCTCCGTAACGCGGTCGCGCGGTCGCGGATCGTTGCCCGCATGGAGGCTTCCCCGGTCGACGGCCTGGTGATCGAGTACCTGGAACGGATGCACCGCGTCGGCGAGGAGGTGCTCGAGGAGCTCTGCCGTCGCCATCCCGAGGCCGCGCACGAGCTCCGCGCCCGCGTCGGGCTGTTGACCCGGGTCGGCCTCGCGTGGGGCGGTCCCGACGAGGGCTCGGACGCCGAGATCGCCGAGCGCCTGCGCCGCGGCCTGTTCTTCCGCTGGCTCGCGCACGAAACCGGCGGGCCGTCGGACGGCGAGGCCGGTTGAACGGCGAGCGCGGGCGCAGGTCGAGCCCGAGCGGCCGAGCGATCGCCGATTGCGCGTAACGCTTCGCGCGGGTTGGTGATTGAGCGGGGACAGCGCCTGTCCCCCAGGGTCTCGACGGCCCGGCGGCGCTCGTTCTCCCGTCTCCTCTCAGGAACCGCCATGCACTCTCTCTTCTGGAGCGCCGCCCTCGCCGCCACGGCCGTGAACGGCACCGCGCAAGATCCGATCTCGCCCGCCGAGCGCACGCCGGTCGGGCCCCAGGCCCCGCAAGCGTCGAAGCCGCTCGCGGACGTCCTCGAAATCCCCGGCGAGCCGATCCTCGGCACGCACACCGAGTACGCGCTCGACGAGAGCTCGCTCGACGACTCCGTGCCGTTGCCCGAGCAGGCCGAGTACGCGCCCGGTGCTGACGGTGCGGACGTGCTGGTCAAGCCCGCGGGCGGGGACCCGTACTTCCTCGGCTTCGCGGCGGCGAAGTACTACCCGCCGAAGGACGAGCTGATCGATCCCGAGCTCGTGTCCGCGCTGCGTGCGAGCTACGCCGACGGCCGGCCGACCGACGAAACGTACGCGTTCGTGATGTTCCAGAAACGGATGACGCGCGCTCGCGTCGCCGCGCTCGAAGCCGCCGGCGCGCGCGTGATCGAGTTCCACCCGCACTACTGCCTGAAGGTCGCGTTCTCGGCGGACGAGCTCGACTCGATCGCCGCGCTCGACTTCGTGCGCTGGATCGGCGTGCCGCGCGCGGCGCAGAAGGTGCACCCGAATATGGCGAAGGCGATCACCGCGCTGCGCGACGGGGAGCTGATCGAGGCTCAGATCAGCGTGTTCGACAGCGATCTCAACGCGAGCTCGACCTCGACGGTCGCGGGCGCGGTCGAAGCCGGCGGACCGGATGGCGCCAAGGCGATGACGCCGCCGGTGGGCGTCGGAGCGCGCGTCGTGCGCTCGAACGGCTGGCAACAGAAGGGCCTCGAGGCGCTCGGCGTCGAAGTGCGCGAGTGGGAGGAGCTCCCGCGCGCGTTCCGCGTCCGGCTGCACCCGTCGCAACTGCCGCTGCTGCGTTCGCTCGACTTCGTGCAGTTCATCGAGCCGCGGTTCACGCCGTCGCTCGCGCACGACGAGTCGATGCCGATGGTCAGCCTCGATCGCACGCGCTACCTGTACACCGGGAGTACGCTGAACGACGCGGTCGTCGGCGAGGCCGACAGCGGCGTCGAGACCGCGCACAACGGCTTCACCAACTTCTACTGGTGGGCGAACAACCTCTCGGGCTCGGCGGAAGCGAGCACCGACGACGTGTGCGGCCACGGTAGCCACGTCGCGGGCACGATCATGGGCACGGGCGTGCTCGAGGACAGCTACGAGGGCGCCGCGGCCGGCGTCGCGACCACCGCGACCGCGCGGTACTTCCTCACCAAGATCTTCTACGGCTCGGGCTGCTTCTGGGGCGGCCCGTCGATGTCGTCGATCCTCGGTGCGATGGACAACTCGGTCACCGACGGTTCGGGCAACGTGACGCCGAAGCCGCACGTGATCAACCACTCGTGGGGCACGCAAGGCAGTGGCTGGATCGGTTCGGAAGCCGATTGCCGCACGATTGACGCCAGCGTCTACACCAACAAGCAACTGCAAGTGTGGGCGGCCGGCAACGAGGGCTCGGGCGCATCGACGTTGCGCGAGGAAGCGAGCTCGAAGAACGCGTTCACCATCGGCAGCGTGCGTGACTTCGAATCCGGCGCGGAGGAGCCCGGGACGATCAGCACGAGCTCGAGCCGCGGTCCGTGCGGCGACGGCCGGTGGAAGCCGAACGTCTGCGCGCCGGGCACTTCGATCACCTCGATCGACGCCGACGATCTCAACGGCTACACGCAGAAGTCGGGCACGAGTATGGCGACGCCGCACGTCACCGGGCTCGCCGCGCAGCTCGTCGACCACCAACCGTTCTTCCAATACAACGCTGCGTCGCTCGCCGCGACGTTGATGGCGACCGCGCTGACCAAGGACGACCAGGTCCTGACCTCGCCGTCGATCTCGGCGACGCACCTCAACACGTACGGCGCCGGCCGAGTCGAGGCGTACAAGGCGCACTTCAGCGGCTCGCAGCTCGGCCTCTACTACTGGGGCTGGGACCAGGGTTCCGGCGGTTGGTCGGAAGTGACGTTCGACGTCAATCCGGGCGCGACCCGAGTCGTCGCGTGCTTCACGTACCACGAAGGCGCGTCGTCGGCGGGTGCGAGCCAAGCGCTCGTCAACGACTTCGACATGTGGCTCGATGCGCCGCCGCTCACCGCGGGCGGCAACACCGGCGAGTACTCGGCGCAGCAGAGCAGCGTCGACAACACCGAGATCCGGATCGTCAACAACCCGACGACCGGCACCTGGAAACTCAAGGTCTTCCCCGACTCGGTCACCGGCGTCGCGCACGTCGGCGTCTGCGTCAGCGTGATCTACGGAGACACCACGCCGCCCGCGGACCTGACCGTCACGGCGAACAAGACGTACTCGAAGCCCAACGTCGACGTCGACTACAC
>JADLBP010000369.1 GCA_020847695.1 Planctomycetota bacterium
GAGCGCGCGCTGCCTCCGAGGAATGGAGCTCACCCCAGCCGGAGCGCGGGCAAGTTGCTCCAGGAGCGGGAAGGTCTTTCGCAACGCGGTCTTCGAAGCTCAAGCGAGGTCGAGGTCGATCCGAAGAACCGGGCGCCGACGCGTCAGCCCACCGAGCCGGCAAGGAAGACCTCATGCAGCTTCGACATCTCGTTCCCGTCGCGGTGATCGCTTGCTCGGCCGAACTCGCCGCGAGCGACGTCGGCGACTTCCAGGCCCAAGGCATCGAGTTCCTCGCGCGAGTCTCGCCGACCGAGTTCGACGCGCTCAACCCGACGACGCAACCCGTCCTGCTGCGCTTCACGGCGCCGGACACCGGCGCGACCGCGACGACGATCGTCCCAGGACTCGCCGAAGTCCAGTTCCAGTTCCCCGCCGGCAGCGCGTCGACGTTGCTGCTCGAAGTCACCTCCGTGGTCGACGGCGTCGCGACGACGACGGCTGCGGTCGCGCTCAGCGCGCTCGAAGACCCGACCGTCGACGCGATGTGGGTGCAGCGGCTCGACAGCGACCTGCACAGCTTCGCGCAACTCGGCGAGAGCTTCGAATCGATCGATCCGACGACCTCCGGCGGCACCGAGTGCTCGAGCAGCGGCTCGCACGTGCCCGAGGTCTCGCCGATCCTGCTCCCGCCGCCCGAGCTCCCGAAGAAGATCGAACCGTGGGTTCCGCCGGCGTGAACCGATCACGAGCCGGGACGTTTGGGGCGCGCCCCTCCGACGCGACGCAGTCCGTCGCACCCGGCCGTTAGCACAGGTTTCCTGAGAGAGGCCTGAGAGAGAAGGACGAACGGCGACGAGCTCTCGAGGCTCGCCGCCGCTCTCCTTTTCTCGCGCGCCCTCGACGCGGGCTCGATGCGAGTCGTCGACTGCGCTACCATCCGCGCAACATGCCCAGCTACATCGACACGGCGATCGAACGTGCTTGGAGCCTGCTCGACCGCGGCGAGCCCCAGAAGGCGCTCGACCTGATGGCGGGCGTCGACTCCAACGCCGCGCGGCGCTGGGTGGTCGAATCCTCCGCGTATCTCGAGCTCGACGACCTCGCGAAGGCGCGCGCGGCGATCGACCGGGCGAGCGCGTTGCCGGGCATCGACGGCGACCTGAACTACCAGTGGACCAAGGCGGAGATCTGCCTGCGCGAGTGGAAGCTCGCCGAGGCCGAGGAGCTCTACCAGAAAGTCGCCGCCGCCGAGCGGACGTCCGCGGTGCTCGAGCGGCTGTCGCTGCTCGCCGACCTGCGCCACGACCAGGCGGGCGCCGACCGGCTGCTCGCGGAGGCCGAGGAGATCGACGCGGACGAGGCCCCGCACCCGCCGAGGCTCTCGCCGCAGCAGTTCGAGCACGTGCTCGACGAAGCGATCGAGCTCCTGCCCGAGGAATTCCGCGCCGCGCTCGATGCGGTGCGCGTCGTGATCGAGGCGGTGCCGACCGAGTCGATGATCGACAAGTCGGATTGCGCCGAGACGCCGCCGGACATGCTCGGCCTGTTCGTCGGCGCGTCGAAGCTCGACCAGAGCACCGAGGACTCCGCGGTGCTGCCGCCGCAGATCTTCCTGTTCCAACGCAACCTGGAGCGCGCGTCGATCGATCGCGACGAGCTCCTGCACGAGATCCGCATCACGCTCTATCACGAGCTCGGCCACTACCTCGGTTTCGACGAGGAAGGCGTGGCCGGCATGGGCCTCGAGTAGCGTCGCATCGCGATGCGACGATGCTTCGCGGCGTGCCCTACGCACGTCGACGAAGCGTTCCGGCGCGTGCAGAGTCCAGACTAGTACTCTGGCTTCGACTCGTCCGCGCGCCCGGAGGCAACCATGGCCAATCGATCGAACTACAAGGTCACGACCCGACTCGTCCACGGCCCGCAGCACTCGGCGAAGTGGGACTTCAGTCACCACGTCACGCCCCCGCTGTCGTCGTCGACGACGTACCGACTGGATTCCGCCAAGCGAGGCGCGCGCGGCTTCACCGAGTTCGGCCGGCTCGTGCGCGACGTCGGCGAGCCGCCGGTCTACATCTACGACCGACTCGACGAGCCGACGCGCTCGATCCTCGAAGGCGAGCTCGCGGACGTCGAAGGCGGCGAAGCGTGCGTCACGTTCGCGAGCGGCATGGCGGCGATCTCGGGCGCGCTCGGCAGCGTGCTCGTCCACGGCGACGAAGTGATCGCGCACCCGACGCTGTACGGGTGCACGCACTCGCTGTTCGAGAACTGGTATCCGCGGCTCGGCTTCGGCGTGAAGCGCGTGCAGTTGAACGACCTGCAAGCGGTGCGCGCCGCGATCACGGAGAAGACCCGCGCGATCTACTTCGAGTCGCCGGTGAATCCGACGCTCGAGCTGATCGACATCGGAGCGCTGCGCAAACTCGCCGACGAGGTCAACGTCAAGCGCAAGGCCGAGCGCAAGCTCCTGCTCTTCATCGACAACACGTTCGCGACGCCGTTCGGTCAACGCGCGCTGTCGCTCGGCGCCGACGTCGTGTTGCACTCGCTGACCAAGAACCTCGGCGGCTTCGGCACCGAGGTCGGCGGCGCGGTGATCTGTCCGCGTTGGATGCTCGCGTCGCTGTTGCTGTACCGGAAGGACTTCGGCGCGATCCTGTCGTCGAAGTCGGCGTGGGCGATCCTCGTGTACGGCCTGCCGACGCTCGCGCTGCGGCTGAAGCGGCAGCAGCACACCGCGAAGAAGGTCGCGACGTGGCTGGAGAAGCAGGAGTGCGTGCAGCGCGTCGTGTATCCGGGGCTGCCGAGCTTCCCGCAGAAGGAGCTCGCCGAGAAGCAGCTCGTCGATTGGGACGGCGACCTCGCGCCGGGCTCGATGATCTTCTTCGAGCTCGACAGCGCGAAGATCGACGCCGAGCAGTTCGTCGACGAGATCGCGCGCTCGGCGTACTCGGTGACGCTCGCGGTCAGCCTCGGGCACACCAAGACGTTGATCGAGCTGCCGTCGAGCATGACGCACAGCTCCTACGGCAAGCCCGGCGGCATGGCGGTGCGCCTGTCGATCGGCCTCGAGAGCCCGACCGACATCATCGAGGACCTGAAGAACGCGATGAACACGGTCACCAAGAGCTCCTCGAAGAACGGCGCGCGAAAGAACGGCGCCACCAAGACCGTCAAGCCGCCGAAACCGGCGAAGGCCTAGCGCCGCGCCGTCGGCAACCCGGCGAGCACCTGGGCGTCTCGCGCTCGATGGTCCGCACAAGTCGGATCGTCGAGCGCGCTTCGCAAGGCACTCCAAACTTCGAGTAGCGTCCGCAGCTCGCCCGCGTGCTCGCGAGATACTGAGGAGGCCTTGTCGAGATCGCGAAGGACGAGCTCGAACGGTTCGGATTCGCCGAAGACGCGCACTCGCCGCTCACCACTCTTCGCATCCGGTCCACCGAAGACGAAGCCGGTCGAGAGCGACGATTCACGGCGCAATACCCGCAACGCGTCGACTTGCGTCGTTGCGTCGAGCCTCAGCTCACGCCAGCGCGGCCGTGCACCGCCCGAGACCCACGTCGCGGTCCGATCCGCTCGCACAGCGAGGCTCCACGGCTCGATTCCGGGCGCGCGCAGCACCTCGATCTCGACACACACCGCGCGCAGAGCTTCGATCCGCGCGACGAAGGGAGCGAGTTCCAAGCGCGCGATGAAAGCGTAGCCGCCTCCCGGGATGCGCGGCAGCTCCTTCGGCACGACGACGTCCTCGACCCAGCATTCGGCGTACGTCCGACCGTCGACCTCCGACAGCAAGAGCTTGCCGCGTCCCGAGTGAGCGATCCACGCGACATCGTTCGAGCCGAAGACGTCTTCGACGCTCGCCGAGAGCGCCTCGCCCTCGGCGCTCTTCGGATCGACATCGGTGAGGAAGAAGAGCGCGCGCTCGCCGACCTTCGCGCTGCTGGTGTCGCAGGTCCACGTCGGAAACGCGACGCAATGCCGCTTCGCGACCGAGGGGTCGCCTTTGAGAGTTCGCGTGACGAGGATCTCCGCGATCGGCCACGCGCCCACGTCGAGTCGATCGGGCGCCGTCCAGCGTGCGAGCCACGGCTTGACGTCCGCGACGGACCCGACTTCTCCGATCACGATCGCGTCGCTGGTCGCGACGAGTTGCTCGAGCGTCACCGGAGCGACTTCGGGGACGGCTCGGCCGAAACCGAGCCCAGAGAGCACCGTCACGACGAGGAGCAGCACGGAGTCGATCCTACGACGCCGCACGTGCACGTGCCGCTGGTTCCGCGGAGTCATGGTCCGGCCGCGACGGCGAGCTCGAGATTCGACCTTGACACTTCGGCCGTATCGAGGCGATTCTCGACCCGCGGTCGTGCCGGCGTCAGCGCCTTGCGGAAGGGCGTGTTTCTCATGCCACAGCGGCCGCACGGTCCCGGATCAGCCTCCCGCTCGATCGATTGGAGCAAGACATGAAGAGTTCTCGCGTTGCTTGGATGCTCGGCGGTTTGCTCGCGACGTGCGCACACGGCTTCGCGCAGACCACCACGCTCGAAGGCGTCACGTCACAGGGCATCCCTGGCGTGCTCGAGCAGGAAGCCCGCGCGCTCACCCCCGATGCGCGGTTCCTCGTGATGAGCGTGCGCTCACCAAACCTGATCGTCGGCGACACGAACAGCACCTGGGACATCTACGTGCGCGACCGTCAGAACGGCGCGATCGAGCGCATCTCCATCGGAACGGGCGGGGCGCAAGGCAACGGCCCCGCGCGCGACGCCGACATCTCGGACGACGGACGCTTCGTCGCGTTCGCGAGCGATGCGAGCAACCTCCACCCGGGCGACGCGAACGGGATGAGCGACATCTTCCTGCGCGATCGCCAGCTCGGCACGACCACGCTGGTGAGCCGCACGAGCGGCGGCACGGTCGGCAGCTCTTGGTCTTTGAATCCCGCGATCTCCGCAGATGGCCGCTGGGTCGCGTTCTTGAGCCGTGCGAACGACTTGGTCGCGAACGACACCAACGTCTCCGACGACGTCTTCGTGTTCGACGCGCAGACCTCGAGCATCGAACGCGTCAGCGTCTCGTCGGCCGGCGTCGAGGCGAACCAGCTCAGCTTCAACCTCGACATCTCCGGCGACGGACGATTCGTGGTGTTCGACAGCCAAGCGTACAACCTGGTGCCCGGCGACCAACTGGGCGGGCATCTCGACATCTTCCTGCGCGATCGTCTCGCGGGCACGACCGTGCGCCTGAGCGAGGCCGCTGGCGGAGTCACCGCCAACGGCAGCAGCATGAGGCCGACGATCTCGGCGAACGGCGAGTTCGTCGCCTTCGAGAGCTTCGCGAGCAACCTCGTCGCCGGCGACACCGCGACGCCGGACGTCTTCCTCGTCGAGCTTTCCACCGGCGCGCTCACGCTCGAGTCGCGCGCTACCGACGGAACTCCGGGATCCGGTCAGTTCGCGGAGCTTTCGGCGGACGGCCGCTATATCACGTTCACGACCTTGGCCGGCAGCGTGTACGCGGCGAGCGACGTCAACAACGCGCTGGACGTCTATCTGCGCGACGTGCAGTCATCGACGACGACGCACATCAGCATCGACTCCGCGGGAGCCCAGGGCTGGTCGCCCGTGCTCGCCGTGACGTGCGTCGCGGCCGACGGGCTCTCGGTCGCGTTCACGACCGCCAACGCGTACGCGATCGGCGATTTCAACCTGCGCGACGACGCGTTCGTCCGCAACCTCGACGTCGTCGTCGCGCCGATCGCGACGTACTGCGCGCCGAAGACCAACAGCCTCGGTTGCAATCCGCTGATCGCGGCGGTGGGAACTCCGCGCGCGAGCGGTTTCGACTCGTTCTTCCTGACGGCCGCCGGCGAGGTCGGCAACAAGAGCGGGATCTTCTTCTGGGGCACGTCCGCGGCATCGATCCCGTTCGGTGGCGGGACGTTGTGCGTCAAGCCTCCGACCAAGCGCACGCCGCCCCAACTCTCCGGCGGCAGCGGCAGCTCGTGCGACGGCGTGTACTCGTTCCACTTCACGCAGGCCTACATGGCGCAACAGGGCGTGCAGGCCGGCGCGACGTTGTACGGCCAGTTCTGGGGTCGCGATCCTGGGTTCGCGCCGCCGAACAACATCAGCTTGACCAACGCGGCGACGTGGACCGTCGTGCCTTAGCGCGGGCTCCGGGCTCGTGCGCAGGCTGAAGCTCCAGACATTCGCAGTTGAGCCGACGCAGTGCGAGGAGGCTCTGCTGCGATTGCTCGCGCCTAAGGCATCAGCACGAAGCGCAGCGCGTCGCTGAGCGAGAGATCGTTCGGCGCGGCGAAGCCCGGGTCGCGCGCGAACCACTGGCACCACACCGTCGTCCCAGCCAACTGCAGCGCCGGGTCGGCGTGGTAGTACCAGGCGTAGGTGTTGAAATCGACGCCGAGCGAGCCGGTGCAATCGGTCGCGGGCAGCGCCGAACCTCCCGCGTTGCCGATCGGCGTGCGACCGAGCGGCGGACGCAGGCACAACGTCCCGCCGTGGAACGGCTGCGCGATCGCGCCGCTGACCGTCCAAGCCAACGCGCCGAGCGTCTGATTGCGAATGTCGGTCGCCCACACTTGGAAGCCGCGGACTGCCGACGCGCTCGGAATCCCGAACTCGTGGATCTGCGGCACGCAACCGAGCGAGTTCGTCTTCGCCAGGCAGTAGCGCTCGACCTCGGGCGCGGGCATGAAGGCGAGGCCGGAGTACTGCTGCGTCAGCTTGACCTTCATCGTCGCGGTCAAGGTCGTGAGATCGATCGTATAGAGCCCGGTCTTGCCGTTCGACGTCGCGTAGTCGTTGTAGGAACCCCAAAGCACGCCGTCGCTCGAGAACGCAAGGTCGTCGAACTGGCCCGCGCCGAGCGAGAGGTTTCCAAGCTTCGTCGCGACACCGGTCACCAGATCGAGAGAGTAGATCTTCGGGTTCTGGACTCCGGTAGTGATCGCTCGACCAGTTCGATCGATCGCGAGCGTCGTGTATGCGTCTGTCGTCGGAGTGACGGGAGCGATAAGCGCCAACGCTCCAGTCGCAGGGTTCACGTGATAGAGCCGGAAGTCGATCAGCGCGTAGATTCGAGCGGTCGTCGGATCGCGCTCAACGTTAGCCATCGTGGCCTTGAACGGCAGCTCGGCGATCGGCTGGCGGCGAGCGCTCGCTGGAACGATCTCGACGAGGTGATTCGGCAACGGCGGCACGCTGATCTCGTCGATCGAAAGGAATACGCCGTCGGAATAGGTGAGGCCGATCAGTCCGGCCGCGTGCTCGAGTGTGTGCGAGGACTGGACGAGTCCAGTCTGCACATCGAGTTCCAACAGGTCGGGGAACCCGCTGGGATGCTCGATCCCGAAGAACAGCTCCTGCGCGTGAACAGGCACCTGCGCGCCGAGCAGCACGGACGCCGCGACGATCGTGCGTCGCCACCGTTGCGGAGCGCGCGTTGCTGAAGTCCGGCAGTGCTCGATCGTCGTGCGCTTCATCGAGGAGTGAGCCGCGGAGCAGATCGCTGCGCGGGCCACCGCCATCGTCGTTGCGAACCACGCTCGCCGTCCAGAGGGACGACCGACGGAACGAGTGCGTACGCCACCGAATCGTCCGGGTGCAGCAGTCCGGAGCCCTTCAACCGGCTTCGGCGAGCAGCTCGCGCATCACGCCCTGCTCGCCGACGCGCGCGAGGAGACGCTGCCAGCGCTTCGCGATCGCGTCGCGCGAGAGCGACAGTCGCGCCGCCACCTCCGCCTGCGTCATCCCCTCGAGCCCGAGGTGCACGACCAGCATCCGCTCGTCCTCCTCCAACGACGCGATCCACTGCGCGAACAGCTTCAAGCGCTCGTCGCGCGCGAGCCGCTGACTGACCGCGGTCGCCGAATCCGGCACATCGCGCAACACGAGCAACCGCTTCGACGGATCGCCGCCCGGCACGCCGCCGTCGGGCGAACGCAGCTCGCGGAACACTTCGAGCATCACGTTCTTCGCGACGCGGAACAGCCAGTAGCGGAAGGACTGGCTCTCCGGATCGAAACTCCGGAACGCCTTCCACGCGCGGCACCAGACTTCCTGCACGACGTCCTGCGGATCGACGAACGAGCGCAGCTCCGGCCGGATCCGCACCTCCGCCCACGTGTAGAGCGCCGGCGCGATGCGCTCGTAGAGCTCGGTGAAGCGCGCGCCGTCGCCTGCTTGGGCGGAAGGCGCCGGATCCGACGTGGGTTCCATGCGGCGTCCATTGTTACAGAGGTTGCTCGGCGCGGTAAGCTCGGGTGTGCGTTCGACCCTGCGCGTTCCGCGCGGCGCCCGAGCGCGCACCTGCCGGTCCCCATGTCCGACGACGCCGAGGTCTTCGACTTCCTGGACGAATACCTGCGCGATCGATCCGCGGGAGCGACGCACGAGCTGTCGCATTACTTGAAGCGCTTCCCCGGCTCCGAGGCGGCGGTCGCGCGCGAGTTCCTCGCGTTGCAAGAGAGCGTCAAGGGTGCGGCGACGAGCTCGCCGCGCTACGCGGAGGACCGGCGCGTCGGGCCGTATCGACTCGTGCGCGAGATCGGGCGCGGCGGCCAAGGCGCGGTCTGGCTCGCCGAGGACACGCGCATCGCGCGGCGGGTCGCGTTGAAGCTCTTGCCGCCGAGCTTCGCCGCGTTGTCGGCGGAGCGGCGCGAGCGTTTGCGGCGCGAGGCCGAGCTCGTCGCCAAGCTCGCGCACCCCGCGATCGCGACGATCTACGAGGCGCAGATCGACGGCGACATGCCGTTCATCGCGATGCGCTTCGTCGAAGGCGAGTCGCTCGCGGCGGCGCTCGAGCGCGCGAAGCGCGGCGAACGGAGCGAACTCCTCCCGCTCCCGCCGCGCAACGCCGTCGAGCTCGCGAGCACGCTCGCCTTTTTCGAGCGCGCCGCGCGCGGGCTGCACGCCGCGCACGAAGCGGGCGTCGTCCACCGCGACGTCAAGCCGGGCAACCTGATGGTCGACGCGCACGGCGAGCCCGTCGTGCTCGACTTCGGCCAAGCGCGCGAGGAAGCCTCCGGCGAACAGCCGCTGACGCTCTCCGGCGAGGTGTTCGGCACGCCGAGCTACATGTCGCCCGAACAAGCGCGCGGCGAAGCGAAGTCGCTCGATCGTCGGACCGACGTGTGGTCGCTCGGCGCGAGCCTCTTCGAGTGCCTGACGCTCGAGCGGCCGTTCCAGGGCGCGAGCTATCCGGTGCTGCTCGACGCGATCGAGCGCGCGAAGCTGCCCGACCCGCGCACGAGGAACCCGATCGTCTCAGACGAGCTCGCGGTCGTGCTCGAGACCGCGCTCGAGAAGGACCGCGAGCGGCGCTACGCGAGCGCTCTCGAGTTCGCCGAGGACCTGCGGCGCCTGCGCGAATACGAACCGATCCGCGCGCGGCCGCCCGGCGCGGCGCTGGTCTTCCGTCGCTGGGTGCAACGCCATCCCGCGCTCGCGTCGGTGACGCTGGGATTGATCGCGACCTTGTCGGTCGGGCTCGTGTGGACGCTCTACCTGCTCTCTCGCGAGGAGCACGCGCTGCGCTACGCGACCGGTCGCTACCTCGCCGAGCGCGCGGTCGACCTGATCCGCGAGGATCCGTCGGCGGCGCTGATCATCGGGCTCGACGCCGTCGAGCGCGCGCCGACGTACCAGACGCGTGCCGCGCTGTTCGCGACGCTCGATGCGTGCCGGCTCGAACGACCGTTGGTGACCACCGGCAAGCGCATCCTCGACATCGACGCCGCGCCGGATTCCGAGCACGCGTTGACCGCGCTCGACGACGGCACGGCGATCGTGTGGGAGCTCGCGACCGGCCGCCAGGTCGCTGCGACCGAAGCGCATCCAGGGCCGGTGCGGCTCGCGCGCTACGTCGGCAAGAGCGGGCTCTTCGCGACCGTCTCCGACGACGATCGCCTGCGGCTGTGGCGCGCGGACGACGGCGCGAGCGCCGGTTGGGTGTCCGCGCGCGGCGAGCTCACCGACTTCGCGGCGTCCGACGACGGCTCGCGCTTCGCGACGTTCGATGCGAAGTCCGGCGCGGTCTCACTGTGGAGCACGCACGAGCGCCGACTGGTCGGCTCGGCGAGCACGACGCGCTTGCTCGCGCACCGCTTCGCGCTCTCGCCCGACGGCGCGCACGCGGCGGTGTGGGGCGAGCCGGTCGGCGTCGAGCCGCACGGCTTCGTGCTGCTCGACCTCGACGAGTTCGCGCGCGACGCGATGTCGTACGTCGCCGGCGACGTGCTCGACGTCCTCTTCGACGCGAGCGGCGAGCGCGTGATCAGCATCCGCGCCGACGGCGAAGCGCGCGTGTGGAGCACCGCCAAGCCCGAGCTCTGCGCACCGACGATCGAGCTCCACGAGCCGCTGAGCTCCGCCGCGTGGTCGCCCGACGGCGAGCACGCCGCGCTCGCCGGCGATGGCCGCGTGTGGATCTGGGAGCTCGCGCGCGGCCGATGCACGCCGCTCGAGGGCGAAGCGTTCGGGCGCGTCGAGCAGGTCGAGTTCTCGCCCGACGGCTCGCTGCTCGCCGCGGTGCTGCATGGCAACGCGCTGCGCCTCTGGAACGTCGCGACCGGCGATCGCGTCGCCGAATGCGTCAGCTACCTGCAGCCGGTGCGGCTCGCCTGGACGCCGGACGGCGCGCGCGTGCTCTCGCAGAACAACGCGCACACCGCGCACGTCTGGTTCGGCGGCAACCGGCCCGACGTCTACGACTTGCGCGGTCACACCGGCGCGCTGACCGCGGCGCATTTCGATGCGCGCGGCGAGCGCGCGCTGACGACCTCGACCGACGGCACCGCGCGGCTCTGGTCGACGCCGACCCAGCCGTCGCTCGCCGACGCCGGCCGGCTGCTCGGCGTGCTCGACCATCGCCGCGGCGCGGTGCTCGGCGGCGAGTTCGCGCGGGACGGCTCGCGAGTCCTGACGTTCGGCGACGACGGGACCGTGCGCGTGTGGGATGCGGCGAGCCTGGAGCTCGTCGGGGTGCCGGTCGCGCTCGACGCGGCGGTGGTGCACGCGGAGTTCGATCCGGAGATGCGCCGTGTGCTCGCGCTCGGAGCCGACGGCAGCGCGTGGATCGCCGACGCGGACCGCGAGGGCACGCGCCGCGAGCTCGCGCACCCGGGCACGCGCGCCGCGAGCTTCTCGCGCGACGGCCGCTTCGTCGTCACCGGCCACGCGGACGGAACGGTCGCCGAGTGGAACGCGGCCGACGCGGGCTTGGTGTTCTCGCGCGAGGTGCGCGACGGCGCTGGCGCGCCGATCGGCGTGCGCGCGCTCGCGCTCGGGGAGACGCGCGACTGGCTCGCGATCGCCTGCGACGACACGCGGGCTCGCTTCTTCGAGCTCGGGCACGCCGAGGAAGCGCGCAAGCCGGTGGTGTTCTTCGCGATGCAGTCGCTGGCGTTCGGCAACCGCGACACGCGGCTCTTCGCGACCGGCCCCGACGGCCGCGGCGCGATGAAGATGTGGGACCTCGAGCACGAGCTCGGCCAACGCCCCGAGGTCTACCACTCCGCCGACCTGACCGGCGGCGTGTTCGATCACGGAGGGCGCTTCTTCGTCACGTTCTCCGAGGACGGCTCCGCGTACGTGCGCGAGACCGCCGACGGCCTGCCGTTCGTCCACCTCGAGCTGCACCGCGGCGCGATCGTCGCCGCCGAGTTCAGTCCGGGCGAGCCGCTGCGCTTGTTGACCGCCTCGAGCGACGGCACGGCGCGCGTGTCGCCTGTCGATCCGTTCCCCGCGGCTCGCGCGCGGCTGCCGCGCGAGCTCTACGACTGGGAGCTCGCGCGCGAGCAACGCTTGGCGGCGCCGCTCTCGTTCCGCTGAGCGCCGCGAGACTGCCTCGCTTGGCTGGGCTCGCCGAGCGCGCGCGCCGAGCGTCGGAAACCCGCGCGGTGTCCGGCCGACCGCGGCCCAGCGAAGCGAGGCAGTCTGCCGCGGCGGGCCCGCCGCGGCCGATTTGCGGCGGTTTTCGGTCCCACCGCGCCGCCTGGGTTCACCTCTGCAACGACGGCGCGTGCCGCCCCCCACCAAGACCATGCCCACCCCCATCCTCCGCGCGGCGCGCGTGCTCGCGGCCTGGCTGATCGCCGCGGCGCCCTCGCTCGCGCTGGCGTCCGAAGCCGCCGGCGAGCCCTGGAACGACTGCAACCAGAACGGCGTCGAGGACGCGGTCGACATCGCGCTCGGCTCGTCCGCCGACGTCAACCAGAACGGCGTGCCGGACGAGTGCGAAGCGCTCGAGCCGTCGGCCGAGCCCGCGCCGCGGATTCCGGGGGCTCGCCTGCAACCGGCGGAGCCCGCGTGGGTCTTCCCTTGCGTCGGGCGTGGGTGCTCGGAACGGATCGAACCTTTGACCGGGGGCGCGCGTCGAACTTCGGCGCGAGTTCGTCGCGCTGGCGAAGCCCGAAACGGCCTCGCCGGTTAGCCTGGATCGAGTCCACCTGCCGCCCGGTCCCCCATGCACCCCGCCCGACACCCCGTGACCTTGGCCGTCTCGCTCGCCGCGTTCGCCGCGAGCGCGACCCCCGCGCGCGCGTTCCAGAGCACCGGCCAAGTCGTGTTCTCGATCGACTGGCAGGGCCCGACGATCTCGCAGCCCGACTCCGGGCTCGCGGTCCCGATCACCGAGGCCGACGTGCTGCTCGCGCCGGGCGGAGCGCCCGCGTACGGCCCGCTGGGCAGGCCGGCGCTGCGCCTTTCCGGCGGACAGCTCGGCTTGAGCCGCTACGCGACCTGCGTCGGCCACGTCGCCGGCGATCCGTGTCGGATCGAGCTCGATGCGCTCTCCGACGGCGCCGAGCCGCTGCTCTTGCCGCCGTCGCCGTCCAACCATCAGAAGCGCCGCTTCTGGTTCTCGGTCGACGAGTACGCGGTCGGCATCGTCGGTCCGCCGCCGGTCCACGCGCAGGTCGCGACCGAGTTCCTGGTCGGCGACTCGGCGAGCGACGTGTTCATGGACACCGGTCTTCCCGCGGGGCCGCTGCCGCCGGGCGTCGTCGCGCCGGACAACGTCGGCGCGATCGACGGCGACGGCGTGCCGGGCACCACCGGCTTCGTCTACCCGGGGCTCGGCGTGATCGAGCCCAACCCGCCGCAGTTGCCGCAGCAGCTTCCGAACCAGGGCGACAACGTCGATGCGCTCGACGTCGGCAACTGGTCGCCGTTCCCGCCGCTCGGCGCGTTCTTCTCGCTCGATGCGGGCTTCGTCGATCCGCTGACCGGCTCTCCGTACTCCGGCTCGGCGGTGATCGAGAACAAGCGCCCGGGCGACATCCTGCGCGTCGCCGCCGCGGGCTCGACGATCACCACGTACGCCGGCGCGACGCAGCTCGGCCTCGACCTCGTCTCGGGCGTCGCGAGCGACGACCTCGACGGCCTGGTCGTGCACGAGAACGGCGTGCCGGGCTTCCAACCGTCGAAGAAGCCGTACGACTGGATGCCGTCGAGCGACGCGCCGGGGACCGACATGGTGCTGTTCTCGGTGCGCCGCGGTTCCGCGGTGATCGGCCAGCCCGACAGCATCTTCGGCCTGCCGATCGAACCGGGCGACATCCTGACGACTCCGCTCGACACCGCGCAAGGCGGTCTGTCGCCGTTCCCCGGGATCTTCATCGCGGCGGAGAACCTCGGGCTGCGCACGCAGCGCGGCGGCGCGATGCTCGGGGACGAGCTCGACGCGCTCGAGCTGCTCGGCGACCCCTGGTACGACTGCAACAAGAACGGAATCGACGACGCGGTCGACATCGCCAACGGCACCTCGGTCGACGCCAACAACAACGGCATCCCGGACGAGTGCGAGACGAAGATCCTGCGCTTCTGCTGGTGCACCAACGAAGCCGCGCCGTGCAGCAACATCGACAACGACTCGGGCTGCGCGAACTCGACCGGCGTCGGCGCGACGCTGAACACCGGCGGGACCTCGAGCGTCGGCGCCGACGACCTGACGATCGGCGTGTCGAACATGCCGAACAACGTGAACGGCATCCTGTTCATGGGCGACGACTGGAACCTGCCGACGCCGTTCAAGGACGGGGCGCGCTGCGTGTACGGCTCGATCTTCCGCTACCCGGTGCAGTCCTCGGGCCCGACGGGGTCGATGACCTTCGGCCCCGGCCTCGCGGCGTACTCCAGCGGCTGGCCGCTCGGGACGATCACCGCGGGCTCGACCTGGTACTTCCAGGGTTGGTACCGCAACCAGACCGGGCCGTGCGGCACCGGAACCAACCTCTCGAACGCGGTGCAGGTCGACTTCGTGCCGTGACGCGGCCCGCGAGCCGCGCCAATTCTTCCCGACGCGCGGATTCCTAGGCTCGCGACGTCCGCGGCGCGCGCACGAGCGCGTTGCGGACCTGCGCCACGCGTCCGCGGCTCGCCGCCGACGCGCCGAACCGAGTCCGCCGGGCGCGCGATCTCGCCGGCAAGCCGCGCGCGGGCGCCACGACGACGGTGCGCGGCCTCGGCGAGCACTCGCTCGGCGATCGCGCGCGCGAGCGCAGCCGACGCCGCGCGACCGCGAACCGCGACGATGTCTCAGATCGGAACGCCCGAGAGCGCGAGCACGCCGCACCCGGCCCGCGAAGAAGCCTCAAGCGCCCCCGCCCTGTGTCCGATCGTCTTGGAGCCACGAGCGACGCTTCGAGTCGAACGCAGGTTCGACGGCGCGCGTTCGGCCGTGAAGTCGCGCGGAGTCCGAGGGAGTCGCGCGAAGTCACGGGCAGTCAGACGAAGTCATGGGTGGCCTCGACGCCGCGAACGAGGCGAGCTGGGTCGAACGAGTGGAGAGTAGCGTCGCGGCATGACGGCTCCGCTCAGGGTCGCTGGGCGGAGCCGTCCCCTTTCCCTCGCGGTCGCGCGTGGCGAAACAGCGCTCGGCGAAACAGCGCGTGGTGGAGCGCAGCGCGACGCGCCACGCCCCACCACGCTTCACGAGGACTCCGGAGCTCGCCGTCCCTCGCGCAGGCTCACTGCGTGATGCGCAGCTTCTCCGGATACGTGACCTTGACGCCGTAGCGGAGCTCGGCCTCGCCGTCCTTCGGCACGCGCAGCGCCCAGGTCGCGATGCCCTGCTCCTCGCGGTCCTTCTTCCAACGCTCGCCCTTCGCGGGCTCCTGCGTGCAGTCGACGAGCTCGATCTTGATGCGCTCGTCGGTGCCGCGCGGCAACGCTTCGCGCACGAACACGAGCGCGCTGCCATCGACCGCCGCGGCCGCCGCGCCGTGGTTCTCGAGCCGGATCGTCCACGCGTCGTGCTCGGCCGCGTCGCTGGTGAAGACGCCGGAGGTCTGGTGCTCGTCGACGCGCTGGATGCGCTCGACCGAGAGCGCCGGATCCGCGCCGAGGTGCAGCGTGAACTCCTGGCCGGGCTCGACCGCCGCGAGCGACGCCTTGCCGAGGAAGTCCGCGCCGCAGTAGACCGACGCTTCGCCGGGCAGCATCGTCCACTCGCTGGTGTTCTTCGCGCGACCGCGCAGCCAGACGTGCGCGTCGAGCTCGGGCACGCAGACGTACTCGGGGCTCGACTCGATCCGCGTCTGGCCGACCAGCACCAGCGTCGGTTGGTTGCGCGACTCGATCGACTCGCGGCGCGCCAGCCGGAAGCGCACGGAGAGCCCTTGATCGTCGACCGACGCGAACGGCCGCGGCGCGGGGGCCTCGTTCGCCTTGTCCGCGTAGCCCAACGCCCGAAGCGCGTCGCGATCCCCGTCGAACGCCTTCGACACGGGCGCTCCGAGACTCTTCGCTTCCGCGCGCGGATCGTAGAGGCTCAACCACTTCGGTTGCGGCTCGGGCCCTTCCGCGCCCAGCATCGGCTGCGCGGTCGAGAGCAGCAGCCCGACGTCGCTCCAATCCTCGCCGGACGCTTGCCAGACCTGCGCGCGGTACGCGAGGTCGACCGAGCGCGCGTCCTTGGTCGCGCGCAGGTCGTAGAGCGGCCGCCAGCCCGCGTTGCCGACCAGGTAGTCGATCGCGACGGACGCGCCGCCGGCGCCGGAGCCGACGACGTCGAGCACGAGATCGCGCTGGTCGTAGCCGCCGCTCGCGGTGCATGCGCCGAGCTCGCGCCGCAGGTCCTCGAGCTTCACGCCGAGCTCCTCGCGTTGCCATTGGTTCTCGCGCTGGGCCTTGCGGTTGGCGCCGAGCTCGCGGGTCAGGAACGCGAGGTTGTCGCCCCAGGTCTGCGTCGACGACTGGCCGGACTTGACCTGCTCGTTGTGCTGGCTCGAATCGAGGTCGAGCAGCCGTTGCAGGTGCTTCTGCACTTGCTCCAGCGTCGCGCGCTCGTCCTCGAGGCCCGCGAGCTCGCGCTCGAGCGCCTTCAGCCCCTTGCGCAGCTCCTCGACGCGCGCGCTCGGCGCGGCGTCGACGTGGCGCTCGCGCAGCTCCATGCCGACCAGGTCCGCGCCGTTGACCCGGATGCGCAGATTGTTCGGGTCGAGCGACCACGGCAGGCCGGTGATCGCGAACTCGCCGGACTTGGTCTCCAGGGTCGCGACGCGCGTCACCAGCGCGGAGCCCGGGTAGACGGTGACCTCGTCGATCCTGGAAGGAACTTCGACGGCGGCGGTGGAAAGGACGGTGAAAGCAAGTGTGTGCAGCATGGTTGACCTCGTGTGCGCGCTGGAACGGCGGCGAACGACGGCATCTTGGCGGTTCGCGAGGCCGGACGCGACGATCGCGCGCTGACGGCCCCCCCGCGCTCCGATAGAGTGGCCGCATGGCGGGCTACTCCGGCACACCCCTCGCGAAGAAGCTCGGCTTCCACCCCGGCGCGCGCGCGCACCTGATCGGCGCGCCGAAGGGCTTCCGGAAGGCCCTCGAGCCGCTGCCGAAGGACGTCCGGTTCGCGCGCAGCCTCGCGGGCGAGCTCGACCTGATCGTGCTGTTCGCGACCGAGGAGAAAGCGCTCGCCAAGACGCTCGCCCGCGCGGTGAAACACCTCGAGCCCGCGGCAGGCCTTTGGATCGCGTGGGCGAAGAAGAGCTCGGCGCTCGCGACCGAGCTCGACTTCGACGCGGTGCAGCGCACCGGGCTCGCGCTCGGGCTCGTCGACAACAAGGTGTGCGCGATCGACGAGGACTGGACCGGCCTGCGCTTCGTGATCCGGCGCGAGAACCGGCCGCGCACCGCGCGCTGAACGGACGCCGTGGAGCGCCTGCCGATCGACGAGCACCTCGACCGTCTCGCGGCGCTGCTCGCGCGCGACGGAGTGCTCGTGCTGGTCGCCGAACCCGGCGCGGGCAAGACCACGCGCGTGCCGCCGGGATTGGTCGACCGCGGCGTCGCCGGCAACGGCCAGGTGATCGTCCTCCAACCACGGCGCGTCGCGGCGCGCGCGGCGGCACGGCGCGTGTCGGAAGAGCGCGGCAGCGAGCTCGGCGGCTTCGCGGGCTACTCGGTGCGCTTCGAGTCGCGGCTCTCGCGCTCGACGCGCGTGCGCTTCGTGACGGAAGGCATCCTCGTGCGCGAGCTGCAGGGCGATCCCGAGCTCGCGCGCGCGTCGATCGTGATCCTCGACGAGTTCCACGAGCGCTCGATCCACGCCGACCTCGCGCTCGCGCTCTGCGCGGAGGTGCGGCGCTCGCTGCGACCCGACCTGAAGCTCGTCGTCATGTCGGCGACGCTCGACGCCGAGCCGATCGCCGCGTTCCTCGGCGCGGAGGTCGTGCGCGTTCCGGGGCGCTTGCATCCGCTCACGATCGAGCAAGTCGAGCGCGTCGACGACCTGCCGTTGCCCTCGCGGGTCGCCGACGGCGTCAAGCGCATGCTCGCGGCGACCGACGGCGACGTGCTCGCGTTCCTGCCCGGCGTCGGCGAGATCCGGCGGACGGAGGAAGCGCTCGGCGGGCTGCGCGACGTGCTCGTCCTGCCGCTCTACGGCGACCAGAAGGCCGAGGAGCAGGATCGCGTGTTCGCTCGCGCCGCGCAGGGCCCGCGGCGCAAGGTGGTGCTCGCGACCAACGTCGCCGAGACGTCGTTGACGGTGCCCGGCGTCACCGCGGTGGTCGATTCGGGGCTCGCGCGCGTGCTCGCGCACGACCCGAACGTCGGGCTCGATCGCCTGGAGCTCAAGCCGATCAGCCGCGCGTCCGCGACGCAGCGCGCCGGTCGCGCGGGTCGCGTCGCGCCCGGTCGCGTGCTGCAGCTCTGGACACGCGCCGACGCGTCGAAGATGCGCGACCGCGAGCTCCCCGAGATCGCGCGCGTCGACCTCGCCCCCACCGTGCTCGAGCTCGCGGTCTGGGGCGTGCGCGATCCGAGGGCGTTCGCGTGGTTCGAGAAGCCCGACGACGCGGCGCTCGAGCGCGCGTCGGAGCTCTTGGTCCACCTCGGCGCGCTCGACCCGAAGTCGCGCGCGCCGACGGCGATCGCGCGGGCGATGGCGGAGCTGCCGTGCCCCCCGCGCCTCGCGCGGCGGTTGGTCGCGTCCGCCGAGCTCGGCGCGATCGAGGACGGCGCGCTGTTCGCCGCGCTGCTCTCCGAGCGCGACCTGTTCGCGGCGCGGCGCGGCGCGCGGCACGCGAGCGTCGGTCCGAGCGACCTGTTCGCGCGGCGGGACGCGCTCTTCGGCCGTGGCGGCGACGTCGACCGCAACCTGGTGCGCACGATCGAGCGCACCGCCGACGAGCTCGCGCGCGCGACCCGGAGGCTGTTCCCGCGCTCGCCGGAGCACGCGCCGAGCGAGGAAGAGCTATTGCGCACGATCTTCGCGGGCTACGTCGACCGCGTCGCGAAGCGGCGCGCGAACAAGGCCGACGAAGCGGTGATGGTCGGCGGTCGCGGCGTCGTGCTCGGCGAGGAGAGCGTCGTGCGCGATCACGAGCTCTTCGTCGTCATCGACGCGGACCTCGGCCGGCGCGGGCAAGCGAGCGCGCGCGTGCGCCAGGCGAGCGCGATCGAGCGCGCATGGCTCGACGAAGTCGCCGGCGGCGCGCTGCACGAGGTGCGCGAGACGCGCTTCGACGAGGCCAAGGGCCGCGCGTACGCGGTGCGGCGCGTGCTCTACGAGGATCTCGCGATCGAGGAGTCCGAGACGGGCGCGCCGGAACCCGCGGAAGCCGCGCGCAGACTGCTCGCGTTCGCGCGCGAGCACCCCGAGCGTGCGCTCGACCTCGGCGGCGAGGTCGGCGCGTTCCTCGCGCGCGTGCGCTCGCTGCGCGAATGGCTGCCGGAGCTCGGTCTCGCGCCGCACGACGTCGCGGACCTGATCGAAGCGCTCGCGCCGTGGTGCGAGGACAAGACCAGCGTCGACGAGCTGCGCCGCGTGCCGTTGCTCGACGTATTGCGCTCGCGGCTCTCGCGCGAGCAGACGCGCGCGCTCGCCGAGCAAGCGCCCGAGGCGCTCGACCTTCCGAGCGGCTCGCGGCGGCGCTTGGAGTACGAACCCGGCAAGCCGCCGGTGCTCGCGGTGCGTTTGCAGGAGCTCTTCGGCCAGGCCGACACGCCGACGGTCGCGCGCGGTCGGGTGCGCGTGCTCTTGCACCTGCTCGCGCCGAACCAGCGCGTCGTGCAGGTCACGCAGGACCTCGCGAGCTTCTGGAACACGACGTACGTGCAGGTGCGCAAGGACCTGCGCGCTCGCTACCCGAAGCACTCGTGGCCCGAGGACCCCTGGACCGCGACGCCGACCGCGCGAGCGAAACGCCGCGGGACGTGAGCCTCAGCGTCGCTCCCACTCGCGCCGCGTGATGCCGGCTTGGCGCAGGATCACCGCGAGCAACCCGACTCCGATCTCGGCACGATGCGGATTCGGGAGGGCGAGCACGAGCTCGCCGCGCTGCATGTACTGATGACGTCCACCGGAGTACGGTCCGCTGAATCCGAAGGCACGGAGTGCGCTGACTAGTTCCCGACGTCGGATCGGGCCGAAGGGCGGCACGTCAGCTCGCGCGCTTGACCCGCACCTCGACCCCGCCGAGCTTGGGCACTCTCAACCCTCGCGCGACACGAACCAGCACCCATTCCTCGATCACCGAGGCGAGTTCCCGCCGGCAGGCGGCCTTGGTCCGGCCGACGGCGATCACGCCTCGCAGCCCGGGAACGGTGGCGGCGACCGCGCCGTCCTCGAGCACGGCGTAACGCGCTCGACCAACGGCCTGTCGGATATAGGCGACGATCATCGAAGCGACCCCGGACGCGAGCATAGCAAGCACTCCTGTGCGCGGATGGACGAAAGTCCGCTCGGGAAATCGACTGCGCGGACTCGGCGGGGTTGCACCGGATCCGCGGAATCCGCCTGCGCCGGAACCGCCCAACCAACCAGTGCGGGCCACCGGAACCGTGCGGGCGATCGGACGGTGGATCGCGTCGCCGACTTCGAGCAAAGTGCGCGTCGCGGAGCATGCGGAATTCGAACGCGACTCGATGGGTCTGGGCGGCGAGCTTGGTGCTCGCGATCGTGGCGGCCTACTCCGGCCTCTGGAGCAACGGCTTCGTCGCGTACGACGATCCGGACTACGTGCTCTCGAACCGGCACGTCGCGACCGGGACGTCGCTCGAGAACGTCGCGTGGGCCTTCACCCACGCGCACGCTGCCAACTGGCACCCGTTGACCTGGATCGCGCACATGCTCGCGGTCGACGCGTTCGGGCTCGACCCACGCGGACACCACGCGGTCAACCTCGCGCTCCACGTCGTCAACGCGTGGCTCTTGTTCGCGCTGCTGGTGCGCGTCGGTGCGTCGCAGCGCACCGCGTGGCTCGCGACCGCCGTCTTCGCGCTGCATCCGCTGCGGGTCGAATCGGTCGCGTGGGTTTCGGAGCTCAAGGACGTGCTCGGCGCGGCGTTCGCGTTGCTCGCGCTGCACGCGTGGCTGAACTGGGTCGACCGACGCGGAGTCGCGCGCTACGTGCTCGCGCTCGCGGCGTTCGCGTGCGGGCTGCTCGCGAAGCCGACGGTGATCACGTTGCCGTGCGCGTTGCTGGTGCTCGACGTGTGGCCGCTCGCGCGCGTGCACGCGACCGAGCGCGTGAAGTGCTGGTCGGCGCTCGTCGCGGAGAAGCTGCCGCTCTTCGCGCTCGCGGTCGCCGCGAGCCTCGCGACCGTCTACGCGCAGGGCGAAGGACGAGCGCTCGGCGCCGGCGAGGACTACCCGCTCGCCGCGCGCATCGCGAACGCGCTGCACGCGTACCGCACCTACCTGACTCAGACGGTTTGGCCGCAGGACCTGATCGTCTTCTATCCGTGGCAAGCGCGCGGCTTCGCGGATCCGAGCGTCGTCAAGGGCGCGCTCGCGCTCGGACTGTTCTCGTTCCTCGCGTGGCGCGGGCGCGCTTCGCGGCCGTGGTTCCTCACCGCGTGGCTGTGGTTCCTCGGCACGTTGGTGCCGATGATCGGGCTCGTGCAGGTCGGAGCGCAGAGCCACGCGGATCGCTACACGTACCTGCCGCACGTCGGGCTCGCGCTCGCGCTCGCGTTCGCACTCGAGGAGCTCGGCGCGACCCGGCGCAAGCTCGCGGACGGGCTCGCGCTCGCCGTCGTGCTCGCGCTCGGCGTCGCGACGTTCGCGCAAGTGCGCGTGTGGCGCGACGGCGAGACGCTGTTCCGCCACGCGCTCGCGCACAGCGAGAAGAACTATCCGATGCAGAACGCGCTCGCGGACGAGCTGCTCGCGGGCGACCGCGCGGAGGAAGCACTCGCGGTGCTCGAAGGCGGCGCGGGCACCTACCCGGGCTTCCGCAAGGGGCAGTTCAACTACCTGCGCGCGCTCGCCGCCGTCGGCAGGCTCGACGAAGCGCGCGCGGTCTGCGAACGGTGGCAAGCGAGCGTCGGACCCGATCCCGCGTTCGAAGCGGGGCTCGCGATCGCGTACGCGCACGCGGGCGCGCTCGAGCAGGCCGAGCTCGTCGCCGCGCGCGTGTTCGCCGTCGCTCCGAACGCGATCGAGCTGCGGCGCGAGCTCGGGCTCGCGCTCTTGGTCGAGGGACGCGCCGAGGACGGCTACCAAGCGCTGCAGTTCGCGGCGACGCTCGCGCCGGACGACGCGGCGCTCGCGCGCGAGACGGCGGGCGCCCGCGAGCTCGCGCGCACGCCCGAGCGGCTCGGCGACGCCGGCGTCGAGCTCCGGCGCGCGCTCGCGCTGCGCGCGGCGGCGCTCGCGACGCGACTGGAGGCGCGCGGCGAAGCCGAGGCGGCTCGGCGCGCGCGCGAACGAGCGGCCGCGCTCGAACGCGCACGCTGAGCGCGCGTCACGGCCGTGTCGCCGCGCGGCAAGTCCTCTGCAAGCGCTCTCGACGCCCGGCGAGCGCGCGACACGATGGAAGCGCGGCACGGATCGAGGTCGATCCGCCGCGAAAGGCTCCCATGCAACGCTCGCTCGCCCGCTCGCTCCCGTTCGCCGTCGCGCTGCTCGCCGCCGTCGCGGCTTGCTCGGCTCCGCGCCGGACCTCGCTCGCCGATGACTCCGCACCGCTCGCCGCGCAGGCGACCGAAGCCCACGCCGCGCGAGCGGACGACGCCGACGCGCTGTTCGCCGCCGGCAAGTGGCCCGCTGCCGAAGCAGCGTTCCGCGCGCGCGTCGACGCCAACCCGAAGGACGCGGCGGCGTGGCACAAGCTCGGCTACGCGCTGCACGTGCAAGGCAAGCTCGAGGCCGCCGCCGAGGCGCACGCGCGCGCCGCGACGTTCCCCGGACAACGCGCGGGCTCGCTCTACAACCTCGCGTGCGCCAAGGCGCTGCTCGGCGAACCCGACCAGGCGTTCGAGGCGCTCGACGGCGCGGCGACCGCGGGCTTCCACGACGCGGCGACGCTCGCGAGCGACGGCGATCTGGCGAGCCTGCGCGCCGATCCGCGGTGGAGCGCGCTCGCCGCGCGAGTCGCGGGCGAGGCGGGCGGCAAGCGACGCGAGCTCGACTTCTGGCTCGGCGAGTGGGACGTGCTCGATCCGAGCGGCAACCGCATCGGCGGCAACGTCATCACCAAGCACGAACGCGGCAACTTGATCCACGAGCGCTGGACCGACGCCGGCGGCGGCACCGGACAGAGCCTCAACTTCGTCGACCCGAGCGACGGACTCTGGAAGCAAGTGTGGGTCGACGACAAGGGCGGCGTGATCCGTTACTCGGGCTCGCTGAAGGACGGCGCGCTCTGCTTCGAAGGCGTGCACGCGGTCGGGCCGAGCCAGGAGCGCCCGTCGCGCTGCACGTTCACGCCGCAACCGGACGGTTCGGTGCTGCAGAAGATCGAGGGCCGCGGTGCCGACGGCAACTGGACGGTGACGTTCCTCGGACGCTACGTGCGCAAGGCGAAGTGAGCCGACGCCGCGCGCGCCGCGGCTACTCCTTCAGCGCGGCGACGTGCGCGACGAACTCGCGCTCGAGCGCGGCGACGTCGACGGACTCGAACGCGCGCTCGACCGACTCCTCCCAGCCGATCCCGGTGCGCGACGACGCGAGCAGCGAGTCGAGGATCGCCTTGCGCGCCGGCGGACCGGTCATCAGGAAGTGCACGAACGCCCACGCCTCCGCGTAGTGCAGCTCGGCATCGCGCATGAAATCTTCGGGGTCGTATCGCACGAACTCGGCGAGCGGGACGAGCTTCGCTTCCTCGCCCTGCAACGACGGTAGGTGCTCGGGGTGCGTCACGATCTCGCGCGACGGCCCGCGGGTGAACTCCGCGTTCTCGTAGAACTCCGCGAGGCCTTCGTGCACCCAGCGCGGCAGCTCGCCGAAGCTCTTCGCCATGAACTGGTGCAGGCCTTCGTGCCGCACGGTGCGGAGCATCTGCTCGTGGTCGGGCAGGTTCCAGATCAAGAGCTGCTCGAGCGCGAAGTGGTACATGCCCGCGGTGTTCTCGGCGCCGGCGTCGAGCGCGTCGCGCACGTACCGGCGATAACCGGCGAATCCCGAGAACAGATAGACGCGGAACGGCTCGGTGCGCTCCTTCGGCAACGCGCCGAGCCGCGCCTGGAAGCGCGCGAGCGAGTTCTCGAGCATCTCCGCGGCTTCGACGCACGTCTTGCGATCGATGTCGGACGCGACGACGTAGTGCGCGGTCTTCACTTCGATCGGCTTCTGCCAGCCGGGACCGTTCTTGGCGCGCGAGAAGAGCGAGTTGAGCTCGTCGAGCTCGGTCGTGAAGCGCCCGAGCTCCGCGCGAGCGCGCAGGTGCGCCACGAAGTCGTCGTACCGAGCGCCCGAGAACTGCAGCTCGGCGAGCTCGGCCGCGGCGCGATCGTCCTCGGGGTCCGCGGCGCACACTTCGCGCCCGATCGCGAGCGCTTGCTCGTCCTTGCCGAGCCGCAGGTAGAGCCGCGCGCGCAGACGTTTCGCCGCGACGAAGTCGGGGAACTCGGTCGACACCTGCTCGCACGCGACCAAGGCGTCCTCGAGGTGGCGTCCGCGGTAGTGCAGCAGCGCGGTCAGCCACGTGCGCAAGCCATCGGGCACTTCATCGGCGCCGAGCTTCTCCAGCGCCTCGAACGCCTTGCGGATCTGGCCGGGCTTGGTCTCGAGCAACTCGGCGATCTTCTTCGGACTCAGCTTCGCCGAAGGCATCGGCAGCTCGCGCGGATCGAACTCGAGCATTTTGCCGCCGCCGGCGGGTTTCAGCGCGAGCCACTCCGGCAGAGGCGATTCGCGGCGCAGCTTCGACGCGTGACGCTCCCACGCGGTCTGCAGGTGCTCGTCGAGCTTGCCTTGCAGCCAACCCGGCTGCGCGCGACCCGAGATCAGCAGCTCGCCGAACGGAGTGAACCCCGCGAAGCCGATCTGGCCGAGCACGTTGCTCTTCTTCTTGCTGGTGAACAGCGGCTTGCCGTTCGAGGTCACGGTGATACGCGTGTCCTCGACCTTGACCTTCAAGTCGAAGGGCTCGCCGCCGACACCGGGCTCGGCTTGCTGCGAATCGTCGTCGCGCCACTCGCCGTCCTCGCGGATGCGCAGCGTCGCGGGCGCGTAGAGCAGGCGTCCTTTCGAACGGAACTCCGAGAAGCCGAACGCGACCGCTTGGCCGGCGCGTTCCTCCATTCCGTAGAGCAGCGTCGGCACGAGCTTGTCGTCGCCGCCGGACGGATACGACGGCCCCTTGATCTCGACCGTGTACGCGCCCGCGAACACCACCGGGTGCAAGCGGATCGCGGTGTCGCCCTCGCCGCCGACGACTTGGAAGTCGCCTAGCGTCTTCGGCGTGTAGCGCAGCTTCAGGTTCGCGCCGGACTTGCTGTACGAGATCAGCTCACCGGAGATCAGCGTCCGCGGCTCGGGCTCGACGTACGACGCGAAGAAGCTCGACGATTCGAGCAGGTCGACGAGCTCGGGCAAGTGGAGCCAGACGTAGGGACGGCGCTCGTGCTCGGTGAGCAACGCGCGCGCGGCGCCCTCGGCCTTCTTCCAATCGCGCTTCTCGAACGCGACGCGAGCTTCCGCGAGACCTGCGACGAAACCGGCTTCATCCTGCGGCGCCGAGAGCGCGACCGCCAAGAGACACGCTGCGAGCATGGGACTCTCCTCTCACGCGCCATTCTGCGCGACCGCGCAGAAGGCGTCCACGTACGCAGCTTGTCGGAGCGGAGGAGTCGGTCAGAGCGTGGCGTCGGTCCCGATGTCCATGTGCGCGAGGAACGACGGCTCGCTCTTCGCGGCGGCTTGGCGGCGCTTGGTGTGCGCGAACACGTTGCCGACGTTCTTCAGGCCGAGCACGAAGTCGTCGAGCATGCCGTAGCCCGACACGACCGCGTGCTGGTACCAGAGGAACGAGAGCTGGGTCAGGTCGAACACGCGGTTGCGCGGCAACTTGATCAGCTGGCGCACCAGGGTCTCGCCGCCCGGCATGTACACCGCGAGGTTGAAGAGCTTCTGGAGGTTGACGACCTGCGCGACGTCCTCGCGCTTCATGTGGCTGTCTTGCTGGATCGACGGGCCGATGTCCTTCTCGAGGTCGACGCGGCCGAGCGCGTAGTCCTCCTGCCCGAGCACCGTCGACTTGAACGCGCGGTAGATCAACACCGTGCAGCCGTTCGGCTTGATGCGCTTGTTGACGCGCGCGGTCTCGAACATGTCTTCGAGCGTCTCCGCGGGCGAGCCCATGATGTTGTTGGTGCGGTACGTGAGCTTGTGCTTGCGCAAGAGCGGCGGGATCCCGTACACGACCTTGTCGGTGTAGCCCTTGCGATAGACGTCGACGCGCACGCGCTCGCTGCCGGACTCGAGGCCGAACTGCACCGAGACGCAGCCCGCGCGCTTCATCGCGATGATGTCGTCCTCGTTGAGGTGGTTGATGTTGATGTTGCACGCGAACGGAAGCCCGACGCGCTTCGGCCACTTCTCGGCGAACTCCTGCACCCAGCCGCGCTCCATGTTCAGAGCCGCGTCGCCGAAGTTCACCATCCGGAATCCCGGGTACCGCGCGACGATGTCGTTCATCTCCTCGCAGAGGTAGTCGACCGACTTCACGCGGTTGAACTTCTCGCCCTTCTTGCCGCTGATCCACTCCTTCTTCATCAGGCCGACCGAGCAGTACGTGCAGCTGTTCTGACAGCCGCGGCTCGCATGGACCTGCATCACGCGCTTGTTGCGGAGGAACGCGTACTTGTAGAAGACGTCGACGTCGGGGAACGGCAGCGAGTCGAGGTCGCCGATCACCTGACGGATCGGGTTCTGCACCGCCTTGCCGTCGTCGCCGAGCCAACCGACGTTCGGGATCTCGCGGATCGAGCGACCGGCGGCCCACGCTTCGACGAGCTCCAGGATCGCGTACTCGGCTTCACCCTTGGTCGTCGCGTCGACGACGTCGCGCTCGTAGAGCGGCTCGAGGTCGTGGCTCGGGTGCGGTCCGCCCATCACGACCTTCAGGTGCGGGAGCTCCTTCTTCCAGCGCCGGATGTACGGGTACGGCCACTTCTCCTGGCCGCTGGTCGCGTAGATCCCGACGACGTCGGGCTCGAAGTCGCGAACCGCCTGGTAGTAGTCGCGCTCTTCGCTGGTGATGAAGCAGTCGGTCTGGTGGCCGTGCTTCTTCAATACGGACGAGAGCACCTTCACACCCTCGAACTCGTGACAGGTCGTGAGGACGAACGCGATGCGTGCCAAGGCGTGACTCTCTGAAGGGGACGGTGGACGAGCGAGCGATCGGACGGCGCGCGAGCGCCGAGCCTCGGGGATCGCGGGGGACGAGCGCGAGAGGTGCGTTCGAGTCTACCTGCTCCGCGGCGGCTCGGCAGGCGGCCGGCGGGCGGCCCGACGCGAATTCCGGTGCGAGATCTTCCGCCGCGCCGGGTCGGTCGGCGCGGACCGGTTCGGACCCTTCCGCCAGGAATCCTGGAAGTCGCTGCAACTTTCCGGCGGCTCGGGAGGCCAAGGCTTGCGAAGGATCCGCAGCTCCGCGAACCATTTCCTGGTCCGTCGGCGTGTAAGGGTTCCAGCCGCACGCCGCACCCGGCGGGCGGAGCACAGGGGGGAACTTGGGAGAGTTCCGACGCGAGCGGCACGCTCGCAGCGCATGGGCGGCCGACGAATCGCACGTCGACGCTTGGACGAGAGCGGGGCAGAGCAGCGAAACCTGCTCTGCCCCGTGTCCTTGTCCCGCGCGGTCGATCGGCCCGGCAACGCCGGGCGCTCCTGCCGTTCCGTCGAGACGTTCGGACGGAGCTCGTTCGCCCCCGCCGACCACCGCCTCGTCGATCCGCGGTCCGGCTCGGCAGAGCCCCGAACTGCCGCGCCGATCGGGGCGTCCTCGATCGGCCGCTCGGATCGATGCGCTTTGGAAGTCGGGTTGGCCACGACCTCGGGCCCCTGAGATCTTGGCCCCCCCATGAAACACACTGACTCACCGACGTCCGCGCTCGCTCGCGCCGCGCTCGTCGGATCGTTGCTCGCGAGCTGCGGTTCCGCGCGGATGGACTCCGGCTCGGAGCGCTGGACTTCCGAGATCGCCCGCGTGCGGATGCACAACCGCATCACGTGGAACGACCGGTCGGCGATCGACCTCGGGATCGATTCGGTCGACGGTGAACCGACCGCCGAGCGCCAATCGCTGCTCGCGCGGGTCGCCACCGTCGGCGTCGACGAGGTCGAGCTCGTCCCCGGCGAACACCGCCTGGTCGTCGGCGAGCTCGACGGCCTCGAACCGAGGCTGGAGCGCTCCCTGCGCTTCACCGTGGCGCCGGGCGCGAGCTACACCCTCGAAACCCGCGCGTCCGACCGCCAACCGCCGATCGAGGTCTTCGCGTTCCGCGACGACACCCGCGAGGAAGTCGCGGTGTCGTGGATCGCCCCGCCGGCGAGCGCGAGCTTCGGCCTCGACCCCGCGCGCTGGACCGTCGCGGACTGGCGCATCGAGGATGCGTCGCATTGGATCCGCTTCGAACCTGCCCGCGACGCGGCGAACGGCTCGCTGGAGCGGCTGCGGTTGGAGTGGAGCGAGCGCGACCGCTTCGAAAGCGCGCCGACCGCCGCGTGGTCGCACGGCATCGACCTGCGCCGCGAGATCGAGGCGGACTTCGACGCCTTCGAATGGACCGAGCACACGGTCGGCGACGTCACGGGCGTCTACACGTGGTCGGGACGGCGCACGGGAAGCGACGCGCGGTTGCACGGGCTCGTCGTGCTCTGGGTGCGCGACGGCCGGACCGCGGTGTTGCGCGACACCAGCGACTCGCCCGAGCGCTTCGCCGCCGAGCAGGCGACCTGGCGCGCGTGGGGCCTGACCGACGGTTGGGTCCGAGCGTGGGAGGAGGCGCTGCCGTGAAGCACTTCTGGAAGACCCTCGGCGTCGTGCTCGCGCTCGCGCTCACCGCGTCGAGCTGCCGCTCCGCCCCGCCGGAAACCCGCCTCGCCGGCCGCTTCGATGCGGGCTACTACGCCGCGCCCGACGGCTCGTGGAGCGTCCGCCTCCCGTTCGAGCGCACGCATCCGCTGATCGACGTCCAGGACGGAGCGGACGGCACCGGCGGCTGGTTCCTGACGTGGGCGTTCGCCTTCTGGTCGCACGCGGACGTCTGGGTCGCGCCGACGCCTTCGATCGCGGAGCTCGGCGGCATCGCGACGCTCGCCGACAACGGCATCGCGAGCCGCGCGCACGAGAGCGCGGCCGCGGGCCAGTCGTTCCGGGTGCTCAGCCGCACCGAGATCGAGGTCCAAGGCCGACGCGGCGTGCGACACGTGTTCGAGACCGTCGAGGAGGGCGAGCGCTCGCCGCCGTTCGGCTTGAAGACCTCGACGAGGACGAGCCTGGTGATCGAGGACCTGGTCGACTGGGACGACCGAGCGATGGTCCGCGTCACGGGCGCGCACAGCTGGGCCGGCGACGCCGACGCGAGCAGCAACTCGGCGGCCGAGCACGCGAAGGGGGCGCTGGAGAGCTTGGAGCAGACGTTCCGACTGCCCGCGGAACGCGCGCGGTGACTTCGACGGGATCGGAGCGGCCGCTCCGGTCCCCGACGAGCCTCTTGGGGCGCGGACTCGCCGGTTCCGGCGGGCCCGCGCTCGGCGTTTGGGGACTCGGCCCCGGAAACCCGGCACCCGGCGGCCTACGGAGTTCCTCCGACGGCGGGCTGCGCACTCTTTCGCGCCGCGGACCCTGGCGGCCCGACTCTTATTTCTGATAAGAGATTCGCCATGCCGCCCTCGAACCTCGGTCCGGAGCCCGTCCGCCGGGCCTCGCTCGCGCAGCAAGTCGCGGGCTCGTTGCGCAACGCGATCCTCGACGGCCGGATCGCCGGCGGCTCGGTGCTGCGCCAGTCCGCGCTCGCCCGCGAGCTCGGCGTCAGCGTGATCCCGCTGCGCGAAGCGCTGCGCCAGCTCGAAGGCGAAGGGCTCGTCCACCACGCCGCCCACCGCGGCGTCGTCGTCGCGACCTTCGACGCCGAGGACGTCCGCGAGCTCGTCGAGATCTGCCGCGCGCTCGAGACGCTCGCGTTCCCGCGCGCGCTGCCGAACGTGACGCCGGACGACCTCGCGCACGCCGAGCGAGCGCTCGCCGCGCTGCGCGACGAATCCGATCTCGCGCGCTTCGCCGACCTCGCCTGGGAACTGCGCGCCGCGCTGCTCCGCCCGGCGAAGAGCCCGCGGCTCCTGCAGCAGCTCGAGATGCTGAGCAAGACCAACCGGCGCTACTGGGCGCCGTTCCTGCGCGATGCGAAGGCGCGCGCGTGGATCCTGGAGCACTGGAGGCGCTTGATCGACGCCGTGCGCGCCCGCGATCTCGACGCCGTGCTCGAGCAGCTCGGGCGCGTGCAGTCCGAAGCCGTCGCGATCGGCGCGCCGCTCCTGCCGCCCGCACCCAACCAAGCTCGGAGTCCGCAATGAAGGGTTCTCTCGTCCTCGCCGGTTTCGTCGCGGCCGGTTCGCTCGCGAGCTGCGTGCAGGTCGCGCGCTCGAGCTCGGACGGCACGCCGCTGGTCGTCGAGACGCGCTCGGGCTTCGCCGGCGCGCGCTCGGACTCGGTCGGCGCCGTCGAGAGCGACTGGATCCGCGGCTTCGGCGACCCGCGGCTCGAGGCGTTGGTCGCGGAGGCGATCGAGCACAACGCCGAGCTCGAGCTCGCCGCCGCGCGCGTCGCGCGCGCGAACGCGCTCGCCCGCCGCGCCCACGCGAGCCTGTTGCCGACGCTCGACGTGTTCGCCGGCGCCGCGCGCGGCGACTCCGGGCTCGGCGAGGGCTCGCGGCTCGACCTCGGGCTCGCCGCGAGCTGGGAAGCCGACCTGTGGGGCCGGCTCTCGCACGCCGAACGCGCGGCGGAGCTCGACGCGGAGTCCGCGCGGGCCGACTGGCTCGGCGCGCGCAACGCGCTCGCCGCGGAGACGGCGCGCGGTTGGTTCCTCGCGCTCGCCGCGGCGCGGCGCGTCGAGATCGACGAGCGGTCGCTCGCGCAGCGCGAGCGCGTCGAGCGGATCACGCGCGCTCGGCTCGACGCCGGCGAGGCCGCGTCCGCGGAGGTCGACCTCGCGATCGGCACGCGCGCGAGCGCGCTGGCGCTCGCGGAACAGAGCCGCGGAGCGCGGCGCTCGTCGCTGTTGTCGCTCGAGACGCTGCTCGGCCGCTATCCGGCGGGCGAGCTCGAGCTCGCGGGCGACCTGCCGCCGTCGACCGCCGACGCGCCGCTCGGCTTGCCGTCGGAGCTGCTCGAACGCCGCCCCGACGTCGTCGCCGCCCAGCGCGCGATCGCCGCGAGCTTCGAGCGCGTCGCGGCCGCCGACGCCGCGCGCCTGCCGCGGATCACGCTCAGCGCACAGGGCGGCTACGCGAACTCCGAGCTCAGCGGGCTGATCGACGAGTCCAACCTGATCTGGAACCTCGCGAGCGGCATCGTCGCGCCGCTCTTCGACGGCGGGCGACTGCTCGCCGACGCCGAGGCCGCCCGCGCCGACCGCCGGGCCGCGCTCGCGGGCTGGGTCGCGACCGCGCGCAACGCTTTCCTCGAGGTCGAAACCGCGCTGAACGACGAAGCGGCGCTGCGCAAGCTCGAAGCCGCGCTCGCCGAGTCCGTCGAGCGACTGACCCGCGCGCGAGCGCTCGCCGAGGACCGTTACGCGGAAGGCGAAGCGACGCTCCTCGAGCTCGATCAGATCCACGAACAGCTCTACCAATCCGAACGCGGACGCCTCGACGCACGGCTCGCCCTCGTGCTCGCGCGCGTGCGCCTGCACCTCGCCCTCGGCGGCGCCTTCCAAACGAGATCATGAGCAAGCATCCCCGCATCGCCCGCGCCGCGGCCTCGACCGCGAGCCTGATCTGGTTCTTCGCCGTCACCAGCGGTTGCGACAAGCCCGCCGCCGCGCCCGCGATGGCGCCGCCGCCGTTCGAGGTCGACGTGCAGCGCGTCGAGTCGCGCGACCTCGACTGGGCGCCGACCTACCTCGCGCAGACGTCCGCGTCGCGCGCGGTCGAGCTGCGCGCCCGCGTGCAAGGCGTGATCGTCGAGCGTCTCTTCACCGAGGGCCGACAGGTGCGCGAGGGCGACGTGCTCTTCCGCATCGATCCGCGCCCCTACCAGGCGACGCTCGACGCCGCGAAGGCACGCGTCGAGGAGGCGCGCGCGCGGCTCGCCGAGACCGATCGCGCGGTCGCGCGCAAACGGCAACTCGTCGAGTCCGAGGCGGTCGCTCGCAAGGAGCTCGACGACGCGCTGACCGCGCAATCGCTCGCCGCCGCGCAGCTCGCGCGCAGCGAAGCGGAGCTCTCGCAAGCCGCGCTGAACCTCGAGTACACGACGATCACCGCGCCGTTCTCCGGTCGGATCGGCAAGACGTTCGTCGAGCCCGGGAGCATGGTCGACTCGGGCTCGAACTCGCTGCTGGTCGAGCTCTCGCGCATCGATCCGCTCTACGTCTCGTTCCACGTAAGCGAGCGCGAGATCCTGGAGACCCAGGCGGCGCTCGAGAGCGGTGCGCTCTCGCTCGAAGACGACATCGAGCACCTGCGGATCGCGATCGAACTGATCGACGGCAAGCCGTACGCGCACGAAGGCACGATCAACTTCCGCTCGGTCGACATCGACCCCGCGACCGGCACCGCCGAGGTCCGCGCGGTCGTTCCGAATCCCGACGAGCTCCTGAAGCCCGGCCAGTTCGTCCGCGCACGCGGACTCGGGTGGACGCGCAAGTCGGCGCTCGCGGTGCCGCAGCGCGCGGTGATGCTGAACGGCGCCACGGCGATGGTCTACGTGGTCGGCCAGGACGACACGGTCGAGGCGCGGCCGGTGACGGTCGCGCGGTGGCAAGCGAACGAGTGGCTCGTGCAATCGGGCCTCGCGTCCGGCGAGCGCGTGATCGTCGACGGCCTGATGAAGATCCGACCCGGCGGCAAGGTCAAGCCCGTCGAGAAAGCCGAGTAGCGCATGTTCTCGCGCTTCTTCATCGACCGGCCGGTCTTCGCGACCGTGCTCTCGGTCCTGATCGTCGTCGCCGGCCTGGTGTCGATCTTCAACCTGCCGGTGGCGCGTTACCCCGAGATCACGCCGCCGCAAGTCCGCATCGTCGCGACGTATCCCGGCGCGAACGCGGAGACGGTCGCAGAAGCGCTCGCCGCTCCGATCGAGCAACAGCTCTCCGGTGCGAAGGACCTGCTCTACTTCTCGTCGCAGTGCACCAACGACGGCGTGCTGACGACGCTGGTCAGCTTCGAGATCGGCACGAACCAGGACCTCGCCGCCGTCGAAGTGCAGAACCGCGTCAAGCTCGCGGAGCCGCGCCTGCCCGCGGAGACGCGCCGCCTCGGCGTGTCGGTGCAGAAGACGTCGTCGAACATCCTGCTGGTCGCGGCGATGCGCGCGAACGATTCGCGCTACGACGACCTCTACCTCTCCAACTACGCGACGCAGAACGTCGCGGACGCGTTGAAGCGCGTGCCCGGCGTCGGCGACGTGCAGGTGTTCGGCGCGCGCGACTACGCGATGCGCGTCTGGCTCGATCCCGAGCGGCTGGCGCAGAAGCGCCTGACCGTCGCGCAGGTCCGCGCGAAGATCGTCGAGCAGAACGGCCTGTATGCCGCCGGCCGCGTCGGCCAGGCGCCGAACGACGGCGGAACCGAGCTGACGATCCCGGTGGTCACCCGCGGTCGTCTGCAGACAGCCGAGGAGTTCGAGAACGTCGTCTTGCGCTCGGACGTCGACGGGTCGCGCGTGCTCTTGCGCGACGTCGGTCGCGCCGAGCTAGGTTCGCAGAGCTACGACCTCTTCGGTCGCGTCGACGGCATGCCGGCCGCGATGATGCTGGTGTTCCTGCAATCGAACGCGAACGCGCTCGACACCGCCGACGGCGTGCGCGCGGTGGTCGCCGGCCTGGCACCGAGCTTCCCGGACGGGGTGTCGTGCGAGATCCCGTTCGACACGACGCGCTTCATCCGCGTTTCCGCGCGCGAGGTGATCCAGACGCTGCTCGAGGCGGTCGGCCTGGTGCTGCTGGTCGTCTTCGTGTTCCTGCAGAGCTGGCGCGCGACGTTGGTGCCGCTGCTCGCGGTGCCGGTGTCGATCATCGGCGCCTTCGCGGGGATGAAGCTCTTCGGCTTCTCGATCAACGCGTTGACCCTGTTCGGCCTCGTGCTCGCGATCGGCATCGTCGTCGACGACGCGATCGTCGTCGTCGAGAACGTCGAACGCTTGATGCACGAGAAGCACCTCTCGCCGCGCGACGCGACGATCGAGGCGATGCGCGAGGTCAGCGGACCGGTCGTCGCGATCGTGCTCGTGCTGAGCGCCGTCTTCGTGCCGGTCGCGTTCCTCGGCGGCCTGACCGGCGAGCTCTACCGACAGTTCGCGGCGACGATCGCGATCTCGGTCGCGATCTCGGGCCTGGTCGCGTTGACGCTCAGCCCCGCGCTCTGCCGCCTGCTGCTGCGCCCGAAGGACGCCGAGCGCAGCGGTCCGTTCCTGCTCTTCGACCACGTCTTCGAGCGCATCACCCGCGGCTACCTCGCCGGCGTCCGCGCGACGCTGCGCGGCGCGGTGCTCGCTCTGGTGCTCTTCGGCGGCCTGCTCTTCGTCGCGTGGCGCATCCAAGCCCACCGACCGACCGGCTTCCTCCCGCAGGAGGACCAGGGCTTCTACGTCGTCGCCGCGATCCTGCCGGAAGGCTCGTCGCTCGCTCGCACGCAAGAGGTCAGCAAGCGCGTCGAGGAATGGGTGCTCTCGCAGCCAGAGACCGAGCACGTCGTGTTGCTCGGCGGACAGAACCTGCTCTCCGGCGGCATCGCGAGCACCAACGCGTTCACGATGTTCGTCGGGTTGAAGCACTGGGAGGAGCGCACCGAGCCCGGCACGTCGGTCGACGCGCTGATCGGCCGCTTCAACCAGACAATGTTCCCCGAGAAGGAAGGGCTGGTCTTCGCGTTCAACTTCCCCGCGGTGCCGGGCCTCGGCATCCGCGCGGGCTTCGAGATGCAGCTGCAAGCGCGCGGCGGTGCCGACGTGCGCGAGCTCGGCCGCGTCGTCGGCGAGTTCACACAGAAGCTCTCCGCGCGGCCCGAAGTCTCGGCGGTGACCGCGAACGTCAACCTGAGCCTGCCGCAGCTCTTCGTCGACGTCGATCGCTCGAAGGCGCTCGACATGGGCGTGCCGATCGGCGACGTGTACGACACGATGCAGGCGTACCTCTCGCAGCTCTACGCCGACGACTTCTTCCTCCAGGGCCGCGTCTATCGCGTCAACCTCCAGGCGGAGCCGAGCTCGCGCCGCGGGCCCGACGACATCGGGCGTTTCCACGTGATGAACCGCGACGGGCGGATGGTGCCGCTCTCGGAACTCGTCACCTCGCACTTCCAATCCGGCCCGAACCTCGTCGGACGCTTCAACGGCTACAACGCGGTGCAGATCGCGGGCGCGCCGGGCGTCGGGCGCTCGAGCGGCGAGGCGCTCCAAGCGGTGCGCGAGGTCGCCGAGACGCTGCCGCCGGGCTTCGCGATCGACTTCAGCGGTCAGACCTATCAGGAGATCCGCACCGGCAACCAAGCGTTGCGCGCGTTGCTCTTCGGAGTGCTCGTCGTGTTCCTGGTGCTCGCGGCGCAGTACGAGTCGTTCTCCCTGCCGTTCGCGGTGCTGCTCGCGGTGCCGCTCGGCGCGTTCGGCGCGCTGGTCGCCGTCTGGTGGCGCAACCTGCCGCTCGACATCTACTTCCAGATCGGGTTGCTGACGCTGGTCGGCCTCGCCGCGAAGAACGCGATCCTGATCGTCGAGTTCGCGGTCGCGCAGCGTCACAAGGGCGCGACGCTCCGCGATGCGGCGCTCGCGGCGGCGAAGTTGCGCTTCCGTCCGATCGTGATGACGTCGCTCGCGTTCATCTTCGGCGTGCTGCCGCTGGTGATCGCCCGCGGCGCGGGCGCGGCGGGTCGCCAATCGATCGGCACCGGCGTGATGGGCGGCATGATCGCGGCGACGGCGCTCGCGGTGTTCTTCGTGCCGCTGTTCTTCCGCCTGATCGAGGGCGCGAGCGAGAAGCTCTTCGGCCGCAAGGAAGCGCCGGCGGAATAGGACGTTCGAGGGGTCCGAGCTCGCGAACTCGCCTCGTCGCCGCCTGCTTCGACGCCGATCGGATGCGCTCCGACCGGCCGCCACGGCACGTCAACCTACCGCCCACGGGAGATTGCGGTTAGCATCGGTCGGCCCGCGCCCCCCACCATGCTCCGCATCGCCCTCGTCCAGACGTACCACCCCTACACGCAGTTCACCCACGTCCACCCGCTCGGGATCATGATGATCGCCGCGCAGGCTCGGAAGTCGGGGTTCGCCGACGTGCACATCCTCGACATGAAGGTCGAGGACTGGACGCCACAGCGCTGCGTCGACGAGCTCGTCGAGCTCAAGCCCGACGTCGTCGGCCTCTCCGCGATGACGTACGAGGCGGGCTGCTTGAACGAGGTCGCGCGCGAGCTCGAGCGCCGGATGCCCGGCGTGATCGTCGTCGCGGGTGGACCGCACCCATCGGTCGCGGCCGCGGACGTGCTCGCGGAGAAGGCGGTCGACTTCGTCGTGCGCGGCGAGGGCGAGTTCACGTTCGCCGAGCTCTGCGACGGGCTCGACAAGGGCCGCAACGACTGGTCGGCGTGCGAAGGCCTCTCGTGGCGCGACCGCGACGGCAAGATCGTGCACAACCCCGATCGCGCGCCGCCCGCGAAGCTCGACGAGATGCCGTTCCCCGCGTGGGACCTCGTCGACCACGAGAAGTACCACACGGTGCCGCGCGGCGGCGTGATCTACGCGCACAAGGAGTTCGCGACGATGTTCTCGTCGCGCGCGTGCCCGTGGCGCTGCACGTACTGCCACAACAGCTACGGCAAGACCTTCCGCGAGCGTTCGGCGGAGAACGTGCTCGCCGAGATCGATCTGCTGGTCAAGGACTACGGAGTGAAGGAGATCGTCTTCATGGACGACATCTTCAACTTCCGTCCGGAGCGCGCGAAGAAGATCGCGCAGGGCCTGATCGATCGCGACTACAAGCTCGCGCTGACGTTCCCGAATGGCTTCCGCGGCGACATCCTCGACGAGGAGCTCGTGGTGCTCCTGAAGAAGGCCGGCATGTACCGCTGCATGGTCGCGGTCGAGTCGGCGAGCCCGCGCATCCAGAAGGTGATGAAGAAGAACCTGAAGATCGACAAGGTGCAGCGCATCGTCGACTTCATCGCCGACCAAGGGATCATGGTCCACGGCGCGTTCATGCTCGGCTTCCCGACGGAGACCGAGGAGGAGATGCGCGAGACGATCGACTGGGCCGCCGAGAGCTCGTTCCACACCGCCGCGTTCTTCCGCGTGATCCCGTTCAAGGGGACCGAGCTCTTCAAGGAGATCGAGCACTCGGGCTACGACCTGCCGAAGGACTGGAGCGCGTACGAGCCGTACAAGAGCGAGATCAACCTCTCGACGGTGCCCGAGGAGACGATCTTCAAGCTCCGCAAGGAGGCCTACCGGCGCTTCTACTTCAACCCGAAGCGCATGTGGCGGATCTTCAAGTCGATCCCGAACAAGACCAACATGCTGCCGTTCCTGACGCTGCTCTTCGCGCGCCGGGCGTACGCGAGATAAATCGGGATCAGACCGCGCGGCGCAGATCGGCGGTCACCGGGAGCTCGAACAGCGGGTTCCTGATCAACCGCGTCGAGAAGAACAGCACCTCGACGTTCTCGATCTCGCCGGTGACCGGATGGACGCGAGCGATCACATCGTCGCCGAGCTCCTCGGTCAGCTGCTCGGGATACGGCGACCGCTTGCTGATCGACAGGACATCGCCCTCTCGGTCGTATTGGAACGTCAGCTTGTCGGCCATTGGATGTCTCCTGCGGCGAGCTTACGTGCGACGTAGGCCGTCACGATCCAGTGCCGTCGAGGAGGCCCGACATCGCTGACGACCACGACCACGAGGTGCTTGCCCTCCGGATCGCCATCGTACCACTTCGAGAAGAGGCGAGCGTTCGCCGTCCGGGCGCTGCGCCTCACCGCGTCGGGATGAAGCAGCACGCATCCGATCCGATCGACGAACGTGGGGAGGACCTCCGGGTGACGGGATCGAATGTGGACCGCACGTTCGTCCGAGAGCTCGACCTCTGCTTCGAGGTGCGCGCACGGAAAGCGCCGCATGGGGGTTCAAACGCAACCGCACCACGGTCGAGCTCGCCGCGCCGGTGAGGATTCGCGTCCCGCGTCCGAGCACGCGAACTTCTCGAAGCGCTCGAAACGTGTCGCGATGCGTTCCCGATCCATCAGTCCATCCCCCATCGTTCCCTCATTCATCGATCCCCCCGTCGTCACGATCCGTCGCGCGAACGCGCGCAGTCCGGAGTTCGCCTCGACGCCGGAGTTGCGAAACGCGCTCGCGACGTACAGGACCGACCCACCCTGCAGCGGTTTCAGCTTTCGACGCCGGCGTCGAGCCCACGACACGCGCGCTGCGGTTCGACGGGGACCGGCGCGTCGCCGCGCGGACGGTGACGAGCGACTGACCGGCGCGCGCGGGCGCCGGCTCGCAACTCGGCGCGGCGCACGCTAGTTTTCGCGGCGTGAGCGACGGAGCACCGGCACGCGGCGAGCGCAAGTGGCAGAAGCCCAAGCGCAATTGGCTCCTCGTCGCCGCGATCGCGCTCGGCGTCACCGGCGTGCTCTACGTCGCGGCGCGTTTCACCGTCGCGTACGTGGTCGAGAACTTTCTGCCGCAAGGCCCGTACGCGCATCGCGACCCGCTGCAGTTCTCGAACCAGCTCTGGCTCGCCACCGCCAAGGACAAGAGCGGCACGCGCTACCTGATGCTCGACGACCTGCTGAAGCGCCATCCGTTGGTCGGGCTCACGCGCGACGAAGTCGTAGCGCTGCTCGGTCCGTTCGAGCCGCCGGGCTATCCGGGATTCCCCGCGTGCTACTACCTCGGACCGGAGAACCATCCGTTCCGCGAGGGGACCGCGTGGCTCGTGCTGACGCTCGACGCCGACCAACGCGTCCGCGCGATCGACGTGCAGACCAAGTGAGCGAGCGCCCCGCGCCGACGCCCGTCCCGATCGTGGCGAGCTCGCGGTCGACTGCGCTCTCGCAACCGTCCGACCGCGCCAACCCGCGCTCCGGGTCTGGCCGTCGCCGAGCGCCGCCGTAGAATCCCGCGACCATGCCCCCCACGAGCTCAGCGCCGACGTCGAGCTCGGGCCGCGCGCTCGTCCTCGCCGCGTTCTTCGTCTCCGGCGTCGGCGCACTCGTGCAAGAGATCGCGTGGACGCGCTTGCTCGGTCCGTTCCTCGGCAGCACGGCGCAAGCGCAAGCGATCGTGCTCGCGATCTTCATGGGCGGGCTCGCGGCCGGGAGCACGCTGTTCGGACGCCGCGCAGACCGCTCGGGCTCGCCACTGCGACTCTACGCGATCCTCGAGCTCGTGATCGCCATCTACGCGCTCGCGTTGCCATGGCTCGTGCGCGCGGCGGGCTCGGCGTTCGTCGCGGTCGCGTCGCGCGCGGGCGAGGACGCGACGCTCGTGCGCACGCTGCTGCGGCTCGCGCTCGCGAGCGCGGTGTTGCTCGTGCCCGCGATCCTGATGGGCGGCACGCTGCCGATCCTCGCGCGCCACCTGGTGAAGAGCCTCGGCGAGACGCGCGCGCGCGTCGGCGAGCTCTACACGATCAACACGTTCGGCGCGGTCGCGGGCGCGATGCTCGGCGGGTTCGTGTTGCTCGAGCGCGTCGGCGTGCAAGGCTCGCTCTGGATCGCGGCGGCGCTCGCGCTCGCGGCCGGCGGCGGCGCGTGGCTGCTGTCGAGCCCGGCGAGCGCGTCGAGCGCTGACTCCGACGACGCGACGGGCTCCGGCGAAGGCGCGCAGGCGAGTGCGGGCCCGGGCGCGGCGTCCGCGGCGGGCGCTACGAGCGCCGTCGGCTCGGCGCCGCTCGGCACCACCGCGCTCGTCGCGCTCGGCGCGTCGGGCTTCGCGGCGATGGTGTACGAGATCGTGATGATCCGCGCGGTCGGGCTCGCGCTCGGCTCGTCGACGTACGCGTTCACGATGATGTTGGTCGCGTTCATCGTCGGCATCGGGCTCGGCAGCTTCCTGGTGTCGCGCCTGCGGATCGAGCGTCCGCTGGTCGCGATCGGGTGGAGCCAGCTCGCCGGCGCGCTCGCCTTCCTCGCGATCACGCCGCTGCTCGAACGCCTCGCGTGGTACGCGGGTCTCGCGCGCTGCCATTGCGCGACGCCGGAGCCGAGCCTCGCGTGCTTCCTCGGCCTGGGCACGTCGTTGGTGCTCGCGTTGCTCGTCGTGCCGACCGCGTGCCTCGGCGCCGCGTTCCCGTTGGTCGCGCAGGCCGCGCAGCGCTCGATCGGCTCGGTCGGCGCGCGCGTCGGTTGGACGTACGCGTGCAACACGCTCGGCAACGTGTCGGGCGCGGTGGTCGCGAGCCTGGTGCTCGTGCCGACGCTCGGCATCGGCGGCTCGCTCGAGCTCGGCGTCGCGCTCAACCTGCTCGCCGCGGCGTTGACGCTGGTCGGCGGCGCGCGCGTGAAGGAGCGGCTCGCCGCGCTCGCGCTCGCGGTGGTCGCCGTGGCGATCTACGTGCCCGCGCGCGACTGGCCGAACGGCTTGAACCTCGCGGCGCAGCACTTCCGACTGCGCTCGCATCCGCCGGAGAGCTACGCGGCGTTCGAACGGATCTACAACTACGCGCCGACGAAGCAATTCCTCGAAGAGGACTCGCTCGGCACCGTGCTCGTCGCCGGCGTGCCGCCCGATCTGACGCTCTACGTCAACGGCAAGGCGGACGCGAGCTCGGGCGGCGACCTGACGACGCAGCTCTTGCTCGGCCACATCCCGATGTTGATGGCGCCGAAGCACGAGAACGTGCTGACGATCGGTTTCGGCGCGGGCTTCAGCGCCGGCGCGATCGCGCGCCATCCGATCGCGCGCCAGGACCTCGTCGAGATCTCGCCCGCGGTGTTGAACGCGGACGCGCTCTTCCGCGAATGGAACGGCGCGCCGCTGCAGGATCCGCGCACGAAGGCGTACCTCGAGGATGCGCGCAGCTTCATCCGCACGACGCCCCGGCTCTACGACGTGATCGTCAGCGAGCCGAGCAACCCGTGGGTCGTCGGCGTCGCGGGTCTCTTCTCGCGCGAGTTCTTCCGTGACGCGGCGTCGAAGCTCTCACCGGGCGGCGTGCTCTGCTTGTGGTTCCACGAGTACGAGCAATCGAGCGAGGCAGTCGCGTTGGTCGTGCGCACGCTCGCGGCCGAGTTCCCCGAGATCTGGCTGTGGCGCGAGTACGGCTTCACCGACATGGTGCTGGTCGCGAGCCGCGAGCCGCTGCCGCTCGACTTCGCCGAGATGGAGCGACGCTTCGACGCCGTGCGCGCGGACATGGCGCGGATCGGGATCCCGTCGCTCGCCGCGCTGTTCGGCCACAACGCCGCCGGCCCGGGCGAGATGAAGCGCGCCGCCGGGCCGGGGCCCGAGCACACCGACCTCGAGCCGCATCTCGAGTTCCTCGCGGCGCGCGCGGTGCTCGCGGGCACCGCGTCGGACTTCGGGTGGCTGCACGACCTGCACTACCGCGCGCCGAGCACGCTCGAGACCGGCACGCTGCTCGATCGTTACCGCCGCTGGCGCGCCGAGAACGGCCGGCCGCTGACGAAGAGCGAGCTCCAGGCCGTGGTCACGCACATGGCGGCGTCGCTGCCGCCGGGCCACCGCATCCTGAAGCGCTTCGGCGACTTCGCGAACGCGGCGTCGGACTGAGCGTCGCGTCGGGCCGAACGCGAGCGCGCGGACGGTTCAGGCCTTCGGCGCGGCGGACCGCGGCGCGACTTCGATGCTCGCGAGCTCGCCCGGCGCGAGCGTCGACGCCCGCAGCACGGTGTCGTCGAGCAACAGGAAGTGCTTCTTCCAGCGGAGGATGATCCAGCTGTCGAAGCTCTCGCCTTCGAGCTTGCCGCGCACGGGCACGCCGCGCACGCGCTGGTAGACCACCTCCGTAGGGAGCTCTCCCCACTCTTCGGAAGGATCGAACGGCACCTGCACGGTGCACCCTTTTTGTCCGTCGAGCACGACGGCCCGGAACCGACGCGGTCGCACACCCATGGCCCGGAGATTCTGCCTGATCCGAGGCCGAAACGCAGTTCCCGTGCGGAAGGAATTCGCGCCACGACCACGAAGTCGTCGCTCGCTCGCCCTCTTGCGTATCAGGACGGTCTCGTCTTGATGTCATCTTCCAGTCGGTCGGGCATGGTTCCGGCCTCCCACCGACGCGAGGAGCACCATGAAACCTCCCACCCTGGACGTCCGCGGCTCGGAAGCGGCTTCGAGCGAGCTCTCGGACTCGATCGCCCGCTCGTTCGCCGAGCTCGGCGAGGTGCGCCGGGCGATGCTCGCCGCCGAGAGCTCGGTCGCGACCTCCCGCTCGCCGGTCCACGTCGAGCACTCCGCCGGGGCGAGGAATCTGGCGCACTACCTGGCGCTGCGGGCGCGCGAGATGCGGCCGCTCCAAGAGCGCCTGGTGCAGCTCGGGCTCTCATCGCTTGGCCGCTCCGAGGCGCACGCGCTCGCGACCGTCGAGGCGGTGACCGCGCTGCTCGGCGCGCTGGTCGGCCGGCGCGACGAAGCTCCGGCGCTGCCGCCGCAGAGCGCGTTCGAGCTCGGCGGGAAGAAACTCGCCGCGCACACCGAGGCGCTGCTCGGGCCGACGCGCGACGGCCGGCGCGTCCGGATCCTGGTGACGCTCGCGCCGGACGCCGCCGAGGACATCGCGCTGCTGCGCGCCTGGATCGAGTCCGGCATGGACTGCGTGCGGATCAACTGTGCGCACGACGGGCCGGCGGCGTGGGAACGCATGCTCGCGAACCTGCGGCGCGCCGAGGAGGCCGCCGGGCGCAAGCTGCGGGTGCTGATGGACCTCGCGGGCCCGAAGCTGCGCACCGGTCCGGTCCAACCGGGACCGCGCGTGCTGAAGATCCGCCCGGAGCGCGACGAGCTCGGGCTCGTCCGCGTCCCGGCGCGTGTGTGGCTATCCGCCGACGGCGCGCGTCCGGTCGGCGTCGAGGACGCGTACGTGCTTCCGGTCGGGCGCGAGTTGGTCGCGAAGCTCGCGGTCGACGACGAGCTCGAGTTCGCGGACGCGCGCGGCGCGACTCGGAGCCTGCACGTCGTCGAGCTCGGCCGCGACGGAGCGTGGGCCGAAGCGGCGCAGACGTGCTACGTGCTCGGCGGAACGCGGCTCGTCCGCGGCAAGAAGGAGCTCGGCGCGGTCGGCGAGCTCGCGCCGCTCGAAGGCGTGATCGCACTCGCGCGCGGCGACCGACTGGTGCTGACGCGCGAGCTCGCGCCCGGCCAGGGCGCGCGCCGCGACGCGTTCGGTCGCACGCTCGCGCCGGCGACGATCGGTTGCACGCTCAGCGAGATCTTCTCGCGCGTGCGCGTCGGCGAGCGCGTCTGTTTCGACGACGGCCGGATCGGCGGCGTGATCCGCGCGGTCGAGGACGAGCGCTTGATCGTCGAGATCACCGAAGCGCGCGAAGGCGGCGAGAAGCTGCGCGCCGACAAGGGCATCAACTTGCCCGACAGCCCGCTCGACCTGCCCGCGCTGACCGAGAAGGACCTCGCGGACCTCGAGTTCGTCGTCGCGCACGCGGACGCGGTCGGATTGTCGTTCGTGCACCGGCCGGAGGACCTGCACGAGCTCGCCGCGCGCCTCGCGGAGCTCGGCCGGCCCGACCTCGGCGTCGTGCTGAAGATCGAGACGCGTCGCGCGTTCGAGCGGTTGCCCGAGCTGCTGTTCGCCGCGATGCAGACGCCGCGCGTCGGCGTGATGATCGCGCGCGGCGATCTGGCGGTCGAATGCGGCTGGGAGCGGCTCGCCGAAGCGCAGGAGGAGATCCTGTGGCTCTCGGAAGCCGCGCACGTGCCGGTGATCTGGGCGACGCAGGTGCTCGAGAGCCTGGCGAAGGACGGCCGGCCGTCGCGCGCGGAGATCACCGACGCCGCGATGAGCGAACGCGCGGAGTGCGTGATGCTGAACAAGGGCGCGCACGTCGGCGAAGCGATCGGCGTGCTCGACGACATCCTGCGCCGCATGCAGGCGCACCAGCACAAGAAGAGCTCGATGCTGCGGCCGCTGCGATTGGCGACCGGGTACTGAGCGCGCTACCAGCTCGTGTGCTCGACGCCCGCCGCGATCTCGGCGGCCTCGCGGTCCAAACCGCGGGCGGCGAGCCAGCGCGCGAGCGCTTGGCGGATCGTCACGTCCTTCGCGACCCGCGCGCGCGGCGCGAGCGCGAGCGTCTCCGGCCGAGCGGTCCGCGCGAACAACGCGACCCACGCTTCCGGCGCGGCTTCGCCGAACTCGACCGCCGCGCGCCACGCCGCGAGCGCGCGCTCCTCGTCGCCGCGCGCGAACTCGAGCGCGCCGAGCGCCGCCAAGAGCCGCGCTTCGGGCCCCGCCGACAGCGCGCGTTCGAGCACGTGGTGCGCCGCATCGAGGTGCGCTTCGGCGATCAAGCCGCGCGCGGCCGCCGCCGCGAGCTCCGCGTCGTGCGCGACGCGCTCGCCGAGCGGTTGAGGCGGATAGTCGAGCTCCTCGAGCAACGCGCACGCCGGTCGGCACGCGCTGAAGCCTGACAGCGCGGCGCCAGTGAGCGGCGCGCGCAGCCACGGCCGAGGACCGTCCCACGTGCTCGGTTCGTCGCGACCGAGCCAGCGGAACACGCGCGCGAGTTCGGCGCTCGGTTCCGCGGCGAGCTCTTCCTCTCGAACGACCAACAGGCGCTCGCCGAGCTCGCGCTCGCGCGCGCGGACCGGCGCGACGTGCGCGTGCCACGCGCGCGCCCACGCGAGGCCGGCGTGCGCTCGCTCGGCGTCGCTCGCGGCTTGCGGAATGCGTCCCGACGCCGCGCGGCGGCCGTCGCGCACGAGCTCGACGAACCGCGCGTCGGGGAACGCGTGGAAGAGCTCGTCGAACCGCGCGCCGTGGTCGACGTGCGCGAACACCAGCGACTCGAAGCCGCCGCCGTGCTCGGCGCGCTCGCGCTCGGCGAGGTGCTCGACGAGAACAGGCCCGAACGCGCGCACCGCGGGCTCGATCCACTGCGGCGCGCCGCTCTCGAGCCCTTGCCAGACGATCGCGCGGTGCGTCGCACCCGCGCGCAGCCGCGCGAGCGCCGCCGGCACGTTCCACGGCATCAGGGCTCGGAACGCGGCGTCGCGCTCGAGCTCGCGCGCGAGCCCGATCAAGCCAGCGCCGGGCGCGCCGACCAGGAAGAGCGCGCGCGTCATGGCCGCGCTCCGACTTCGAAGAGGGCCCGCGCGGCCTCGCGGTCGAGCCCTCGCGCCTCGACCCAGCGCGAGAGCGCCGCGCGCGAGCTCGCGTCGGCGTCGGTGCGCACGTTGAACGCCGCGAACAGCGATTCGGCGCGCTCGGGGCTGTCGAGCAACGCCCGCGCCGCGCGCGCGTCTTTCTCGCCGCCGCGGATCGCGCGCACGAACGAAGCGATCGCCTTGCGCTCGTCGCCCTCGGCGCGCGCACGGGCTCCGCGCTCGTGCCACGCGGCGGCGCCGCCGAGGCCCGCGGTCCACGCGAGCGACGGGTACGCGTCGCCGGAGGTCGGGCTGGGCGGGTACCCGAGCTCCTCCAACAGGTCGCGCGCGCTGCGCGAGCGATCGATCTCCGCGAGCTCGCCGAGCGAAAGCGTCTCGCGCCACGTCTTGCCGCGCTCGACCTCGGCGACCGACGCTGCGAGCTCGGGCCCGAACTCCTCGCCGAGGAAACGGAACACGTCGCTCATCGTCTCCGCCGGCGCCGCCGACAGCGCCTCGTAGCGCAGCTCGAAGTAGCGCGCGGGCCCGAGTCGCTTGCCGTAGTCGCGCGCGTGGCGCACCGCCTTCGCCCATGCTTCCGCGAGGCGATTCGGTCCCGGCGGGACGAGCGGACGGCGCCAACCGCGATTGGTCACGAACGCTTGCAACGCGCTCGACACCACGTCGCGGCCGTCGCGCACGATGTGCACGAAGCGCGCGCTCGGGAAGAGCCGATCGAGGATGTGGATCTGCTCGCAGTAAGGCGGGTACTTGTCGCCGTAGACCGCGCGGCCGAATTGCGCGAGCTGCGCGCCCGCGACCAGACGTCCGAAGCTCTTGCCGACTTCGAGCCCGAACGGCGAACGCGGCGCGTCGTCGACGACGTCGGGGCCGCCGTCGACGTCCACCAATGCGCCGGCGAGCACGACGAGCTCGAGCAGGCGCAACTCGTGGCTGCAGTGGAGCCGCGGATGCCGACAGAGGATGCGTTGGAGCAAGCTCGTGCCCGAGCGCCCAGCGCCCATCACGAAGAAACGCGGCTCGCTCGCAGGCGCGTTCGTCACGCCGCGCGAGCATACGCCGGGCGCGGAGCGAGTCGAGACTCTATGCTTCAGGGATGCAACTCGATCCGAGCGAGCTGGCGCAGAA
>JADLBP010000370.1 GCA_020847695.1 Planctomycetota bacterium
CGAACCGGTGAACACGATCCGGTGAACACGATCCGGTGAACACGAACTGATGAACACGAGCTGGAGTTCGAGCGCGAGCCAGGGTTGGTCCGGGCGGACGACGCGATTCGAGGAGACTGACTCGACCAACGAGCGCGCGCTCGCCGCGGTGGCGTCCGGCGATGCCCGGCACGGAGACGTCTTCGTCGCGCGAGCGCAAACCCGCGGCCGCGGTCGCCGCGGCGCCGCGTGGCACAGCCCGGCCGGCGAGGGGCTCTACTTCTCGGTCGTGCTGCTGCCCGGCGCGCCCGCATTTCCCGCGGCGTTGACGATGGCGAGCGGCGTCGCCGTCTGGCGCGCGCTACGCGACCTCGGACTCGCCAGCGTCGAGCTGCGCTGGCCCAACGACCTGTTCGTCGGCCGCGCGAAGCTGGTCGGCATCCTGGTCGAGACGCGCGGGCTCGATCCCGCGGCTCCCCACTACGTCGTCGGCATCGGCATCAATGTCGCGCAACGTGCGTTCGCGCCGGAGTTGGTCGCCGAGCGCGCGGTGACCAGCCTGGCGCTCGAAGGCGTCGCCACGACGGTCGACGCCGTGCTCGCGCGCGTCGTCGCCGAGCTGGAGCCCGCGCTCGAGCGCGCGCTCGCCGATCCCGAAGCGACCGCGCGCGAGTACGCGGAGGCTGCCCGGCTGCTCGGCGCACCCGTGCGGGTCGAGGTGCCGGGCGAGCGTGTGAGCGCGGGCTCGGGCGAACGCTCGACTGAGGCGGCGGGCGTGCTCGTCGGGCACGTCCGGGCGTTCGGCGCCGCGCGAGGCGTCGAGCTCGTGCTCGATTCCGGTGAGGTGCGACGCCTCGCGCTCGAGCACATCCGCGGCCTTGCCAGGCTCTGAATCGCCGGCCCCGCGCGATTCGTCGCCATCCGAGTTGTCAAAGAGCGGAACCCCGCGCCGCCGGCGGTTCGGTCGAACGGCTTCTCCCCTCGGTTCGACCGAGCACGACTCGACGAAGCCGCTTCATGCTCGTTTGGTTTCCCAAGGTTCCACGCCTTCGCGTTGCTTCGGCTCCGGCGAGCTGTCGACGGAGCGCGGGGTTCCTACACACTCGATCGCTCCACCGCGATTCGGTTGCGGCCCACCTCGGGAGAAATCGAACCGACCCCGTATACTGCCGGGCCTCCATGGCACGAAACGACGGTCGAGCAGCGAACGATCTCCGCCCGGTGAGCTTCCAACGCCGCTTCACGGATACGGCTCCGGGTTCGGTGCTCGCCTGCTTCGGACGAACCCGCGTCCTCTGCACCGCGATGTACACCGACGGCGTTCCGCCGTTCCTGCAAGGGCGCGGTCAGGGTTGGCTGACCGCCGAGTACGCGATGCTGCCGTCGGCGTCGCCCGATCGAAAGCAGCGCGACCGCACCGGCAAGGTCGACGGACGCTCGATCGAGATCCAGCGCCTGATCGGACGCTCGCTGCGCGCGGTCGTCGAGCTCAACAAGCTCACCGAGCGCACGATCTGGATCGATTGCGACGTGATCCAAGCCGACGGCGGCACCCGCTGCGCGGCGATCACCGGCGCGTGGGTCGCGCTGCACGACCTGCTGACGTTCATGGACGGCCGCCGCATCCTGCGCGCGTGGCCGCTGCGCACGCAGGTCGCCGCCGTGTCGGTCGGCCGCGTCGCCGGTCAGATCCTCTGCGACCTCGACTACAGCGAAGACAGCAAGGCCGAGACCGACTCGAACATCGTGATGACCGGCTCGGGCGAGTTCGTCGAGGTCCAGGCGTCCGCCGAGGGCGCCCCGTTCTCGCGCGGAGACCTCGACGCGATGCTCGAGACCGGCAGCGCGGCGATCGCGCGGTTGTTCGAGCTCCAAAAAGCCGCGCTGGCCGCCAAGTGAGCCCGTCGGAGCCCGCGCCCAGCCGATGAGACGCCTCCTGCTCGCGAGCGAGAACAAGAAGAAGCTCGCCGAGCTCACTCGCCTGCTCGCGCCGCTCGCCTGCGAAGTCGTCTTGCCGAGCTCCATCGGCGGCCTGCCCAAGGTCGACGAGGACCAGATGACCTTCCGCGGCAACGCGGAGAAGAAGGCGAGCTCGGCGGCGCGCGCGAGCGGCCTGTGGGCGCTCGCCGACGACTCCGGTTTGGAGGTCGACGCCCTGAACGGCGCGCCCGGCGTGCTCTCCGCACGGTTCGCGGGGACGCACGGCGACGACGCGGCCAACAACGCGCTGCTGCTCGCGAAGCTCGAAGGCCTGCCCGACGCGCGGCGCGGCGCGCGCTTCGTCTGCGCGCTGTCGCTCGCGCGCCCGGACGGCGCGATCGCTCTCTCCATCGAAGGCACGGCAAGAGGAAAGATCCTCGTCGCCCCGCGCGGTGACGGAGATTTTGGCTACGACCCGCTCTTCCTGTTCACCGAGCCGGGCTTCCCGCAGACCGGCAAGGGCTTCGCCGAGCTCTCGCTCGACGAGAAGAGCACGATCAGCCATCGCGGACGGGCCTTGGCGGAGCTCGTGCGCCGACTTCCGAGCGTCGCCGGGCTCACGAACGCTCGTTAGCGCGCGTACGAGCTCCGTTCGGAGCGCGCGACGCTCGTAGCCGCCGCGCTCTCTCTCGGTACTCCGGCTCGCGCCGACGCCCCGCGTCCGGGCGCGACCATTCCCCAACTCCCCGGCTCGCCGTGCTGCACCTCGCCTTGCTCGTCGCCCTCGCGGGCGCTCCCGACGTCCTCGCGTTCAAGCTCGACCGACCGGCCCCGGACCTCGAGGAGTGCCGCTGGGCGGCGGCCGCGAGCGACGGCGAGCAGAAGGTCGAAGAGCGCCGGGTCCAAGCGACCGACCGCGTGCTCGTCCCGGTGCCGACCGGGCGCAAGCTCGCCGACTTCGCGGGCTGGGTCGTCGTCGTGACCCGTCTCGACCTCGCCGACCGCGTCGCATTGACCGGCCGGCTCGCGTCGCTCTACGACCTCGCGGTCGCGAACGAGGACCGACAGCTCTTCGTGCTCGCGCTCGGCGCGGAGGCGGAC
>JADLBP010000371.1 GCA_020847695.1 Planctomycetota bacterium
GGGGGCGGGTCAACCTATCCGAGTTCACGCAACCTGCCAACTTGCGCGGTCCGCGGTCGCCGCATAGCGTGAGCGACGTGCTCGCGGGTGCTCGGCGCGTTCGCCGGTTCGCCGGTGGACGTCCGCGACCCGCCGAGATCTTTTTCGTCGACCCTCTGAGTTCCGAAGGAAGTCTCCGATGAAGTTCATCGTCAAGCCGACCACGCTCGAACCCGTCAGCAAGGGCGCGATCACGCAGTGCTGGAAGTGCTCCGAGTACCCCGCCGCTTGCGGCGGCGACATCTGAGCCGACGCCTGAATGGAACCGACGACCCGCGCGCCTCGCGTGGGACGTCGAAACCGCTTTCGCGCCCGGACCCGCGCTCGCCGCGAGTTCGGGCGTGTTCGTTGACAGCACGCGCGTTCGCGGCGCGAGCCCATCGCCGGCGACCGCTAACCGCGACTTGCGGCTTTTCGCGGGCCGTACTAGCGTGACCGTGCGCGTGCGGTGCGCTTGCGCCCGTCCGATGGCGGTCGCTCGTCCCGCGGCGGTGGTTCCGGTCCCAACACCCAGGAGTTTCCGATGAAGTTCATCGTCAAGCCGACCAAGCCCGAGAACGTCAACAAGGGCAACATCACGCTCTGCTGGAAGTGCTCGGAAGATCCCGCCGCCTGCGGCGGCGACATCTGAGCCAACGCCGTTGAATCGGCGTCGGGCGCGCCTCGCGTAGGACGTCGAAACGGCTTTCGCGCCCGGACCCGCGCTCGCCGCGAGTTCGGGCGCGTTCGTTCGCGTCGCGCGCCTCGCGTTCGTTCTTGGCACGCGCTCGTCGGCGTCCGTACCGGCTTGCGGCTTTCCGCGAGGCGAACTAGCGTGAGCGCGTGCACGGCGAGGCGAGGGCGTCCGCTCGATGGCGGTCGTTCGCAGCGCGGTGCGAGTCCCTCGATCCCAACGACACGGAGACTTCGATGAAGTTCATCGTCAAGCCGACCAAGCCCGAGACCGTCAGCAAGAACCCGACGACGCAGTGCTGGAAGTGCTCGGAGAACCCCGCCTCCTGCATCTGATGTCGGTTGGATCCCCCACGAGGCCGTTCGCCGGCCCCGTCGCGGGGTGAACAGCGCCTAGGGCAGCGTTCGCCGCTACCCTGGGCGTTTTCGTTTCGCGTTCCGCCCCCGCCCACCGCATGCGATCCCGCCCGCCGCTCGTGCGCACCGTGCTCCTGCTCGCGGGGGCCTTCGTCGCTGCGATCGTGCTGGTCCTGGTGCTCGTGCGCATCGACCGCGTCGTCGTCGCCGACGGCGCGTTCGAGGGTCCGTCGCGAGCGGTGCGAGCCCCGCGCGACGGCGTGGTGCTCGAGCTCCTGGTCGACGCCGGCACGCGGGTCGAAGCGGGCGCGGTGCTCGCGCGGCTCGACGCGCGCGCGGTCGACGCCGAGCGCGCGGAGCTCGCGACCCGGCGCGCGGCGCTCGCGACGCGGCGCGCGGAGCTCGAGCGCGAGAAGCGCCACCTGATCGAAACCCTCCAACCCGCCGAGCGCGAGGGCTTCGCGCGCGCACTCGAGGCCGGTCGCCTGGTCGTCGAGGCCGCGCAGGCGAAGGAAGCGCGCTTCGCGGAGCTCGAGCGCCAGGGACTGGTCGAGAAGACCGAGCTCGAAGACGCGGTGCTCGCGCGCAAGCTCGCCGAGGTCGAGCTCGAGAAGGTCCGCGCCGACGAACGCGGGCTCGGCGCGCGCGAGGCCGCCGCCGGCGCGGAGCTCGATGCGCGCATCGCCGAGCTCGGGCACGCGAGCGACGAGCTCGACATCCAAGCCGCCGAGGTCGAGCGCCGCGCCGGCCAGTCGGAGCTCGTCGCGCCGGTCGCGGGCTGCGTGATCGGTCCCTCGCGCGCCGAACTCGTCGGCCGCGCGCTCCACGCCGGCGACGAGGTGCTGCGCGTCGCGGTCGCCGGCGTCGACGCGTTCGTCGCGCACGTCGACGATCGCGGGCGCGCACGCGTCGCGAGCGGCGCGCCGGCGAAGCTGCGGCTCGAAGGCTATCCGTGGCTGGTGCACGGCACGGTCGAGGCGAAGGTCGTGCTGATCGCCGACCGCGCCGACGAACGCGGCTGGCTCGTGCGCCTCGCGGTCGACGGCAATCCGCCCGGTCCGCTCTACGAAGGCATGAGCGGCAAGGCGCGCATCGCCACCGAGGAGCGCGTGTCGATCGCGTGGTTGGTCCTGGAGGAGCTCTTCGGGCTCGATTCGAAGTGAACGAGGCCGACCGGAAGGACGAAGGGCTCTTTCGACGCTTCCTGCGGGAGCACGTCGCCCCCTACTGGCTGCTGCAGGCCGAGATCTTCGTCTGTGTCGCGGTCCAGGTCGTCCTCGAGCTCGTCGATCCGCTGATCCTGCGCGCGGTGATCGACCGCGCGATCGGCGACGGCGACATGGAGCTGCTCGGTTGGCTCGTCGCGTTGCTGCTCGGCACGTTGGTGTTCCGCGTCGCGTTCCGGATCGTGTCGACGTGGCTGTACTCGTACGGCGGCTTGCGCGTGCTGTTCGACTTCCGTCGGCGCGCGTACGAGCGCGTGCAGAGCCTCTCGCCCTACTACCTGCGAGGTGAACGCTACGGCGACGTGCTCGCGCGCTTGACGTCCGACGTCGACGTCCTGCAGCGCGCCGCGGTGTACACGGTCGTGCAGTCGGTGCAGCACGTGCTCGTGATCCTCGGCATCTGGACGGTGCTGTTGGTCCTCGACGCGCGGCTCGCGGGCGTGCTCGCGCTCGTCTATCCGGTGCTCGCGCTCGGGCTTTGGCTCTTGAACCGACATCTGCGCGTCGAGAGCGACGCCGCGCGCGACTCCGTCGGCAAGCTCTACGACTTCCTCGAGGAGCGCTTGGGCGCCGTGCGGCTGATCCAGGAGTATCGCCGCGAGCGAGCGCAAGCGAAGCGCTTCGTGGGGGTGTCGCGGCCGTGGATCCGCTCGAACCTGCGCTTGTCGATCTTCGCGTCGATGCAGGTTTCGCTCGCCGACGTGATGCTCGCGATCGCGCCGATCGTCGTGTTCCTGTTCGGCGGCGCGCGCGTGCTCGAAGGCACGCTGTCGATCGGCACGTTGATCGCGTTCTACACGCTCGCCGCGCGGCTGCACCGGCCGGTGTCGCTGTTGATCGACGTCAACATCGAGCTGCAGACCGCGCGCTCGGCGTTGCGGCGCGTGTACCACCTGATCGACCTCGAGCCGTGGATCCGCGAGCTCCCCGACGCGACCGCGCCCGAGCGCATCGCCGGTCGCCTCGACTTCGACGACGTCGACTTCCGTTGGGAGAGCGCGCAGATCCTGCACTCGATCACGACCTCGATCGCGCCGGGCGAACGGATCGCCGTCGTCGGCTCGTCGGGTTCGGGCAAGTCGACGCTCGCCGCGCTCGCCGCGCGCTTCCTCGATCCGACGCGCGGCGGCGTGAAGCTCGACGGGCTCGACCTGCGGCGTTGGCGGCTCGCGGACTTGCGCCGGACGATCGGCGTCGTGCCGCAGGAGGCACAACTCTTCCACGATTCGCTGCGCGCGAACCTGCTGCTCGCCGCGCCGCACGCGACCGACGCGGAACTGCGCGACGTGCTCGAGTCGATGCAACTCGGCGCGTTCCTCGCGGGCCTTCCCGAGGGCCTCGAAACGCAGGTCGGCGAAGCGGGCCTGCGCCTGTCGGGCGGCGAACGCCAGCGGCTCGCGCTCGCCCGCGCGCTGCTCGCGAACCCGCGCGTGCTGATCCTCGACGAAGCGACGTCCGCGCTCGATCCGCGCACCGAGCGCATGGTGCTCGACGCGCTCGAGAAGCGCCTCGCCGGTCGAACGCTCGTGATGATCGCGCACCGACTGACCAGCGTGCAGTCGTGCGACCGGATCCTGGTGCTCAGCGAGGGCAAACTGGTCGAGAGCGGCACCCACGACGCGCTCTACGCGCGCGGCGGGACGTATCGCGAGCTCTACGACGAGCAACTGCGGCGCGGACCGTAGCGGCGGGCGCGGGCGAGCTCGCGGCGCGTCGCGTCGGCCCGCCGCCGAGGGCCGCGACCGCGCGGGCGATCGCGCAGCGGCCATCGCTCGAACCGTCGCGGCGGTGCTCGCGAGTCGTGGCGCGAGGCTGGGCGCGAAGCGCTCCGGCGGCCGGGTGGCCGTGGAGCCGCTCGACTGCGCGCGCGGTCGGCTCGATCGAGTCTGGGTTCGTCGCCGCGGGCGGTGGCGCCGAGCTCGCTCCCCGCATTCCCCCGAGATCCCGGCCGACGTGGTACCGTCGTGGACGGGGTCGTCGATCGCATGCGAGCCGAAAGGACGGAGACCGCGCGGA
>JADLBP010000372.1 GCA_020847695.1 Planctomycetota bacterium
CCGGAAGCTCGAACCGCGCGGCGAGCGCGGCTCGTACGCGATCGCGCCGCCCCACTGCTCGACGGTGGTCTTGCAGTAGAAGAGCCCGAGCCCCGCGACACCGCGCGATGGACCGCTCTGCACGAACTTGCGGAAGAGCGTCGCGCGGATCGCCTCGGGCACGCCGGGGCCGCGATCGTCGACGCGGAGCTCGACGTGCGCCGCGCCGTCCTCGAACTCGAGCTCGACCGCGTCGCCCGACGAGCTGTGACGCAGCGCGTTCTCCAGCAGGTTCGCGAGCACGCGCTCGAGCCGATCCGCGCGGCCGACGACCGGCAACGGCTCGCGCCGCGCCGCGAGCGATCGGGAGACCAACGCGACCGACCGCCGCTGGAACACCGGACCGTAGACCTGCAGCACCGCGCGCACGCACTCGACCAGGTCCGGCGCGGCTTGCGGGTCGGCGGTGAAGCTCTGGATCGACTCGAGCTCGCTCGCGAACACGTCGAGCACCTGTCGGATCATCACGTCCTGCTTGCGCGACGCTTCGAGCGCGAGCTCGAGCAGCTTCGACCGCGCCGGATCGGTCTCGCCGTCCTTCAAGAGCGACAGCGTGCCGACGATCCCCGCGAGCGGGCTTTTCAGGTCGTGGACGATGCAGTGCAGCAGCACTTCCTTCTTCAGGATCTCGCGATGGAGCGATTCGAACTCCAACGTCGTCGTCCGCGCGCGCTGCAGGATCGCGCGCAGCTCGGCGTAGCGCTCGTCGAGCCATTCGACGAACACGATCCGGCGCGCGTCCGCTAGCTCGTCGGCGGCTTCGCTCTGAAGCACGTCGCGGCGCTCGCCATCTCGCTCGGCCGCCCGTTGGTCTCCCCGTTCGCTCCGCGGTTCGTCGCGAAGCACCAACGCGCTCGCCTGCAGCGGCCATTCGCGACCGTCGGGCGTCACCTCGCGCCACATCAGCGAGCGCAGCGGCTCGGTTCGGCCCGCGGACCAGTGCTCGCGCGCTTCGGCGAGGAAACCCTCGAGGAACGGCGGCGCGTCGGACGGCGCGAGCTCGCGGGTCCGCGCGGCGAGCCACTCCGGCGCCGCGCCGTGCACGCGCCAACGACCGTCGTCGCGGGCCTCGAGCACGGCCCATTGGAGCTTCGCGAGCAGCGCGTCGGCGATCGAAGCGGCCATGGCGTGCTGGAGACTACCCGCGGACGGCGGCGCGGGGCCTCACCGTTCGTTCAGTCGTCGCTGCGACGCGTTTCGCCGGCATGCGGAGCCTACGCGCGCGCCAGGATCGCCCTGCCGAGCCGCTCGAACGCCTGTTCGACGTTCGCGCCGGTCTTCGCGCTGGTCATCAGCACGTCCCATCCGCTCGCCGCGAGCTTCGCGAGCTCGTCGTCGCCGAGCTCCCACTGCTCGACCAGGTCGCGCTTGTTGATCAAGAGGAGCCGCGGCACGTCGCCGACGACGGCTTCGAAGCGCTGCGCGAGCTCTAGCGTCGCCGCCAACGTCGCCGCGCGCGTCCCGTCGGCGACGAACAGGCAGCCGTGCGCGCCGCGCAGGAACGATTCGTTGAGCTTCTGGAACTCGTCCTCTCCGTAGAGGTCCCACAACATGATCGTCAGCGCGCGACCGTCGAGCACGAGCTCCTTCTTGTCGATCTGCACGCCGATCGTCGTCTGGTAGCGCTCGCTGAAGAGGCTCTTGACGAAGCGCTGCACCAGGCTCGTCTTGCCGACGGCGAACGTTCCGAGCATGCAGACCTTGGCGCGCATCGGGCTCACGGCTTGCCTCCGCCGACCGCGAGCTCGCAACCGAACGAGCCGGCGCTCAGCGCCCAAGGCTTGCCGCGATGCAGCGCGTCGGCGCCGACGACGACGAAGTCGAGCTTGCAGCGCTCGAAGCGCGAGCGAGCGAACGGCGCGGCGAGCTCGGTGGTGCTCGGCGAACCGGAGGTGACGATGCGGACCGCGACGTCGACGTCCGCCGCGCGCGCGAGGCGATCGAGCTGCTCCAGCTCCGAACGCAACGTCTCGAGCGTCGAATGCGTCGGCGTCTCGCCGCTGCTCGGCCCGGACGCGCCCCACGAAACGCGCCCGTCGAGCGCGGCGGCCGCGTGGCGCACGGCTTCGAGCTCGATGTCGACCAGCGCGCTGGTGTCGAGCCGCGTCGCATCGCCGAACGCGGTCGCGAGCGAGCGCGCGAGCACGATCCACGCGTGCGGCGCGCGGCCGGTCAGCGCGACCCGGTCGCCGGCGATCGTCGCTTCGACGCCCGGCGGCGGCGCGAGCGCCGCGAGCACGCGCTTGGCGACGATCGGCGCGTCGAGCGACGCGTACGGCTCGAACGAGAAGCTCGCGCCGTCGAGATCGAGCGCCGCGGCCTGCGCGAGCTCCTCGGGCGTGCGCGCGAGCGGATCGCGCAGGCCATCGAAGCTCATCCGCTCGCCGTCGCGCTCCGCGGCGAGCACGACGTACCCCGGTTCGGTGCGCAGCACGTTCGCGAGCAGCTCGAAGCGCTCGGTCCGCCGGGCGCGCGTCAGCACTCCCCACACGCCGAACAACACCAACGCGGTGCAAACGAGCGCGAGCACGACGAACATCGCGCTCGATTTCTTCGCCTGTTCGCGTTCCTGCGCTTCGAGCGCGCGAGCGAGCAGCGGCTCGACGTCCGCGGCGATCGTGTCGTCGCTCGCGTTCTCGCCTTCGAGCTCGGCGAGCTTGGTGTGCAGCTCCTCGAGCAGCGCGTGCATCCGCAGCCGCAGCTCGCGCGGCGCCTGACCGCGCACGTGCACCGCCAGCGTCAAGCGCGGCCCGCGCACGAGCTCCAGCGTCTTGTCGGCGTACTCGACGTGCTCGAGCGCTTGGTCGCTGCCCTTCGCGAACGAGTCGCCGACGAAGTCGTTGATCGCCGAGAGCATCCCCGCGACCAGATCGGGGTCCTGGGTGACGACCGCGGGGTGCGCGACGTGCTTGACGAGCAGACCTGAATCCGTGCGCAGCAGCAGCGCTTGCTCGACGCGGTACACCAAGCTCTTCAGCAGCACGATCTCGCCGAACGAGCGGTTGGTGCGCCACGCCTCGAAGCGCCAGCCGATCGAGCGCGGGCTGAGCGAGTGATCGACCGCGCGGTTCAGGCGATCGACCATCGCCGTGAGCATCGCCTCGACCGAGTTGCGGATCGCGGGCCCGATGATCGGGAAGATCGCGTCGGCGAGCGCCTTCGGGTTGCGCCGCACCGATTCCTGCACCGCGGTCTCGACCGCCGGCGCGAGCGAGCGCGCGAGGCGATCGCCGCGCTTGGTCTCGATACGGATCGCGTCCGGCAGGACGCGTCCGACGTCCTCGGCGCCCGGCTTCAGCTCGTCGACGCGTCGCTCGAGGCGCGCGAGCTCTTCCAGCTCGCGGCCGAGCAGGATGCGGCGCACCAGCTCGAGCTCTTGCTCGCGCGCCGATTCCGACTCAGGACGCTCGCTCATGCGTTCCCCGCGCATCCGCGCGGGGCGGGATCACGCCTTCGCGGACTTCTTGTCCGAGAGCCGCATCGCGAGGTCGGCGAAGAGCGCCGACAGCGCCGCGCGATCGACCTTCGTGTTGTCGACTTCCTGGCGCTCCTCGACGATCTCGGTCGAGAGGTCGGTCGTCTTCGCGTCGATCTCCGCGCGCAACGACTTGGTCTGGTCGAGCAACTGCTGGCGCAGCTCGGCGATCGCCTTCTGGTGGTCGCTCGCGAGCGCGGCGGTGCGCTTCTCGAATGCCTTGGTCAGCTCGGCGACTTCCTTCGCGAGCTCGCGCAGCGAGCCCGACGCATCGGCTTGCTCTTCCTTCGTGCGCTTGGCGAGCGCCTCGATCTCCTTCTTCGCGAACTGCTCGAGCGACTCCAGCCGCTTCGCCATGTCGCCCTTGACCTCGTTGAGGTCCTTCGCGAGCTGCGCTTCGAGCTTCGCGAAGCGCTTGTCCGCCGTGCGCACTTGCTCGCCGAACAGGATGTCGCGCACCTTGTCGAGGTGATCGCGCTCGCCTTTTTCCGCGTCGTTCTGACTCATCGGTCTGCTCCGGCGCGTCGGCGCGCCGCTCTGCTTCCGTCCGCTGTTCGCCATTGGAACCATTCGGTAGAACGCGAGACACTAGCATACGGAGGCGAGCCCGACCCTCGCGTTCTCACTCGCGGCACACCGTCGCGTCGACGCGCGCCGCGAGTCCCGTCGAGGTTCGTAGCGACGCGCGCCGCGGAGCGCGCGGGAGTGCTCGCGAGGCCCGCTCCGCACGGAGACTTGTCGTGTTTGAAAAGGAAGAGCGACTGAAGCGGTTCGTCGCCGAGCGCGGCGTCGACGGCGTTTGGCTGCGGCGGCGCGCGAACGTCGCGTGGCTCGCCGACGGCGCGGACGTGCACGTGCTCGGCTCGAGCGAGCTCGGCGTCGCATCGCTGCTCTGGACGCCGACGAAGAAGCAGGTCCTGACCGACACGATCGAGGCGGCGCGCCTCGCCGCGGAGGAATTCGCGAGCGATTGGGAGATCGTCGCGCGCCCGTGGTGGCAGCCGTTCACGCCGCCCGAGGGCTCGTTCGCGTGCGACTGGCCCGACGACTGCGTGCAACCGCTGCGCGCGCCGCTGGTCGATCGCGAGCTCGAGCGCGTGCGCGCGCTCGGCCGCGAGAGCGCGGAAGCGGTCGAAGCGCTGATGCGCGAAGTCCGCCGCGGCGCGAGCGAGCTCGAGGTCGCCGCCGACCTGACGCGGCGCCTGCTGGTCCGCGGCATCCGCGCGCCGGTGGTGCTGATCGCCGCCGACCAACGGATCGAGCGCTTCCGCCATCCGACGCCGACCTCGCAGCGCGTCGAGCGGACGTTGATGACGGTGCTCTGCGCCGAACGCCACGGCCTGATCGTCTGCCTGACCAGGCTCGCGTCGTTCGGACCGCTCTCCGACGAGCTCGCGCGTCGCCACCGCGCGGTCGTCGCCGTCGATCGCGCGCTGCACGCCGCGTCACGGCCGGGAACGAGCTTCGGCGCGATCTTCGCCGAGGCCCAGCGCGTCTACCGCGAGACCGGCTTCGCCGACGAATGGCGCCTCCATCACCAAGGCGGACCGATGGGCTACGCCGCGCGCGACTTCCTGGTGACGCCGGGCGAGACGCGCAGCGTCGTCGAGCGCCAGCTGCTCGGCTGGAACCCGTCGATCACCGGCACGAAGTCGGAGGACACGCTGCTCTCCGACGGCGAGGTCCTGACGCGCACGGGAGCGTGGCCGGAGCTCGACGGTCGGCCGGATATCCTGATCCGCTGACGCGGCGGCGGTCGGTCGCGCTGGCGGTTGGGCTCGCGGCGCGTATCGAACCGGTTCCGAATGCGTTGAGGTCCGAAACCGCGGGTAGCGAGCGCGATCCTGATCGGTAGCGAGAGGCGCGTCGCGGCAGACGGCGCACTCCACCACCGCGGCGCGTTCCTCGCGCGTTCGCATTCGTCCGACGCTCGGCGCGCGGTGCTCGACCGGCAGGCAATCCTATGTTCGAACGTCGTCTCCTCGTCGTGGCCGCCCTGGTCGCCGGCTCCGCGCTCCCCGCTCGCGCGCAATCCACGCACTACACGATCACCAACGTCGGCGACGCGGTCCCGGGCTCGGCGGTCGGAGTCGCCGGACTCTCCGACACCGGCTTCGTCACCGGCTGGGTGATCACGAGCGGACCACTCTTCGATTCGATGGGCTTCCGCTGGTCGCCTCGGCGCACGTTGGTGCCCGCTCCGCCGGCCGGGATCGTGTGGAAGGGCTTCCAAGTCGTCGACGTCAACGACGCGGGCACGTTCGTCGGTTCGTTCGGCGAGCTGTCGGGCTCGCTGGTGCGCGGCTTCCGCTGGCGGGCGGGCGTGACCGAGGAGTTCTTCACCCCGCTGGGCTTCCGAGCGTTCCCGACCGCGATCAACGACGCGGGCTGGATCGTCGGCTTCGCCGGCGCGCAGCCCGCGGGCACGCCCGGAGCTGTGGTCTGGGATCCGATGCTGACGCCGAGCTTCGTCGCCGACCTCAGCCGCGCGAGCGACATCAACGACCACGGGCAGATCGTCGGCTTCCGCGTCGACGCCGCGGGCGTCCCGCGCGGGTTCCTCTACGACCAGGGCGCGCTGATCCCGCTCGGCAGCCTCGATCCGGCCGGCCAAGGCGCGGTGTTCCCGCGCGCGATCGACAACCACGGACGCGTCGTCGGGAGCAGCTCGATCGGCGGCCACGAGCACGCGTTCCTCTGGACCGCCGCGACCGGGATGACCGAGCTCCCCGACCTCGGCATCCACCAGTTCCCGTTCGACGTCGCCGCGCTCGACATCAACGACGCGGGTTGGATCGTCGGGTACGCGCCGAACGCGAACGGGCAGACCGACGTGCTCTGGAGCCCTGACGGCTCGGTCGTCGACCTCGAACCGCTGGTCCCCGACATCGGGCCGAACGGCAACTGGCAGAACCTGCTCTCCGCGCTGCGGATCAACGCCGCCGGTCAGATCGCCGGTTTCGCGGCGCACGTGCCGTCGAGCTTCCAGGGCCGGACGGTGTTGCTGACGCCGACCGCGCTGCAGGCGAGCGCGCCGGTTCCGGGCGTCGCCGGCGAGCTCAACACGCTCGACGTCACCGGCGCCGAGCCCGGCCAGCTCGTCTACCTCGCCGGGGACCACGACGATCCGCTGGATCGCGGGTACTGGACGCTCGAGACGTGCGAACCGCTCGGCGTCGCGATGGCGGCGCCGCGCGTGCTCGCGATCGCGACCGCGGACGGCGCGGGGCACGCGCGCTTCCAGTGGCTCGCTCCGGGCGGCCTCGCGGGAGTCGACCTGCGCTTCCAAGCCTTCCAACGCGGCGCCTGCCGGTTGAGCAATGTCGTGCGCGCGACGCTCTGACGTCGCCGAGCGCGGCGAGTCGGGCCGCGCCGCGCGTCGTCCCCCGCGCACCGCGCGGGAGAACGACGCGCGGTGCATCACTCGTACGCACGCCGCCCGAAAGGCGCCCGCAGAAAGCGCCGCCGCGACTTGCTAGCCTGTGCGCTCACTCCCCGCACCCACATCGCCATGCGCACGAACTTCCTTATCGCCCTCGCCTTGCTCTCTCTCCCCTTCGCCCAAGCGTGCCAGTCGACGACGACGACCACGCCCGCGACGACGCCGATCGACGCGAGCAGCGAGGAATACACGATCTACAAGCGCGTGATCGAGGACGTCTGCCAACCGGTCGAGAGCATGCCGGTGCTCAACGTCACCGTGCCGAACCACCTGCACGACCCCGCTTCGGACACGCCGTACAAGTTCGTCCGCGACAACACCAAGCTGACGCAGAAGTCGACGCTCGACGACTTCTGGAACAAGAACCAGGAGCCCGCGGAGCTCGACTACAAGCTCGACCTCGTCCACGGCAACGTCTACATCACCGAGGCGCAAGCGCCGCGCGTGCCGACGTACCCGGGCTACGTCGAGCTCTCGCGGATCGGCTTCAACGCCGATCACACGCAAGCGATCGTCTACTGCGGCCACGTGTGGACGCTCTCCGGCTTCCAGGGCCGCGCGTACTACCTGGTGCTCGACAAATCGGCGAGCGGCTGGGCGGTCACCAGCAAGCTGACGTCGCACCTCTCGAACCCGGCGAATTGATCGAAGCTTGATCGACGCCGCGAGCGCGGTTGCGCGCGATCGCCCAGACTGACGCGACCCACGCCATGTCGATCAAGATCCTCTCCGACTTCGACGGCGTCTGGACCAACCAGGCGTTCGAGGCCGAGCACGTCAAGCTCTACGTCGCCACCGAAGCCGCGCGGCTCGCCGAGATCGACGCCGAGCGCGCTCGCGCCGACTTCCAGCACTTCGAGCGCGCGGTCAAGAGCACGCCCGAGCGCTTCGGCTGGGCTCCCGACGGCCGGATCACCGCGTACGTCGACGAAGATCCGTTCTGCGAGCCGAACTCGATCACGTCGTACATCGACAGCGAGCGCAGCGACCCGCGCACGCACGTCTATCGCGAGGCGATCCTCGACTCCGGCTTCGCGACGCTGACCGCGTTCGGCGACCACTGCTTCCACGCGGCGACACATTCCTTCCGCCGCGAGCACCCGCCGGCGCTCGTGCCGCGCGCGGTGCTCTCGCTCGAAGCGCTGCGCCGCGCCGGCGCGGAGATCGTCGTCGTCTCGAACTCGCCGCCCGAGAAGATCATCGGTTGGTTCCGCGAGGCCGGCGTCGACGCCGGCGAGCGCGCGAACCACGCGCTGCGAGTCCGCGGCTCGGCGGGCAAGTTCCTGCTCGGTCCGAAGGGCGACTGGATCACCGTCGGCGGCCGCAAGATCGTCGTCGACCGGCCGCGCTACGAGAAGGTGATCGAGGAAGAGCGGCCGGAGCTGGTCGTCGGCGACGTCTTCTCGCTCGATCTCGCCTTGCCGCACGTGATGCGGACGCAAGGCCACCCGGCGGCTCCGCGCGAGCTCGTCCTGCGCCGCCACGGCCACACGCCGAGCTGGGTGCTCGACACCCGCGCCGACGGCGCGATCGACCGAATCATCGACGACGTCGCCGATCTGCTTGCCGTCGTCGAGCGCCGCCGCGACACTCAGCGGCGATGACCAGCGCGCTCCCCCCGGCACACTCCCGCGAATACCGGCTGCGTCGCTTCTGGAACTGGTTCCCCCTCGGGGTGACCTACGCGCTCCTCTACATGGGGCGCTACAACCTGACCGTCGCGAAGACGTCGCTCGGCAGCTTGATGTCGAAGGAGGACTTCGGCGACATCTTCGCGGTCGGCACGTGGGTGTACGGGCTCGCGTTCCTGCTGAACGGGCCGCTGACCGATCGCATCGGCGGGCGGCGCGCGATGCTGATGTCGGCGACCGGCGCGGGACTCGTCAACCTGGCGCTCGGCGCGTTCGTGCAGCACGCGCTCGGCTCGCAGAGCGCGCTGTATTGGCCGACGCTCTGCCTGTACGCGGTCAACATGTACTTCCAGAGCTTCGCGGCGGTCGCGATCGTCAAGGTCAACGCGCACTGGTTCCACGTGCGCGAGCGCGGCGGCTTCAGCGGCATCTTCGGGACGATGATCGCGTCGGGGATCTTCCTCGCATTCACGGTCAACGGCTGGATCCTCGACTTCACGCGGCCGGTGGGCGGCGTCGACGAGACCTGGTGGGTCTTCTACGCGCCGGGCGCTTGCTTGCTCGCGATGGTGCTCGTCGAGAGCCTGTTGCTGCGCGACACGCCCGGCCAGGCCGGCCATGCCGACTTCGACACCGGCGACGCGGTGACGGCGAAGGAAGGCGAAGTGCTCTCGGGTTGGCAGCTCACGCTGCGGATCCTGACGCACCCAGTTCTGATCGTGATCGCTCTGATCGAGTTCTGCACCGGCGTGCTGCGCCAGGGCGTGATGAACTGGTTCCCGATCTACGCGAAGGAAGTGTGGAAGCTCGAGAGCTCCCACCCGCTGCGCACCGGCTCGTGGGAGCACGCGGGCG
>JADLBP010000373.1 GCA_020847695.1 Planctomycetota bacterium
GACCGCGCCCAACTCCTGGACCGGGCACCTCGCGCGACGTCCAGAAGTCGGATCCGACGCCCGCGATCCAAGCCCCAGACCCCGTGCGCCCCTGCGGCACCGGGTTTGCCCTCCGCGGCGCCTCGACGCGCCCATGCACCTCCGCCTCCGCCTGACCCTCGCCACGCTCTCGGTCGTCACCGTCATGGGTGTCGTCGGGTTGGTGTCGCTGCGGATCAACCGCGGCATCCAAGGCGACGTCGAGGAGCTCGCGCGCACCGCCGAGCTCCCGATCGACCCCTCGACCATCGTCGGCCAGGCGCTCTCGATCGAAGGCCGGCCTGGACCGGACGGCGCGTTCACGGCGACGTCGATCGAGCGCCTGCCCGCGACCCGCCGGCCCAAGCTGCGCGGCGCGCTGACCGCGGTCGATGCCTCCGAGCGCACGGTCGTGCTGCTCGGCCGTGTGATCCGCGTCGACGACGACACCGAGTTCGACGACTCGACTTCCGAGGGCGATCCGTTCGGCTCGCTCGCGGTCGGCACGCGCGTAGAAATCGGCGCCCGAGTCGAAAGCGACGGACACTGGACCGCACGCAAGGTCGAGACGCGCGCGATCAAGCGCACCGACAAGCTCAAGGGCACGATCACCGCGATCGCGGCGCGCGCCGACGGCGGGCAGACGCTCGACGTCTCCGGTCTCGCGATCGCCGTCGACGCCGATGCACGCATCCAGACGCCGCGCGGGCCGCTGTATCGGATGGAGAACGCGATGCAGATGACGCTCGCGGTCCAAGAGTGCCTCGCCGCGGCGCACGAGCTCGTCAAGGAGCGCTACCGCGAGGCGAGCTCCGCGGCGAAGCGCTCCGACGGCGTGATCGAGGACCTAGAGGATCGCGTGTTCGACGCGTACGAGACGTTCGCCGAGAGTCTCGACGAGAGCCGCGCTTCCGAGCGCGCCGAGCTGCACGAGAGCGGCGCCGTGTTCGCGTCCGACAGCGAGACCGAATGGCTCGCGCCGCTCGAGGCCCGCCGCCGCACGTTCGAGGAGCACGTGCGCACGTTCGTCCCGCTGGCCTCGTCGGACCTCGATGCGGCGGAGCGACTGCTCAAGGAACGCATCGAACCCTTCCTGCGCAGCGAGATCCAGCCGCGCGCCCACGCGTACCACCGGCACACCGAGGAGATGCTGTCCGAGGAACTCGAGGCGATCTCTGCGCGCTCCGCCGAGGCCGCGCGCGTCGAGCTGTTCACCAACGCCGCGGGCGTCGTACTCGCGCTCGCGCTCGGGCTGGTGGTCTCGCGTTCGATCGCGCGTCCGCTGTCGCAGCTGACGGACGCAGCCGAACGCATCGGCCGCGGCGAGCTCGCGACCCGCGTCGCGAGCGACTCCGCCGACGAGGTCGGGATCCTGGCGCGCGCGTTCAACCGCATGGCGGAAGCGCTCGCGGCCTCGACCGTGTCGCTCGACCAACTCAGCGGCGTGATCGATTCGATGGCCGGCGCCCTGCTGGTGCTCGGCCCCGACGGACGGATCACCCGCGTCAACCCGGCGGCCGCGGCGTTGGTCGGTTTCGAGCCCGCGGAGCTGCTCGGTCGGCCGTTCGAGGAGTTGTCGCCCGACGGCCGCGCCGACGGTGCGCTCGCGGCGATGGCGCGCGGTTCGGTCGCGAGCATGGAGCGCCGCTTCGTGCGACGCGACGCGACCAGCGTGCCCGTCGCGTTCTCCGGCGCGGCGCTGCGCGACGAAGGCGGGCGCGTGCGCGGCTTCGTGTGCCTCGCGCAGGACCTCTCGAGCCACAAGCGCATGGAAGCGGACCTCCGACGCTCGCTCGGCGAGAAGGAAGTGCTGCTGCGCGAGGTGCACCACCGCGTGAAGAACAACCTGCAGGTCGTGTCGAGCTTGCTCGCGCTGCAATCGCACTCGGTCACCGATCCGCGCGCGCTCGAACGCTTCCAGGAGAGCCAGGATCGCATCCACGCGCTCGTGTTCGTCCACGACCTGCTCTACTCGAGCCGCAACGTCGGCAGCATCGACCTCGCGCCGTACCTCCAGCTCCTGGTCGGCCGCTTGAAGGAGAGCTACTCGCTCGAACCGTCGCGCGTGAAGTTCGACCTCGAGGTCGACGAGGAGCTGACGCTCGACATCGACCGCGCGCAGGTCTGCGGACTGATCGTCAACGAGCTGGTCACCAACGCTTTCAAGCACGCGTTCCCCGACGGATCGTCCGGGCACGTCGGCATCGCGTGTCGGCTCGCGCCGAACGGCGATGTCGTGCTCGAGGTGCGCGACGACGGCCGCGGCTTCGCCAACGTCACCGACGTGCAGCGTTCGATCGGGCTCGAGCTCGTCGAGACGCTAGCCGCGCAGCTCGGCGGGCGCCTCTCGTCCGACGGCCGCCGCGGCGCGGCCTACCGCATCGAGTTCCCCTACCGGATCGCCGTCCATGCCGCCTGAAGCCGAGACCCCGCGACGGATCCTGATCGTCGAGGACGAGAACATCGTCCGCATGCACCTCAAGCTCGCGGTGCAGCAGCTCGGCTACGCCGTCTCCGGCCTCGCCTCCGACTCCGGCGAAGCGCTGCGCGCCGCCGAGGAGAGCGCGCCCCACCTCGTGCTCATGGACATCCGTCTGCCCGGCGGACGCGACGGCATCGAGACCGCGCGCGAACTGAAGAAGCAGCACGACGTCGCAGTCGTCTTCCTGACCGCGTACGGCGACGACGAGTCGATCGCGCGCGCGCAGGAGCTCGGCGCCGAGGGCTACATCGTCAAGCCGTTCAGCACGCCGCAGCTGCGAGCGACGCTGTCGAGCGCGCTGCTCGAACGCGATCGGCGCCGCGCTTCGAGCGGCGAACGTCCGCGTTTCGCATCGCATCCCGGCCGCCGCGCCGCGCAGCGCTTCGGCGCGGGCACGCGGCTCGCGATCTTCTCGCACGACACGCTCGGGCTCGGTCACCTGCACCGCTCGATGAACATCGCGCGCGCGCTGACGTCGAAGCATCCCGGGCTGTCGGTGCTGCTGCTCACCGGCTCGCCGGCGGTGCACCGCTACAACCTCCCCGAGGGCGTCGACTACATCAAGCTCCCCGCGGTGCGCAAGGTCGCGGCCGAGGAGTACCAGGCACGGTCGCTCGGCGTGTCGGGCACCGGTGTGCTCGAGATGCGCACGAACCTGATCCTGCGCTCGCTGCAGGACTACTCGCCGGACGTGTTGCTCGTCGACCACGCGCCGGTCGGGATGAAGGGCGAGATGCGGCCCGCGCTCGAGTGGCTGAAGC
>JADLBP010000374.1 GCA_020847695.1 Planctomycetota bacterium
CGGAGAGCAGCGCGTCCCGGTGCTCGTCGGCGTGCTCGCCGAGCCACGCCCAGAACGCCGCCGCGCGCGCGCGGAACGGCTCGGGGCGCTCGCGCGCCTCCTGCGCGCTCGACCCGAGCGCGAAACCTGCGATGACGAGCGCCGCGAGGGATCCGATCTTCATCCGACGAGGATAGCGCACGCGCACGGCCCGCGTCCGGGCTCCGCTCGCCTGCGATCCGATCGGCCGTCGTACGGGGAGCTCGGCGTATGGTCCGGTTCGCCCCCGTGGCTGATAGGAGCCGAGTCGGCGCGGCGAGTTCGGCGTCGCGTCGGCCCGCGGGTCGCTCGGGCGCGCGGGGCGCCGTCCGAGCGGGAGCGAGCGCATGGCGAGTCGCTGGCGTTTGTGGCGCGGTTGGATCGTGGCGGGGCTCGCGCTCGCCGGCGCGGTCGCGGCGTGGCGGTGGTACGGCTCGCGCGAGCTCGCGCTCGACGTGCGCACGGTCGCGGTGGCGCGCGGGCGCGTCGAGGAGCTCGTCAGCAGCACCAAGGCAGGCGCGGTCCGCTCGCGACGCATGGCCGACCTCAGCGTCGACACCGCGGGCACGGTGGTCGCGATCCTGCGGCGCGAAGGGGCTTGTGTCGAGCTCGGCGAGCACCTGATCTCGATCGACTCGCGCGAGCCGCGGGCCGCGCTCGACGCGGCGGAGCGCGAGCTCGCGGTGTTGCACTCGCTCGTGCCCGAGGCGCGCGCGCGCCTCGATTCAGCGGTGCGCGAGCGTGATCGGCTGCGCGGCTTGCTCGCTTCGGGCTCGATCCCCGCGTCGCAGTTCGATCTAGCGGAGTCGCAGGTCGACGCGCTCGCCGCTGCGTGCAGCGCGAGCGAAGCGCGCGTCGCGGCGCAACAGGTCGCGATCGAGCGCGCGCGCATCGCGGTCGAGAAGTGCGACCTGCACGCGCCGTTCGCGGGCGTCGTCGCCGAGCTCTGGGTCGAAGAGGGCGAATGGGCGACGCCCGGCAAGGTCGCGCTGCGGTTGCTCGACCCCGAGAGCCTCTACGTGCGTGCGGAGCTCGACGAGATCGACCTCGGCGGCCTGGCGGTCGGCCAGACCGCGCGCGTTCGACTCGATCCGTATCGCGGTCGCGACTTCGCGGGCCGCGTCGTGCGCGTCGCGCCGTACGTGTCCGAGGCGCAGGAGCAGAACCGCACGGTCGAGGTCGAGGTCGAGCTCGTCGGCGACGCGGAGGAGCTCGCCGCGTTGGCGCTGAAGCCCGGGACTTCCGCCGACCTCGACGTGATCGTCACCGCGCACGACGGCGTGCTCGCGATCCCGACCGTCGCAGTGCTCGAAGGCTCGAGGGTGCTCGTGTTCGACGGCGAGCGAGCGCACGAGCGTCGCGTGCGCATCGGGCTCGCGAACTGGGACGTCTCCGAGGTCCTCGACGGGCTCGCGGAGGGCGAGCGCGTCATCGTCAGCCTCGAGGACGAAGCCGTGAAGGACGGCGCTCTCGTGCGCGCGCGCGACGCCGCGGCGCCGCGATGAACGAGCCGCTGATCCGGCTGCGCGGCGTGCGTCGCGACTTCGCGATGGGGGCGGCGATCGTGCACGCGCTCGACGGCGTCGATCTCGACATCGCGCGCGGCGAGCTGATCGCGCTGATGGGGCCGTCGGGTTGCGGCAAGTCGACGTTGTTGAACGTGCTCGGGTGCCTCGATCGGCCGAGCGCGGGCTCGTACCGGCTCGACGGACGCGAAGTCGGCGAGATGACCGAGGCGGAGCGCGTCGACATCCGTCGCCACCAGATCGGGTTCGTGTTCCAGAGCTTCCACCTGGTCGCGCGGATGAGCGCGCTCGGCAACGTCGAGCTCCCGTTGGTCTTCGCGGGCGTCGATGCGCGCGAACGGCGCACGAAGGCGCTCGCCGCGCTCGCGTCGGTCGGGTTGGGAGCCCGCGGCGAGCACAAGCCGACCGAGCTCTCCGGCGGCGAGCGCCAGCGCGTCGCGATCGCGCGCGCTCTCGTCCACGCGCCGCCGATCCTGCTCGCCGACGAACCGACCGGCAACCTCGACAGCGCTTCCGGCGGCGAGATCGTGCGCCTGCTCGCCGAGCTGAACGCGCGCGGTCAGACGATCGTGCTCGTGACGCACAGCGACGCCGTCGCCGCGATCGCGCATCGCATCCTCCGGATGCGAGACGGGAGGTTCGCGTGAGGCTCGAGGACCTGCTCTCGTTCGCGTTCGGAGCGCTCGCCGCGCGCAAGCTGCGCACGCGGCTGACGTGGACGGCGATCGCGATCGGCATCGCCGCGGTCCTGATCCTGACGTCGCTCGGCGAAGGCGCACGCGGTTGGGTGCTCGAGCGCTTCTCCGGACTCGGCGCGAGCACCGTCGTCGTGCTGCCCGGCCGCACGGCGACGCGCGGCGGCGCGCCGCTGGTCGCGACGACGACGCGCGACCTGACGTTGCTCGACCTGCGGGCCCTCGAGGAGCGTGTGCCGGGCCTCGTGCGCTGCGTGCCGATAGCGATCGGCGAGGTGCTGGTCGAGCACGAGAACCGCGGACGCGCGGCGACGGTGATCGGCACGACGTCGGGCTTCCTCGCGATGCGCGACACCCGAGTCGCGCTCGGCACCGACCTGCCCGACGCCGATCTCGAGCGCGGCGCCCGCGTCTGCGTGATCGGGCGGACGCTTCGACGTGAGCTCTTCGGCGACGCGAACCCGCTCGGCCGGCGCGTGAAGCTCGGCGACTACCCGTTCCGCGTCGTCGGCGTCCTCGGAGCGCAGGGCGCGAGCATGATGGTCGACCTCGACGACGTCGTGCTCGTGCCCGTCGCGAACGCGCTCGCGATCTTCGACGCGACGAGCCTGTTCCGCATCGTCGTGCAGGTCGGCGCCGCCGCCGACGTCGATCGCGCCGCGGAGCGCGTTTCCGCGGTCCTCCGTGCGCGCCACGACGACGAGGAGGACTTCACCGTGCTGCGGCCCGGTGCGATCGCCGAATCGCTCGACGACATCCTCGCGATCCTGACCGCGGCGCTCGCCGGGATCGCCGCGGTGTCGCTGGTGGTCGCCGGCGTCGGCGTGATGAACGTGATGGTGGTCTCGGTGACCGAGCGCACCGCGGAGATCGGGCTGTTGAAGGCGCTCGGCGCGAGCCGTGGCCAGATCCTCTCGCTCTTCCTGACCGAGGCGATCGCGTTGTCGACGATCGGCGGCCTCTTCGGCGTCGCGGTCGGGCTCGGCGCGGCGCGGCTCGCGCGGCTCTGGCGCGCGGACATCCCGTTTGCCGTGCCCGGCTGGGCGATCGCGGCCGCGGTCGGCGTCGCGGTGGTCGTCGGCGTGCTCTTCGGCAGCCTGCCGGCGTCGCGCGCGGCGCGGCTCGAGCCGCTCGCAGCGCTGCGGAGGAAGGTCTGATGCGCCTCGGCGATCTCGTCGCGCTGCTCTGCGAGAGCTTCCGGACGCAGCGTCTGCGCTCGCTCCTGACGATGCTCGGCATCGTGATCGGCATCGGCGCGATGGTGCTGTTGTCGTCGATCGGCGAAGGCGCGCGCGCCGGCGTGGTCGCTCAGTTCGCGCAGTTCGGCACGACGATCCTCGGCGTGCAGCCGGGAAGGGAGACGAGCTTCGGCCTCGGCGCCGCGTCGTTCGGCGGCACGACGCGGCCGTTGACGCTCGACGACGCGCGCGCGCTCGAGCGCATCTCCGGCGTACGCTGTGTCGCGCCGCACACCGTCGGGCTCGCCGAGGTGAAGAACGACGAGCGCTCGCGCCAGACGTACGTCTACGGGACCACCGCCGAGGACGAAGAGGTGCTGCAGTGGCACCCGCGCAGCGGCTCGTTCCTGCCGACGGGCGATCCGGAGCGACTTCCCGCGGTCTGCGTGCTCGGCGCGACGGTCGCGCGCGAGCTCTATCCCGGCCGGAACCCGCTCGGCGACCGCATCCGCATCGGCGAGGCGCGTTTCACCGTCGTCGGTGTGATGCGCGAGAAGGGTCAGGTGCTCGGGTTCGACCTCGACGACATGGTACTGATCCCGGTCGCGCGCGCTCTCGAGCTCTTCGACCGCGAGGCACTGAGCGAGATCCACCTGCTCGTCGCGAGCCCCGAGCGCATCCCGGGCGTCACCGCGGAGATCGAGCGCGTGCTCACCGAGCGCCACGACGGAGAGCTCGACGTCACGATCGTCAGCCAAGCCGACATGCTCGAGGTCGTCGATCAGGTGCTCGACGTCCTGACTCGCGGCGTGCTCGCGATCGCGGCGATCTCGGTGCTGGTCGGCGCGATCGGGATCCTGACGATCCAATGGGTCTCGGGGCACGAACGCACTGGCGAGATCGGGTTGATCAAGGCGCTCGGCGCGAGCGACGGCCAGGTGGTGCTGATCTTCCTCGCGGAGGCGGGCGCCCTGTCGCTGCTCGGCGGACTGATCGGGCTCGCGGGAGCGTTCGGGTGCGGCGAGCTCCTGCGACTCGCGCTGCCGAGCTTCCCGATCGAGACGCCCGGCTGGATCGTCCCGATTGCACTCGCGGCGTCGCTGGTGGTCGGAGTTCTCGCCGGCGTGC
>JADLBP010000375.1 GCA_020847695.1 Planctomycetota bacterium
CCTCGGGGCTCGAGATCGTCATCTGCGTGCTCGCGTGGACCTCGAGCGCCGGACACAGCTCGCGCGCGAGCAACGCGACCGCCGGATCCTGCACGATCAACGCGTCGACGCCGCACTCCGCCGCGCGTCGGATCAGCCGCTCGACGAAACCGAGCTCGCTCTCGAACACCAGCGTGTTGACCGCGAGGTACGCCTTTGCCCCGGCGCGGTGGATGCGCGCGACGGTCGCGCCGAGGTTCGCGAGCTCGAAGTTGCCGGCGCGCGCGCGCGCGTTGAAGCCCTCCGCGAGCCCGAAGTAGACCGCGTCGGCCCCGGCGGCGAGCGCGGCGGCGAGCGCCTGCTCGTCGCCCGCGGGCGCGAGGACCTCCGGCAGACGCCGTGCGCCGACTTCACGCGGCTTCTCGGGCTCGCTCGCCATCGCACCGACGGTACCATCCGACGCGCATGGCCCGAAAGCCGTCCGAGCCCGCTCTTCCGCCCGACGTCGCGCGACTTCGGGCCGAGATGGACCGTTTGAACGCGCGGCTCGCGGCCGACGTGCAGGCCCGCGCCCGGCTCGCGCTCGAGATCGCGCGCGCGAAGGCGGCCCACGGGCTCGCCGCCGCGGATCCCAAGCGCGAGCAAGCGATGCTGCGCCGCGTGCTCGACGAAGCGCCGGCGGGTTTCGAGCGCTGCGACCTCGCGCGGATCTTCAAGACGATCTTCGTCGCGTCGCGCGCGCTGGTGGTCGCGTCGGCCGAGCCCGCGCAGCGCCCGTCCGGCGCGTGCAGGCCGTCGCGCGCGCGCTCGAAGGCGAAGCGCGCGCGGCGTTGAGCGAGCGCGGCGCGCTCGCGACGCTGGGCGCGCGACGTCTTGCGCTCGGCGTTTCCCCGACCGCCTGTTCGCGCTCGCGCGCGGCGCCGCGGCTACTTCTTCGCGCGCGGGTCGGCGGTCGACAGCTTGTCGCCGACCTCCGGCACGTAGTCGGTCGAGCGCATCCGACCGCGCGACCAGCTCTCGTGCACTTCGATCAGGCGGCCCGGCCAGACGACGGTGCTCGTCGGGACGCCGACGACGTAGAGCTGCATCCCGTTGCGCAAACCCTGCTTCGCGCCGACGTCGACGATGAACTCGACCGCGTTGTTGATCGGCCGGACTTCGGTCGACGCCAGGATCTCCTTCACGCGTCCTACCACGGGAGCGCGCAGCACGCGCTCCGCGTAGTAGCGCGGCATCGTCGCTTGCAGCGGCTCGGGGTTCGGCTCGGCGAGCTCGGTCGCGAGCATGCAACCCGCGGGAACGCGTCGGCCGGCGTTGACCAGATTGCAGAAGCCGGTCAGCTGTTGCTCGGTGAGGAAGCAGCGTTGCTTGCCGTACGCGACCACGCAGCCGCGCGTGCCGGCTTGGAGCACGGAGCTCGCCGCGGACTTCGAGCCGCGCTCCGGCTCGAGCAGCAGCCAGCCGGCATCGATGCGCGCATAGCCGTCCTCGTCGCGCGTGCAGCTGCCGTTCGCGTCGAGCGTCGTCCACGAGTACGAGCCGTCGTCGCGCAGCTCGAGCGCCTCGCGCACTCCCTCGCGCGTCACCTCGTAGCGCGCGAACGCCCAGGTCGGCAGCGCGAGCGGCTCGCGCGGCTCGGCCCTCGGCACGCGCACCGGCGCGGCGGGGCCGGGCTCGTCGACGTACGCGGTGTAGACGGCGCCGCGGTTCGCGCACGCGACGGCGACGAGGCCGAGCAGAACGCTCGCAAGCGAGAAGGCGGCGATCCGGAGCGCGTCGCGCCGCGGCGAGGTCGAGAGAGGCTTCGTCACGGCGGGTTCCGGGGTCGACCGATTCTACCCGCCTCCCGGCAGTCGTGACCGACGCGCGGAGGCACTCGCGCCGCGCGTCGGAGCAGGGGAAACTTCTTCCGCGCGTCGGTGACGCAGAACCGCGCCGGAGCGCTCGCTCGCGCAAATCGAGCTCGCTTCGATGAGCGCCCGTTCACGACTGCAACGCGCTGCGCGCGGGTTCCGGGCGACGCGCGTGGGATCCGCGAGCCGCGCGCTCGACGCACCGCGCGCTGTCTCGATGCGCCGCACGCGGGTTCGGCGCACCGGGCGCGAGTTCGACGCACCGGGCGCGAGTTCGACGCACCGGGCGCGAGTTCGAGTCACATCACGCGAGCTCGAGTCACATCACGCGAGTTCGAGTCACATCACGCGAGTTCGAGTCACATCACGCGAGTTCGAGTCACATCACGCGAGCTCGAGTCACATCACGCGAGCTCGTGTCACATCACGCGAGCGCGGTTACATCACGCAGGCTCGAGTCACCTCACGCAGGCTCAGCGCTCTGCGCGCGGATCGCGCGTCGACATCCGCGTCCCGACCGTCGGCACGAAGGGCGTGAAGCGCATGCGGCCGCGCGAGCGGTGCTCTCCGACTTCGACGAGCCGGCCGCTCCAGGGAATCTCGTCGGCCGACGGCAGGTCGAGCGTCCAGAGCTCGTGCCCGACGCGCAAGCCGTCCGCCGCGCCGCGATCGAGCGTGAACTCCACTCGGTCGCCGGACTCGCCGAGCGCGCGGCGATCGACAGAGGTGAGCACGGTCGCGATCACGGGCTCGGCGAGCACGTAGCCCGCGTACTCTGGCGGAAGCGTGAACTCCGACTGCGGATAGGTCGCGCCCTCGGGCGTCTCCGCGAGCAGGAAGCGAGGCGACAAGTCGAAACCACTGTTGAGGACGTTCGCGAAGGCGACGATGTCGCGCTCGGGCAGGAAGCAACGCCGTCCGCGCCAGCACGCGACGATGCCGCACGAGGAGAGCCGTCGATCTGAGGCGAGCCCGTGGTCGAGCACTTGCTCGCACTCGAACTCGATCCAACCGCGCGCGACACGCCAACGACCGCGCTCTTCGACGTCGATCAGCAGCGCTCCGCCGGAGAGAACCCCGCCGCCGGAGTACGCCCACCGATACGTGCCGTCCGCCGCGAGCTCGACCGAGTCGACGGTATCCGTGTCCACGTCCGTGTACTTCGCGAACGCCCAGTCCGGCAGCTCCGACTCGTCAACGGGCTCGACGCTTGGCGCGGCATCGCCACGCGCCAGTTCCTCGGCTTTCGGCGTGGGCGCACCGACGGCCAGATTCGTCGGCGCCGCGCACGGCCGAGGCTCGCTGGCGCAAGCGACCGACAGGACCAGCGCGACGAGCGGGGCTGCGAAGCCGACGATCAGGAAATCGACGAAACGCCTCACCGACTCCGCATGCTACCCGCACAGCCGATGTCGGCTACTCGACAACGAACACGTTGCGGAGCACCGCGTCGTTCGCCGCGCGCGAGGTGCCCGATCGAACCCTCGAAGCGGTCCGTTACAGCGACTGATCGAGGATCACCAGCGTGCGCGGCGAACCCAGCGTGACGGTGTTGCTGCCGTCCCACGCCAAGAGCTGCAGGAACAGCGTCGCTCCGGTTCCCGCAGGGAGCAGGTCGGGGATCGGCAAATCGGTCGTCAGCGTGCCCGACCCGGGGACGATTCCAAGGAACGCACGTCCGTTCGACGGCGGCCGCCCGGTGCACGACACGCCGGACCAGTAGCTCAGCCAGATCCAATCCGGTTCGATGGAGATGTACAGGAACACGCGGTCGCCGGGAGCCGCCTTGATCGTGACTTGCGCGCTCGAGAGCTCCCGCACCGGGCTCGCGACATCGAGTTGCTTCGAGCCGCCGCTCAGGACCTGGAGCGAGCCGGGGAACCCACAGACATCCGGCGAGAGGCCCAGGCAACCGGCGTACGGCGCGCAGCCGCCGAGTCCGCCCGCGAACATCGAGGCGAGCGCCGGCATCTCGTTGAGCACGCCGCTCAAGAGCACGCCGCAACCACCGACACCCTTGTGTCCCCATGACGCGTAGGCGTCGCCGCCCCATCCGCCTTCGAAGTGCGACCCGCTGGTGAACAGGAACGAGGCCGCGGCGTGACATCCGGCTCCGCCGTCACCACCTGCGTAGCTCGTGTAGTAGTCGGATCCACCCCACCCGCCCGAAACATCGCAGTCGTAGAACGCGACGGACGAGCTCGACGCATAGACGCCGGGACCGCCGTTGAGCGCGCCCAAACCGCCGCCAACGAGCACGCAATTCGAGAAGGCGACATTGGTGCTCTGCTGAACGTCCGCGCCTGCCGAGGCGCTCACCGTCTGACCGTCCGCACCGACGATTCGGCTGCGATCGATCCGCACGGCACCGGAGCAATTCTTCAGCGCGAGTCGTTGGACTCCACCGGACCACCAATTCGATTGCAGGCCGGAGAGCGCGACGCGGCGGCTCGTCGACAGGTCCGTGATGGAGATCGAGCCGGTCGAGACTGACGCCGCCGTGTCGGCGACGATCGACATCGACTCGTCACCGATCGACAGCGCTCCGTACGCGCCGGCCTTGACGAGCACGATGTCCCCGTCGCTCGCCGCGTCGACCGCGGCTTGGAGCTGCGTGTAGGGGCCTGTCGGCGAAACGACGAGCACTTGGGATTGGGCACTCGCACCGTCGGTGAGAACCGCGAGCGAGAGCGTCAGAGCGAGCGAGAATCTCGTGCGCATTTTTTCCTCCGGCGACCGCGCATCGGAACGGGCGAATTGCCCGCGATGGGCGCTCAACCGACGAATCGCGCGGAACGTGCCGTTCGGGTCGACTCGACAGCGAGTTTCCGACGCGAGTTCATGCTCCCCCTCCCAGCACCACGCCGACATGCGGCGCAGTGCGTACGCATCGGCGCGTGAGAGCCCGCGCTCGGTGAAATCCGGTCCGCCCTCGCGCGCGGCGCGCCGTTTCCTTCCTCGCGAACCCCAGCGAAGATGGAGCGTGCGCACTGCGTCCCGGTCTGCGCCGATGCTCCACACACCGCTTGCGATCGTCTTCCTCCTGGTCGGTGACTTCGTCCAAGTGGACGCGGCGCTCGTCCCGTCGGCCGAGACGCCGCGCGAAACGCGGGGAGTGCTGCTGAAGACGGACGCCGTGTCTCCGGGATTCACACTCGTCGCGCCGCTCCAATCGAAGTCGACGTATCTCGTCGATCTCGATGGCACGGTCGTCCGCGAGTGGAAGAGCGATTCCCTCCCAGGGCAAGCCGCCTACTTGCGCGAGAACGGACATCTCCTGCGCGCGGAGCGAGTGCAGAACGGATTCCAGGGTGGCGGCGGCGCAGGGGGCCGCGTGCGCGAACTCGACCTCGATGGCAACGTCGTCTGGGAGTACGTGTGCTCCGATGCGACCCGTCTCTCGCATCACGACTTCGAGTTCCTCCCGAACGGACATCTCCTGCTGATCGCTTGGGAACGCAAGCGCGCCGAGGAGGCCTTCGAAGCGGGTCGGCACCCGCGCTCTCTCCAAATCGGAGAGTTCTGGCCCGACATGCTGCTCGAAATCGAGCTCACGCCCCCATCGGGAGGCAACGTGGTGTGGGAATGGCACGCGTGGGATCACGTGATCCAGGAGCGCGCGACGGCAAGGCCCAACTACGGCAAGATCGCCGAGCACCCCGAACGCATCGACGTCAACGCGGATCGGCCTGCTCGCTCGGAAGAGGAGGAGGCGCGCGAACTCGACTCCCTGCGCCGTCTCGGATACGTGGAAGCGACGCCGAGGGCTTCCGCCGACGACGCGCGCACGCAGCGCGTGGGCTCGTCGAACCGGGGCGATTGGCTGCACGCGAACGCGGTCGCGTTCGAGCCCGAGCTCGACCTCATCGCCCTGAGCGTCCACTCGATCTCCGAGGTCTGGATCATCGACCACTCGACGACGAGCGCGGAAGCGAGTACCTCGAAGGGTGGCCGCCGTGGACAGGGCGGTGACTTGCTCGCGCGTTTCGGCAATCCGCAGGTGCACGGCGCAGGCACCACGAAGGAGCAGGTCCTGTTCGGCCAGCACGACGTGCAGTGGATCACCGGAGGCGAGTCCGGCCCTCGGCGCCTGCTCGTCTTCAACAACGGACTCGGCAAGCTCGGTAGTGGTTCGTCGGTCGACGAGTTCGCGATCGATCTCTCGCTCGAGAGCGTGAATCGTGGCCTGCCGCGGGTGACGCAAGTCTGGACGTACGCGGATGCGCGCATCGACTCGGGTCATCTCTCGGGCGTGCAACGCCTGCCGAACGGCAACACGCTGATCTGCGCCGGCGAGACGGGCCGGATCGTCGAGGTGACCCCGCGGGGTGAGATCGCTTGGGATTTCCTGAGCCCATTCGGGGACGACGTCGCCGCGGATCCCACGGGCGAACGCGCCGGCGCTGCGCCGCGTCCCGGCCTGGACGACGGATCCGCGCGACTCGCGGATGCGGCTCGCGACGCGCGCTACTCGCTCTTCCGAGCCTCCCGTTACGCCGACGATCACCCCGGCGTGGTCGCCGCGCTCCTTCGGAGGAGCGCGCAGCGCTGACGACTCGCGCTCGCGGGCCGACTCGTGGAGCCGCGACTCGACGTTCAAAGCCGCGGCACGACGAGCTCGACGCTCGCGGCGCGCGCGCGGACGCGCTTCGGGTCGAAGAGCGCGAGCGCGTGGTCGGCGAAGGCGCGCGTGTTGGCGTCCTCCCCGTGGATGTCGAGCTGGATCACGTAGTTCGCGAACGCGTGCGATTCGCCCGTCCAATAGCCCTCGGGCGTGTGGATCAGCTCCTCGACGCCGCCTGGCGCCGCGCGACGCCACAGCACGCGGCCCGTCAACGTGTCGATGCCGATGGCTCCGTCGAAGTGGATCGAGAGCCCGACGCCGCCTGCGCCGGCTCGCACCGGTCCCGAACGAATCGCCCGGTCGAGTTCACGCACCGTCGGCTCGAGCTCCACGCCGTCGAGCGCCATCACGCTGCTCGCGAACGCGAACCAGAGACGGCGGCTGTCGCCGCTCCAGGTGAGCTCGACGGGCTCGCCCATCCGGCCGCCACGGTGGTCGCTGTCGTAGAGCCGGCGCTTGCTCGCGATGTCGAGCACGACGACGTACGCGCCGGGAGCCGTCGAGTACGCGAGCTTCGAGCCGTCCGGCGAGAAGGCGACCTGCGACGCGAACGTCTCGAAGATGCCTTGCTGCTGATCGTCGAGCAGCAGCTCGCGCGTCGCCAGGTCCCACAGACGCACGTGGGAGTCCTCGTGCGTCGTCGCGAGCCGCCGGCCGTCGGGATGGAAACGCGCGAAGTGCACCGGGGAGCTCGTCTCCAACATCGGATCCGACTCCGCGCCGGTCTCCGCGTCGAAGAAACGCGCTTGGCCCGACGGAGCCCAAACGATGCGCTTGCCGTCGGGCGACCAGTCTGCGCGCACCTCGAAGAAGCCGCCCATCGCTTCGCTCCAGGCGCGCACGAGCTTCCCGTCGGCGTCGACGAGCAGCGCACCGAGGTCCGCGCCGGCCACCAGCCAGCGACGTCGGTCGGGCGACTGCGAGACCAGGGCTCCGAACGGCCAGCGATCGCGCTCGCGCCGGCCGTTGAGCCGACCGACCTCGAGCGCTGCGCTCCCGTCGGTCGGCACGAAGCGGAACACGCCGTCGATCGTCAGCACGCCGAGGCGCGCGCCGCTCGCGTCGAACGCGAGCGTCCAGACTTGCGCGTCGAAGGACGCGATGCGGCGAAGCCTCGCGCCCGTGCGCGCGTCGAGCAGATCGATCGCGCCTTCGTCGTGCCCGTGACGATTCACTGCGAGCGCGCCAAGCTCGCCGTTGCGGTCGGCGGCGGCGGCGCAGATGCCCCATTCGCTCGTCGTGTCGTAGAGCTTGCGCACCGGCTGTGCGTGCTCCAGCCTCGCGCGCGCCGGTTCCGCGCCCTCGAGCTTCGTGCTCGGCGGCGCCGCGCGCAGCTTCGCGGGCCACAGCGGATCGCCGCGCACGGTCGCGAGGTCGGGATCCCACTCGGCGAGCGCTGCGTCGGCGTAGCCCTGCTCCGCCGCACGGTTGAGCGTCGCGAGCGCGAGCTCGCGCTCCCCCGCGCGCGCCCACGCGCACGCGAGGCCGTAGAGCAACGTCGGCTGCTCCGGCGCGAGCGCGAGCGCCGCGGTGAACTGCTCGGCCGCCTTCTTCCCGTCGCCGGCGACCAAACTCGCGTCCGCCGAGCGGTGCAGACGAATGACCTCGGCAGGATTCGCGACCTGCGCCCACGACAGAACGAACGAGATGAGGACCATCGGCACCGAGCACCTCCGCCTGGTCTTGGCGCCGCGGACGGAAACGTCACAGAATTGCGCTCGGTGCTGCGGTCGCGCGATTGTCTCACTCGGCCAGGATCGATTCGAGGGCCGGGATCAGCTCCGGCAGATCCTTCTGCACGACGTCCACGACGATCGCCAAATCCAGGTCGTCGTAGCCGTGCACGATCCGGTTGCGCATACCGCTGATCTGTTGCCACGGCACCTCGGGGTGGCGTGCGCGTGTCGCGTCGGACACGCGCTTCGCAGCCTCGCCCACCGTTTGAATCAGGTAGAGCAACGCGAATGCGAGGAGATCGTCGCGTCGGAGCTCGTCCTCACTCTTCTCCGCGCCGGCCTCGCGCGCTCGACGCGCATGGTCGAGCATCTGACGCAAGGCGACGCGGTCGTCACGCTGCGACATAGACGTCCTGCGCCTCCGCCAAGACCCGCTCGCGGAAGTAGCGGCTCAGCCCGCGAAACGTATTCAGATCGACCGGGCGCCCGACGATCTCCGCGAGCTCGTCCTGCATGCCGATGAACGCGAAGCCGGTGCGCGCGCCGGGCTCGAACTCGACGAGGACGTCGAGGTCGCTCTCGGGCGAGAAGTCCTCGCGCAAGAACGAGCCGAACACGGCGAGTCTTCGGATCCCATGCTGCTTGCAGAACGCGGCGATCCGCTCGCGCGGCAGCGACTTCACTCGGTCTGCGCTTCGGTCCATGGCGGTTTCGGTAGCCAGAGTCTCGCGCTCGTTCCCCACTGACGCAAGCACTGCTCCGGTGGGTCCAGGCCGAAGGCGGGCGAGCACGCGATCGGAGTTCCGCGTGGGAGCGCCCGCTCCGGCACAGACAGCGAGCGCGGTGGTCGGACCGCGACTCTCAGAGCTTCGGCACCGCGAGCTCGATACCGGCGGCGCGCGCGCGGACGCGCTTGGGGTCGAAGAGCGCGAGCGCGCGGTCCGTCAACGGGCGAGGCGCGACGTCGCGAGCGTCGTCGTCGAGTCGAATCCGGTAGTTCGCGAGGTCCCCGACGTCGTCGGAATCGCTCGTGAAGTAGCCCTCGGGCGTGTGGACGAACTCCGCGATCGCTCCTGGCGCGGCACGACGCCAGAGTACGAATCCCGTGCCCGTGTCGATGCCGTGGGCGCCCTCGTAGTGAATCGAGATGCCGACGCCAGAGCTCCCGGCGCGCACGGGGCCGGAATCGACCCGCATGCCGAGCTCGCGCACCTTGGGTTCGAGCTCCACGCCGTCGAGCTCACACACGCTGCTCGCGAACGAATGCCAGACCCGGCGGCTGTCACCGCTCCACGTGAGCTCCGCCGGCTCGCCCATCCGACCTCCGAGATGACCGCTCTCGTAGATACGGTGCTTGCTCGCGAGGTCGAGCACGACGACGAACACACCTGAGACAGTCGAGTACGCCAGGCGGCTGCCGTCCGGAGAGAAGCGCGCGTCCGCGATCGAACTCGAGCTCGCCCACATGTCGTGGAACGAGTCGTCGAGCAGCGGCTTGGCCGTCTCGAGCCCCAACACGATGCCGGGGAACGGCTCGTCTAGCAGCGTCCTGCGAGTCTCGAGGTCCCACACTCGCGCGTGCGCGTCCTGGTGCCCGGTCACCAAACGTCGTCCGTCGGGGTGGAAACGCAAGCAGAGTACCAGCGAGTCCGTCGCGATCATGGGCGCCGACTCGCGTCCGGTGTCCGCATCGAAGAAGCGAACCTGACCCAGCGGGGCCCACGCGATGAGCTTTCCGTCCGGGGACCAGTCCGCAGCGACGAGAACGTGATCGAGCGACGCAACTTGCCAGATCGGAATGCGCTCGCCGCGCTCGCCGCAGAGCAGCGCGCCGAATCCTGACGCGGCAACGAACCAGCGCTGTCCATCGGGGGACGGCAACACCGAAGCTCCAGAAGACCAACGGTCGCGCGCACGAGTTCCACCAATCCGCCCGACTTCGCGCGGCGGAGAGCTCAGGTCGAGCCCTACGAGCCAGAAAGCCCCGTCGCTGGTGAGCACGCCGATGCGAGTCCCGGTCGCGTCCAGAGCGAGCGTCCACACTTGTGAGGCGAACGTCGCGATCCGGCGCACGCGCTTGCCCGTCCGCGCGTCGAGCAAGTCGACCACGCCTTCATCGTGCTCGAGATGATTGATGGCGAGCGCAGCCAGCGTTCCCGTTCGATCGACCGCCGCTCCGACGATCGACCATTCGCCCGTCGTGTCGAAGAGCTTGCGCACCGGCTCCGCGTGGAAGAACCTCGTGCTCGGCGGCGTCGCGTGCAGCTTCGCGGGCCACAGCGGATCGCCGCGCACGCTCGCGAGGTCCGGATCCCACTCGGCGAGCGCGGCGTCGGCGTAGCCCTGATCCGCCACGCGGTTGAGCGTGACGAGCGCGAGCTCGCGCTCCCCCGCGCGCGCCCACGCGCAGGCGAGGCCGTAGAGCAACGTCGGCTGCTCCGGCGCGAGCGCGAGCGCCGCCGTGAATTGCTCTGCCGCCTTTCGCCCGTCGCCCGCGACCAGGCTCGCGTCCGCCGCGCGGTGCAGGCGAATGACCTCGGCCGTCCCGTCGGACTGAGCGCACGTCAACACGAGCGAGAGTAGGGCGTTCAGCATGGTCGAATCATTCGTTCCTTGGGTTCACCGGCAGGAACGTCACACGAACGTGCGCGGAATCGAGTTCGGCGCACCTCCCGCTCACGAGCGAAGAACCGGCGAACCGCAGGGCAATGCGCGGGGGTGCGTTCATCGAGCGCTCAGTCGCGCGCCGCGCCCACGACCAACGCGTCGACTCGACCCGTGGACCCGACCAGCGACGGACTCCGCCTCAGCGCGGAGCACCGCGGCCAACGCACTTTCGAACTTGCCCGGAACCGTCGGACCCACGACGTGACGGACATCCTCGAATCGTCTGCCGATGCTTGACGAAGCGATTCAAACGCTCGAGCGTCCGCAGCGGATCCGCGAAGCGCAGCTTGCGACCGTTCCTAGCAGGTCTCAAGACGGCAAGTCTGCATGGCTGCGGGCCCGCGCCGGCAAATCGTCGGCGAACATGCAGGAGCTTGGCCTCGTGCGATCCCGGCCACTCGATCGTCCCGACGGCGTTGCGGCGCCGCTCGAACGACTCCGGCGTCACCACCACGATGTCCTTCGGCACCGCGATGTCGTCGAGCGCGACGCCGATCTCGATCGCTTCTTCACACCGCGAGCCCGCGACCGGCATCACGACGAGCAAGTCGACGTCGCTGTCCGGACGCGCGTCGCCGCGAGCGTGCGACCCGAACAGGAGGATGCGCGCCGGATCGAAGTCCTCGACGATTCGCGCGACCATGGCCTCGATCGCTCCGCTCGTACCCCGGCGCTTCATGCCCGCGGGCATGCCGGGGTCGAGGGGTGCGCGCAGCAGCGCTTCGTCGCGCGAACTCGGTCCGCCGGACAGGCTCTTGCGTCTCTACGCGAACAGCTCGCGCACCACATGGCCCGCCACGTCGGTCAGACGGAAGTCGCGGCCTGCGTAGCGATAGGTCAGCTTCTCGTGATCGAGCCCGAGCAGCGCGAGCAGCGTCGCGTGGAAGTCGTGGACGTGGACCTTGTCGACGCTCGCGTAGAAGCCGTAGTCGTCGGTCGCGCCGTGGCTGAGGCCCGCCTTCGTGCCGCCGCCCGCCATCCACACGGTGAAGCCGTGCGGGTTGTGGTCGCGGCCGACGCCCTCGCCCGCGCCTTGCGCGGTCGGCGTGCGACCGAATTCGCCGGCCCACAGCACCAGCGTGTCCTCGAGCAAGCCGCGCGCCTTCAGATCGGTGAGCAAACCCGCGATCGGCAAGTCGACTTCGCGCGAGTTCTTCTCGTGGAGCTCCTTCAGCTTCTCGTGCTGGTCCCACTTGTAGCTGTGCGTGCATTGCACGAAGCGCACTCCGGACTCCGCGAGGCGACGCGCCATCAAGCACTGGCGGCCGAAGTTCTCGGTCACCGGATCGTCGAGGCCGTAGAGCTTCTTCGTCTCCTCCGATTCGTTCGCGAGGTCGAGCACGCCCGGCGCTTCCATCTGCATGCGGAACGCGAGCTCGAAACTCGCGATGCGCGACTCCAGGCGGTCGTCGGCGCCCTGGCGCTCCTGGTGCTCGCGGTTCAAGTCCGCGAGCAGGTCGAGCTCCGCGCGCTGCACGTCGCCTTGCAGGTCGGCGCGCGTCAGGTGCTCGATCACCGCCTTCGACGCCGGCACCGCTGCATTGCCGATCGGCGTGCCCTGGTAGATGCCGGGCAGGAACGCGCTCGACCAGTTGTTGACGCCGCCGTGGCCGAGCGTCGGACAGATCGTGACGAAGCCCGGCAGGTTCTGGTTCTCGCTGCCGAGCCCGTAGAGCACCCACGAGCCCATGCTCGGCCGCACGAACGTCGCCGAGCCGGTGTGCAACGCGAGCAACGCGCCTCCGTGCGCTTCGTTGGTGCCGTGCAGCGAGTGGACGAAGCACAGCTCGTCGACCTTGGTCGCGACGTGCGGGAACAGCTCGCTCACCCACTTGCCGGTCTCGCCGTGCTGAGCCCATTTCCACGGCGAGCCGTAGAGGTTGCCGGTCTGCGCGAACTGCACGCGCGGCTTGGCGAACGGCAGCGGCTTGTCGTGGTCGCGCTGCAAGAGCGGCTTGTAGTCGAACGTGTCGACCTGGCTCGGACCGCCGTGCATGAAGAGGAAGATCACGCGCTTCGCCCGCGGCGCGAAGTGCGGCGCGCGCGGAGCGAGCGGATCGGTCGTGTCGGCGCGCGCGCCCTCGGCGAGCAGTCCCTGCAGCGCGAGCGCGCCGAAGCCGGCGCCGAGGCGTTGGACGAGTTCTCTGCGGCTCAGCGGGACGTGGCGCATGGCTAGTCGACGTAGAGGAACTCGTTGGAGACCAACAACACGTGCGCGAGGCCGGCCCATACGGAGCCAGGCTCCACCCCCGCGACTTCGCGATGTTGCGGGGAGGGCGCCGAAGTCGACTGCGAACTCGCGGGGGCGGAGCCTGGCTCCGTACCGCCCGCCGTCGGCACCGCATCCCCGCGGCTCTGGATCCGGTTCAGGAAGTCGATCGCGGCCTGACGCTCGCGAGCGCTCGGCTCGCGGCACAGCGTGCGCCGCCACAGCCACGCGATCCGGTCGCCTTCGCGCTCGGGCTCGGCGGCGAGCGCGAGCGAGGCCAACGTCCGCGCGCAGCTGACGACCTCGTCGGAGTTCATCAGGAAGAGCGCTTGCGGCGCCGCGACGGTCTCCGGCCGCACGTCGATCGGCGTGCTCGGGTCGTTGTAGTCGAACGCCGCGAAGAAGCCGTACATCGCGTTGCGGATGATCGGCAGATAGAGCGAGCGACGCGTCGATTGATAGCGCGCCTGATCGGTCGATTGATCGTTGGTGAC
>JADLBP010000376.1 GCA_020847695.1 Planctomycetota bacterium
GCAAGAGGATCTCGACGCCGCGTTCCTTCGCCTTGGCGAGCGCCGCCTTGCAGACGTCGAGACGCTCGTCCTCGCAGAGCGACTTGCCGATCGCGTGGCCTTGCGCCTTCAGGAACGTGTACGCCATCCCGCCGCCGATGATCAGCACGTCGACCTTGGCGATCAGGTTGTCGATCACCAGGAGCTTGTCGGACACCTTCGCGCCGCCGAGGATCGCGAGGAACGGACGCTCGGGGTTCTCGAGCACGCGCCCGAAGGCGTGGATCTCCTTCTCGAGCAAGCGACCCGCGACCGACGGCAACAGGCGCGCGACGCCGGACACCGAGCACTCGTCCCGGTGGCTGGTGCCGAACGCGTCGTTGACGAAGACGTCGCCGAACTTCGCGTAGCTCTTCGCGAGCTCCGCGTCGCCCTTGGTCTCGCCCTTGTTGAAGCGCACGTTCTCGAGCATCACGACGCCCTGCGCGGCGGCCGCGGCCTTCTCGGTCTCCGCGCCGGTGCTGTCCGCGAGCTTCGTCACCGGTTGACCGAGCAGCTCGGAGAGCCGCTTCGCCACCGGATCGAGCCGCAGCTTCTCGTCGACGCCCTTCGGTCGCCCGAGGTGCGTCATCAGGATCGGCTTGCCGCCCTTCGCGAGCACTTCTTGGATCGTCGGCAACGCCGCGCGGATGCGCGTGTCGTCGGTGATCGCGCCGTGGTCGTCCTGCGGGACGTTGAAGTCGACCCGCATCAGCACGCGCTTGCCCTTGAAGTCGAGCGCGTCGAGTCCGGTCTTCTTGCTCATGGCGTTCACTTCGTCGCGGGGGCCGGAGCCGGCGCCGGCTTCGCGTCCGCCTTCGGGAGCTTCGGCAGTTTCATCTTGTTCGCGAGCTTCATCAGCTCGACGACGCGGTTGGAGTAGCCCCACTCGTTGTCGTACCACGCGACGACCTTGACCATGCGCTTGTCCATCACCATCGTCGACAGCGAGTCGAAGATCGCGCTGCTCGCGTTGTGGACGATGTCCGCGGACACGATCGGATCGGCGGTGTACTCGAGGATGCCCTTGAGCGGCTTCTTCGCGGCCGCGGCGAACGCGGCGTTGACCTCCTCGATCGTCGTGTCCTTCGCGACTTCCGCGACCAGGTCGACCACCGAGCCGACCGGCACCGGCACGCGCAGCGACACGCCGTCGAGCTTGCCCTTGAGCACCGGCAGGATCTTGCCGACCGCGCGGGCGGCTCCCGTGGTCGTCGGGATGATGCTCAGCGCCGCGGCGCGGGCTCGACGCAGGTCCTTGTGCGGCAGGTCGAGCACGTTCTGGTCGTTGGTGTACGCGTGCACGGTCGTCATCAGGCCGTGGACGATGCCGAAGCTCTCCTGCAAGACCTTGGCGACCGGCGCCAGGCAGTTCGTCGTGCAGGACGCGTTGGAGATGATCCGGTGCTCGGGCTTCAGGAGCTCGTGGTTGACGCCGAGCACCACCATCGCGTCGATCTCGTCCTTCGGCGGCACGGTCAGCACGACGCGCTTCGCGCCTGCGGTCAGGTGCTTCTGGAGGTCTTCGCGCTTGGTGAAGATGCCGGTCGACTCGACGACGAAGTCGATGTCGTTCTTGCCGTGCTGGAGCTGCGCCGGGTCCTTGATCGCGGTGACCTCGATCTTCTTGCCGTCGACGATGATCGAGTCCTTGCCCGCCTTGACCGTGCCCGCGAAGGGCCCGTAGACCGAGTCGTACTTCAGCAGGTGAGCCAGCGTCTCAGGCGTCGTCAGGTCGTTGATCGAGACGACCTCGATGTCCGGGTACTTGGAGTGGATGACGCGGAAGACGTTGCGACCGATTCGTCCGAAGCCGTTGATGGCGACGCGCATGGCCATGGCAAGTTCTCTCGTGGCTCGGGGCGGTCCGTGGTGGGCCCGCCCGCGGGGTAAGTGAGGGGTGGAAGTCGGGTTGCCGCGCGGGCTCTCGGATGCGACACCGCCGCTCCCGAAGCTCGCAAGTCCAGTCCGCCGCGAGCCTCACGACGGCCGTTGTCGCCGCGGCGGAGGTTTCGGGCAAAATGGGGCGGAGAAGGTAGCCATCGCTGCCGATTCGATCAACGGACTCGCAGTGTCCGCCGCACCTCTACGCACGTCGTGAACGTCCGCTCCGCACACCTCCCCGGCGACTTTTGCCTGCGCTACGGCCGGGTTGCCCGTGCCGTCGGCGTCGAGCCGTCGGAGCCGGTCCTGGTCGCGTTCTCCGGCGGCGCGGACAGCGTGCTGCTGCTCCACCTCGTCGCGCTCGCCGAGCCTCGGCCGAACGTCGTCGCGGTGCACGTCGATCACGGCTTGCGCGGCGCGGAGAGCGACGCCGACGCCGCGTTCTGCGAGCGCACCGCGCGTCGGCTCGGCGTGCCGTTCGTGCTGCGCCGCGTCGCGCTCGATGCCGACGGCGGCTCGCTCGAAGCGCGCGCCCGCGAAGCGCGCTATCGCGTGCTCGCCGAGGAAGCCGAAGCGCGCGGCATCCGGGTCATCTTGACCGGACACCACGCCGACGACGCGCTCGAGACGCTGCTGATGCGCTGGTCGCGCGGCACCGAGCTCGGCGGCCTCTCCGGTCCGCGCGCGTCGCTGAAGCTGGCCGGTCCGATCGACGGCGCCGAACTCTGCGTCGCGCGACCGCTGCTCCACCTCCGGCGCGAGGAAGTGCGGTGCATGCTCTCGGCCGCGGGTTTCGAATGGCGCGAGGACAGCTCGAACGCGAACGACGCCTTCACGCGCAACCGCGTGCGCAACCGGCTCTTGCCGCGCGTCGGCGAGCTCGCCGGCGAGCAAGGGCTCGAACGCCTGCGCGACTTCGGCCGCGCGATCGAACGCTTGGAGCTCGACCTCGCGCGCGCGACCGCGCACCTCGCGTGGCGGCCGCTCGACGCCGCGCGCGTCACGCGCCACGCCGATCGCGCGGACCTCGGCGGCACGCTGCCGCGCGCGGATCTGATGCGGCTGCCGTCCGCGCTGCGCCGCCGCGCGGTGTGGAGGCTCTTGCAGGAAGGCTGCGGCGCGCCGCCGCGCAAGCGCGTGCTGACGCTGGTGCTCGGCGACCTCGAGCGCGCTCGCACCGGTCGCCACGCGCTCGCGCGCGGCTGGCAGCTCGAGTTGCGCGCCGATCGACTCGACCTCGTGCCGCCGAAGCGCCTGCTCGACGCCGAAGCGCGCCGCACCCCCACCGAAACCCGCGGCGCCGAGTTGCCGTTCCCGCCCGCGGCCGAGCTCGCGGCGACGCCCGATTTCGTCCGACTCGCGGTGCCGGGCAGCGCGCTGCTCGCCGACGGGCGGCGCTTGACCGCCGCGTGGGTCGATCGCGAGCCCGGCGTCCTGCCCCCGCACGGCGCGACGCTGGTCGAGCTCGACGCGGACGAGCTCGCGACCGAGCTCCGCGTCCGCTTCCCACGCCGCGGCGACAAGCTCAAGCCGCTCGGTGCGCCGGGCACGCGCTCGCTCGCGCGCTTCCTCGCGGATTGCCACGTGCCGCGCGACGAGCGTCCGCGCGTGCCGTTGGTGCTCTCGGGCGAGCGCATCGCGTGGGTCGCGGGCCTGCGCCCCGCCGACGACTTCCGCGTGCACTCCGGCACGCGTCGGCGCCTGCGGCTCGCGCTCTACGGAGCGCCGGAGCCCGCCGCCGCGCGCGCGCGACGCCTCGCCGAGCGACGCGCGTCGGGGACACCGGGCGAGCTCTTCCTCGGCGACGCTTCCGGCGACGTTCCCGCGCGGTGACTTCGGGTCGCGAGCGAGGTAGGCTCTGCGGTCCTGCCACGACCTCTCCGGCCCCTCGCGGGCCGGCCTCATTTCGTGCTCCGTACCCCTCCCCAGCCCCGCGCCGTGAACCGCGCCCCGCATCGAGACCTCGCGGAACGTCTGGCGACGCTCCGTGAGCGCCTCGGCCGCGCCGCCGTCCGCTCCGGACGCGCGCCGGACGCCGTGCGGCTGGTCGCGGTCACCAAGAGCGTCGACGTCGCCGCGGCGGCGGCGCTGCTCGACCTCGGCGAGCTCGACCTCGCCGAGAACCGTGTGCAGCAGCTGCAGCAGAAGCACGCGGCACTCGAGGGCCACGTCCCGCCGCCGCGCTGGCACCTGATCGGGCACCTGCAGACCAACAAGGCGCGCAAGGCGCTCGAGCTCGCGGGCTCGATCCACTCCGTCGACTCCGCGCGCCTGGTCGACACGCTCGACCGCGTCGCGGCGGAGCTCGGCGCTCGGCCGCGGATCTTCCTCGAGGTCAAATCGGTCGACAGCGTCGAGCGCTCCGGCGTCGAGCCCGCCGCGCTCGCCGAGCTCGTCGCGCACGCGCGCCGCGCGACCCACCTCGAGCTCGCCGGACTGATGACGATGGCCCCCGCGCCGGACCCCGCGCGCAACGCGGTCGAGAACTCCGATCGGGCACGGGCGGCGTTCCGCGCGCTCGCGACGCTCGCGGCGACGCTGCCGCGCGACGCGTTCGCGCTCGGCCGCGCCGAGCTGTCGATGGGCATGAGCTCCGACTTCGAGGAAGCGGTGCTCGAGGGCGCCGACTGGGTCCGCATCGGCAGCGCGCTGTTCGAGGGAACCGCCCGATGAGCGCGCCGGAAGCCAAGCGGCTGTTGCTCGAGATCGTCGGCGCGAAGGGCGCGCCGGTCGAGCTCCCGCGTCAAGGCGTGCTGACGATCGGCAGCGACGGCGTGCGCGCCGATCTCTGCGTCGACGGCCAGGGCGTCGCCGACGTCCACTGCGCGATCGGCAAGTCGAAGAGCGGCGGTTGGGCTCTCAAGGACCTCGGGTCGCAGTACGGGACGCTGGTCAACGGCAAGCCCGTCAGCGCGACGCGACTCGAAGCCGGGGACGTGATCGCGCTCGGCTCGCGCCGGCTGCGCGTGTTCGATCCCGACGCTCCGACCGCGGCACCTGCGAAGGACCTCGACACCGCCGAGCTCGACCCCACCGCGCCCGCGCCGCCGCCGCCGAAGTCGGACGCGCCGCTGCGCGCGACCCAGGTCCGCGAAGCGCAGTTCGAGCCGCCGATCGTGCGCGGGTACCGCGTCGACAAGCTGCTCGGCAAGGGCGGCATGGGCGAGGTGTGGCTCGCGCTGCAGGAGCGCCTCGAGCGACCGGTCGCGTTGAAGGTGCTGAAGC
>JADLBP010000377.1 GCA_020847695.1 Planctomycetota bacterium
CCGACGACCAGCGAGCGCGGCGGCACCTGCATCCCCTCGCGGACCAGCGCGCCGGCGGCGACCAAGGAGCCCGCGCCGATCCGCGCGCCGTCGAGCACGCGCGCGCCGATCCCGATCAGGCAATCGTCCTCGACGATCGCGCCGTGCACCGTCGCTTGGTGGCCGATCGACACGCGCGCGCCGATCACCACCGGCCATTCGCCGAGCGTCCCATGCAGCACCGCGCCGTCCTGCACGTTCGAGTCGTCGCCGACCCGGATCGAGTGCACGTCGCCGCGCAGCACCGCGCCGTACCAGATCGAGCAACGGTTCCCGAGCTCGACGTCGCCGATCACCACCGCGGTCGGCGCGAGGAACACGCCCGCTCCGAAACGCGGCGCCTTGCCGCCGTGGGCCACCACCAGCGCTCGCGTCATTGCGGCTTCTTCTTTTTCTTCTTGTCCTTGTCGTCGTCGAGCAAGTCCTTGAGCTTCTTCTCGAGCGCTCGCCCCGCCGCGTCCTCGAGCACCTTCTTCAGGAACCCGTCGGCGATCCGCAACTTCGGTTTCGCCGAGTTGCCGCGGATCTCGATCGGGATCTTGGTCTCCGGATCGAGGAAGTCGGCCGCGCCTTCCAGCGACTTGGTCACCGACTTGCCGAGCGCGGAGAGCGGGAGCTCGACCTCGAGCTTGTACGCGCGCTCGACCAAGTCGAACGAGCCCTTGAACACGTACGTCTTGCCGCCGATCGGCAGGGCGAGGCGCTCGTACCGCGCGACGCCCTTGGTGATCTGCACGTTGACCGGCTCGAGCTTCGCGCTCGACATCCCCTTCGCGGCGGAATCGCTGAAGAGCTCGAGGATCCCCGGCAGGAAGCGGTACTCGAGCGCGCCCGGATCGAGCGTGATCTCGCCGTTCAACTGACGCAGATCGCCCGACAGCGGCAGCGAGAAGTTGCGGCCGCTGAGCAGCGCGCGCTTCGAGCCTTCGACTTGGCGGATGTCCGCGATCAGCGGCACCAGGCTGCCGACGACTCGCTGGCCGAAGAGCGGCGTGACGATCAGTGACGCGTCGAGCCCCTGTTCGCCGGTCGACGTCAGCACGTCGCCCTCGGCGTTCGCTTGGACCTTGAAGTCGGCGCTCGGCGAATGCAGCTCGGCGCTCAGCGCGTCGACGCCTTCCGGCGGCCACGTGCCGTGGACCTTGACGTCCGCGCCCGCGCCGAGCACGTCGACGATCAGGCCGTCCTGCGCGGCGAGCGCGTCGACCAGCGCGGTCGGGATCTGCTTCAGCTCGCCGTCGACGACGAGCTTCGGCTTCAACGCGCCGCCGCGATCGTCGAGCAGGCCGAACGGATGGTCGCCGCTGAGCGAGAGCGCGAGCGAGCCCGGCGGGGTCGCCTCGAGCTCGCCGGTGACCTTCGCGCCGACCAACTTGCCGGGCGCGAGCTCGACGCCGGTCAACGCGAGCGAGCGCAGCGTCACGTCGACCGGCGCGCCGTTCGGCGTCACCGCAGGGGCGCGAACGCGCACCGACGGCAGCGAGAGCTCGACCTTGACCTTGGTGCGATCGAGCGCGACCGAGAGCGCCTCGGGCTCGACGCCGGGCGCCGGGAGCCACGGGTCGAGCGCGAGCTCGAGCTCGCTCGCCGTGAACGCGACCGCTTCGCCGTCGGTGACCAGCTCGACCGAGACGCCGGCGGGCAAGTACGCCGCGAGCAACGGCGCGAGCGTCTTCGAGTGCAGCGGCAGGCTCGCCGCGATGCGATCGGCGCCGGTCGCGCGGAACGTGCGCCCGTCGAGCACGCCGGCGACGTCGAGCTTCGCGCCCTGCGCGTCGAGCGCGACCGAGAACGATTGCGTCGCGCCGCCGCTCGCGCGGTTGGCGAGCTTCAGGCCGAACTTCTGCCCGAGCGCCTCGCTCGCGAGCTCGCGGTACTCCGCCGGCACGAACGCGAGCGCGAGCGCCGGGTCGGAGACGTCGAGCGCGAGCTCGGCCTCGGGCACCAACCCCTTCTCCAGCGCCGCGAACGGGTCGGCGAGCGTCGCGTCGATGCCGACTTTCGTCGGGGTCGAAGCAGCGAGCTCGACGTCGACGCGCGCCTTCACACGCGCGCCGCGGGGCCATTCCGCGCGAACCACCAGCTTCGCGCCGATGCGTTCGCCGAACTTCCCACCAAGCGCACCCGTGTACGCCTCCGCGAACGCGACCGGCAACGGCGCGACGTCCAACGAGAGCTGGATCGGTGCGAACGCACGCTGTTCGGTCAGCGCGAGCAGCTCGAGGGCGTTCGCGATGTCCGCGCGCAGCTCGATCCGCCCTCCGTTCGACGCGGCGAGGTTCGCACCGAGCGCGACCTTCGCCGGAGCACCGTCCTTCGAGCCCGCGAGCTCCACGTCGACCGCGAGCGCACCGAGGTCGAGGCGTTGGCTCGCGGCGGTCAGCGACGCCTCGCTCACCCGCCAGTCGCCGAGCGTCACGCGCGCGGCGAACTGCGTCCCCGCGACGGCCGCGGCGAGGTCGAGCGGCTGCTCGGGGGCCTTCGGCAACCACGCATCGAGAGCGGTCGCGAGCTGGGTCACGTCGACGACGACGCGCTGCGTGCCGCCGCTCGGTTCGAGCGCGCAACCGACCGGCAGCGCGGGGCCGACGAGCTCGGCGACGGTCGCGGCGTCGACATCGGCCTCGAGATGCACGCCCCCGGCGCCGAGCGCGAGTTTGCGATCGGCGACCGCGACATCCGCGGCGAGCGTCGCGTGCGCGCTGGTGAACTTCAGCTTCGCCGTCGCGTTCGCGAGGTCGCCCGACGCGTCGACGTCGACGCTCGCGACCGCGCCGACGCGTTTGGCGAGCTGGTACGCGCCGCCGGTGAAGCGGTCGGCGAGCGCGAGCGGCAGGTCGGTCGCCTTCAGCGCAACCTGGACGCTCGGGATCGCGCCGCTCGCGAGCTTCGCGACGCCGTCCGCCAGCGACGCGGTGAGCGTGAACGACGACTCGTTCGCGGAATCGAGCGCCGCGCGGCCGCGCGCCTCGAGCTCGATCGAGCCGTGCGACCGGAACGTCGCGTCGACGCGGGTGTTGCCGAGCGCGAGGTCGGGGCTCAGCGCGACGCGGCCGGCGGAGAGAGCGAGCTCGCCGCTCGCGTCGAGGCGCTCGAGATCCTGCGCGGTGAACGGCCCGGGCGTCGCGCGCGGCGCGAGCGCGACCGAGCCCTTGCCCTGCAGGCCGAGCCCCTCGGTCGCCGGCGCGCCGAACGCAGCGAGCAGCGCCGGCGGGATTGCGCGCGCGTCGAGCGTCCAGCTCGCGAACTGGAGCCCGCCGCCGTTCGCGACGCCGAGCGCTTCGCGAGCGTCGACCAGGCCGAGCTGCAGCGCCACCGGCTCGTTCGAGCCGACCAGCACGAACGACACCTCCGCAGCGGCCGACGCGGCGTCCGACGGCGGCGCGCCGAGCGCCAGCGTGGCCCCCAGCGCTCCCCCGACACGCAACGCCTGCACGCCGACGTCGAGTCCGCGCGCCGCGTCGCGGACGCGCCAATCGCCGAGCTCGGCGAGCACGCCGCCGCGGCTCGTGCCGAGCGCGAGCGCGACGACGTCCTCGCCGCGCGCGAGCGCGTCGAGCAATTTCGCGAGCTCGACCGACAGGCCTTCGACCTGCACGACCACGCGCGGTCCCGTCGGGCGCTCGAGCACGAGCCCCGGCGGCAAGCTCGGCGACACGAACGCGTCGAGCACGCCTTGATCGACCTCGACCTCGGCCGACAGCGCTCGGTCGTCGACGCCGCGCAACACGCCGTCCGCGAGCGTCACGTTGCCCGCCACGCGCGCGCGCGGTGCGTCGAGCGCGAACTCGAGCGATCCGGCGGTCGCCGTGCCGTTGCCTTTCGCGGTCACCGACACCTGCGGGCCGAGCACCCGCGTCAACCGGCCGCCGAGGCCCGCGAGGCCGTCGATCAGGCCGGTCGGCAGCTCGCGCAGGTCCGCGGAGAGCGCGAGCGTCGGCGGCGTCGCCGCGCCGGGCGCCGCGAACGGGTGCGACACCGTCGCGTCGAGCTTCAGCGGCCGCGGGGCGTCGTCGACCAGGTCGGCGGCGAACGCGAGGTCCACTTTCTCGCCGTGCGCGAGCTTCGCCGTCGCCGCGAGGTTCGCGAGCGCGATCGGCCGGCCCGCGGCGCGCGTGCGCGCGTCGCTCCACGTGATCCGCTTCGAGACGAGCTCGACCTCGACGTCGAACTCGGCAAGCGTCTTGCGCCAATCGGTCGGCTCCGACGAGCCGTCGGCGGCGTCCGGCGCGCTCTTCGCGGGCTCGCGCGGCGCGAGCGCGCGCTCGAGGTTGGTGACGCCGGCGTCGTCGGCGACCAGGTCGGCTTCGAGCTCGATCCGCGCCTTGCCGAGCTGCTTGCGGTCGAGCAACTGCCTGAGCGACGGCGCGACGATCGTCGTCGCGAGCACCTTCTTGCCCTCGGGGTCGAACACCTCGACCGAGCGGATCGTCTGCGGGCCGCTCCACGCGAGCTCGAGTTCGCCGAGCACGACCGTGCCATGGAAGCGTTCCGCGAACGCGCTCTCGATCCACCCGCGCGACGCGTTCGCCAGCGCGGACGGGAACACGAACACCGCGAGCGCGAGCACCACGAGCAACGCTCCGAGCCCGATCGCCGCCCACTTCAGGAATCGCTTCACGCCACTACCCACCTTCCGCTCGGACCGCGTCCGACCTCGACCACCCGTCCGCGCGTCGACGCGCGGACGTCAATTCCATTCCGGCGCCGGGGGCTCGTTCTCGAGGCCCTCTAGCTCGCCGCGAATCGTGCGCAAGACGTCGCGCCACAGGTTCTCCGGGTCGCGGCGGAACACGTCCTCCGGCGCGCACGGCGCCGGCACCCACGAACCGCCCGCGAGCTCGGCGTCGAGCTGACCCGCGCCCCAACCCGCGTAACCGACCAACAGCCGCACGCGATCCTCGGTCGCCTCCTGCTCCGCGATGAAGCGCGCGACGTGATCGAGCTCGCCGCCGATCCACAGGCCGGGGACGAGCTCGACGCCGCCGTCGATGTGATCGGGCGCGCGGTGCAGGATCTGCATCGAGTTCAGCTGCACCGGACCGCCGACGTAGATCGGGTGGTCGTAGCGGCCGAGCGTCGGGTGCTCCGACAGCAGCGTGCGCGTCGTGTACTCCGAGCGACGGTTGAGCACGAGGCCGTACGCGCCCTCGTTCGCGTGCTGACAGACCAGCACCACCGCGTGCATGAAGTTCGGATCGAGCATCTCCGGCGTCGCGGCGAGGAGCGTGCCCGGCTCGCAGTGGAGCTTGATCGACATGGCGAGAATCTAGGGGCCCGACCGGGCACCCGCAACGAGCGCCGTCGGCGTCGCTCAGGGTGCGAAGCCGCGGCACGCCAACACCGGCTGCGGCGGGTACTTCGGGAAGCGCGGATCGGTCTTGGCGAGCGCGCAGAGCAGGAACACCGAGCCCTTGGCGCTCTCGATCAGCTGCACGTGGCGGCAGCGCGAGCACAGGCTCGCCCGCGCGACCGGCGGCAGCTTCGGACCGCGCTCCTCGGGTTCGCGGCTCATCCGGCGCGCTCCAGGGTGAACACGGTCTCGAGGTGCGGCGTGTGCGGGAAGAAGTCGAGCGGACGGACGCGCAAGAGGCGCCAGCCGGCCGCGACCAGCTCCGCCGCGTCGCGTGCGCCGGACGCGGCGTGACACGCGACGTACACCACCCGGCGCGGCGCGCGGACGATCAACGCGGCGAGCACCTTCGGGTGCAACCCCGCGCGCGGCGGATCGACGACGGCGACCGTCGGCTCCCCCGCCGGGCGCGCCTCGGCGACCAGCGTCCGCGCGAGGTCGCCCGCGACGAACGTCGCGTTCTGGATCCCGTTCGCGACCGCGGTCGCGCGCGCGTCGGCGACCGCGGCTTCGACGAGCTCGAACCCGGTGACCGCGCGCACCCGGCGCGCCAGGTTCAAGCCGAGCGCGCCCGTGCCGCAGTAGAGGTCGTCGACGTGCTCGTCGCCGCCGGCCGCGAGCTCCTCGACGACCGTTTCGAGCAGCGCCTCCGCCTGCGCGACGTTGGTCTGGAAGAACGAGCTCGACGACAGACGAAACTCGATCTCGCCCAAGCGCTCGCGCACGAAGCCCGGGCCGTGGTGGACGAGCTCGCGCTCCGAGAGCGCGGCTTGGGCCGGCTTCGAGTGCAGGTTCTGGACGAAGGTCGTGATCGCGGGCGCGCGGCGCAGCAGCTCGCGCGTGAACGTCGCCATGCGCTCGGGCTCCTCGGTCGCGGTCACCAGGTTGACGAGCAACTCACCGGTCGCGCGGCTCTCGCGCAACACCAGGTGCCGCGCGAAGCCGGTGTGGCGCACGACGTCCCACGGCGCGAAGCCGAGCTCGCGGCACAGCTCGCGCACCGTGCGCAGCACGTGGTTCCCGCGCTCGAACTGGATCTCGCAGCGGCCGACGTCGATCACCTTGCCGTGGAAGTCGCGCGGGTGCAGCCCGAGCGCGAAGTCGGCGACCGCGCCCGCGGGCTCGTCGAGGTCGATCCAACGCCGCGACGAGAACGTGAAGTCCATCTTCGTGCGGTAGCCGAACACCGCCGGAGCCGGACGCACCGGTCGGAGCTCGACGCCGTCGAGCGCCAGGCCCGCGCGCGCGAGCGTGCGCTCGAGCAACCGTTCCTTCGCCGCGAGTTGCGCCGGGTACGCCGCGTCCTGGAAGCTGCAGCCTCCGCACGCCGCGAAGTGCGCGCAACGCGGCGCGACGCGTTCCGCCGACGCGCGCGTCCACGCGAGCACGCGGCCGTGCAACGCCTGGCGACGGCGGCCGAGCACCTCGACCTCGACCTCGTCGCCCGGCACGCCGCGAGCGAGCTCGACCGCGTACTCGCCGCTCGCGTCGCGCGTCCGACCGCGCGCTCGACCGCGCTCGTCGAAGCCCTCGACGTTCGCGACGAGGCGATCGCCGTGGCGGGGCTTGCGCGCGTGGATCGAGGCGCTCGTGGGGTTGGAGGGGTGCATCGGAAAGCGCGACGGCGGCCGGTCGTTCGGACCGCCGCCGTCGCTCTCGGGCTGGGAAGCTCGCGCTACTTGTAGATCGGCATCCAGTCGCGCGTCCAGTAGTCCTGCAGCGTGAACGCGAACAGCGTGAAGAGCCAGATGAAGCCGCCGGCGGCGAACATCATCGTCAGCTTCGACTGCCACTTCACGTGCATGAAGTAGAGCACGACCACGCCGGCCTTGACGATCGCGATCGCCATCGCGACCGGGGTGTTGAGCCAGCCGAAGTCCTTGTACGCGACCCAATACGTCAGCCAGGTGCCGACGATCAGGGTCGCGAAGACCGCGAAGTAGGTCTTCAGCGGCGTGATGTGCGGGTGGTTGGAGCTCATCAGTGTCCTCCGGTGGCCGCGCCGGCGATGTCGTGGCCGTGCTTGCCGAGCAGGTAGAGCAACGGGAAGAGGAAGATCCAGACGATGTCGACGAAGTGCCAGTAGAGGCCGATCATCTCGACGTGCGTGTGGTTCTGCGGCGTGTAGTCGTTGCGCAGCGCCTTGATGATCACCCACAGCATCAGGCCCGCGCCGATGATCATGTGGAAGGCGTGCATCCCGGTCATCGCGAAGTAGAGCGCGAAGAAGATCTGTTCGTGGCCGCCGACGACGCCGTTGAGCTCGAAGTGCGGCCCCGGCATCAGGTGGTGATCCCACTTGTGCTTGTACTCGATGACCTTGACGCCGAGGAACACCAAGCCGAGCAGCAGGGTCAGGAACGTGAAGCCGGCGACTTGCTTGTTGTTGCCCTTGGCGGCGCAACGCACCGCGAGCGCCATCGTCAGGCTCGAGCCGATCAGCACCGTGGTGTTGACCGCGCCGAGGAACACGTCGAGCTGGTTGCTCGCGTTGTCCCAGGCCTCGGGGTACATCGTGCGATACACGACGTAGGCCCCGAAGAGCCCGCCGAAGAACATGATTTCGGTGACGAGGAACGCCCACATCCCGAGCGTCGCAGCCTCGCGCTGCTGCTCGAGATCTTCGAAGTGGTGGGCGAGCCCGGTTGCGTCGACGCTAGACAACTTTGGCCTCCGGTTGGTGACGCGCGCCCTCGGGGTACGCGTAGGCTTCCTCGGTGACGACCGGCACCTTGTCGAAGTTGAAGGTCGTCGGCGGCGAATCGGTCTCCCACTCGAGGCCCTTCGCGCCCCAGGGGTTCTTGCTCGCGACCTTGCCGAACTTCAGCGACCACGGCAGGTACACCATCGGCAGCAGGTAGCCGATACCGAGCAGCGTGGCGCCCGCCGTCGAGAGCAGGTTCAGCACCTGCCACTCCTCGGGATAGAAGTGATAGCGGCGCGGCATGCCCATGTACCCGAGGATGAACTGCGGGAAGAAGGTCATGTTGAAGCCGATGAAGATGATCGCGGCGGACACGCGCCCCATGTTCTCGGGGTACATGCGGCCGAACATCTTCGGCCACCAGAAGTGGAGCCCGCCCCAGAACGCGGTCACCATCCCGCCGACCATCACGTAGTGGAAGTGCGCGACGACGAAGTACGTGTCGTGCATGTGGATGTCCAGGCCCATCGTGCCGAGGAAGATCCCGGTCAGGCCGCCGACCGTGAACAGGCCGATGAACGCGATCGCGAAGCACATCGGCGTCGTCATCCAGACGTCGCCCTTGTACATCGTCGACACCCAGTTGAAGACCTTGATCGCCGAAGGCACCGCGACCAGCATCGTGATCACCGAGAACACCACGCCCGCGTAGGTCGATTGACCCGTCACGAACATGTGGTGTCCCCACACGAAGAAGCCGATGACGGCGATCGCGAGCGACGAGAACGCGACCACCGGGTAGCCGAAGACTCGCTTCTTCGAGAAAGCACTGATCAGCTCGCTGATCACGCCCATCGCGGGCAGGATCATGATGTACACGGCCGGGTGGCTGTAGAACCAGAACATGTGCTGGAACAGCACCGGGTCGCCGCCGTACGTCGGGTCGAACACGCCGACATGGAAGAGGCGCTCGAGCGCGACCAACACGATCGTGATCGCGACCACCGGAGTGCTCAGCAGGATGATCAAGCTGGTCGCGTAGTGCGCCCAGATGAACAGCGGCATGCGGAACCACGTCATCCCCGGCGCTCGCATCTTGTGGATCGTGACCACGAAGTTGAGGCCGGTCAGGATCGACGAGAAGCCGGTGATGAACACCGCGACCGCCGCGAGGGCGACCTGGCCGTTCGAGTACGTGCTCGAGTACGGCGTGTAGAAGGTCCAGCCGGTGTCGATGCCCCCCATCGCCGCGGCGGTCAGCGTCAGCAGGATGCCGACGAGGAACACGTAGTACGACAGCAGGTTGATCTTCGGGAACGCTAGGTCCTTCGCGCCGATCATGATCGGCACCAGGAAGTTGCCGAGCACCGCCGGCACCCCTGGGATCAGGAAGAAGAAGACCATCACCACGCCGTGCATGGTGAAGATCTTGTTGTAGGTCTCCGACTGCAGCAGATCGCCGGCGGGCGTGGCGAGCTCGAGGCGCACCAGGATGGCGAAGCTACCGCCGACCAAGATCATGAACGCGATCGTGATCAAGTACATGATCGCGATGCGCTTGTGGTCGGTGGAGAAGACCCACGACTTCCAGCCGTAATCGACGTTGAGATAGTTGGTCCGCGGTTCGGCCGCGGGAGTGGCGACGGTGCTGCTCACGGCTTGGCACCTCCTTGGGCGGGATCGGACAGCGACTTGAGGTACGCGATCAAGGAGAGGATCTGATCCTCACCGAGTTGGCCGGCGTAGGTCGGCATGAGCTGTTGGAAGCCGGCGACGGTCTTCGCGGTCGGCACCAGGATCGACTCGCGCACGTAGTCCTCGTTGAAGACCACGCTCGAGCCGTCGGAGAGCTGCACTTGCTTGCCCCAGAGCCCCTTGAAGTCGGGGCCGCGCGCATCGGGCTTGCCGGTGTGGCACGTGTCGCAGCGCGACGCGGCGAAGAGCTTCTCACCTTGTGCCTGCGGGCTCTCGCCCGCTGCGGCGCCGGCGAGCCACAGCTCGTAGTCCGCCTGCTCCATCACGATCACCGAGCCGATCATCTGTGAGTGCTTGGTGCCGCAGTACTCCGCGCAGAACAAGTGGTACGTGCCCGCCTTGGTCGCTTCGAACCACATCGTCGAGTAACGGCCCGGGAGCACGTCGCGCTTGACGCGGAACGCCGGGATGAAGAACGAGTGAATGACGTCCTCGGAGATCATCCGCAGCTGGATCGGCACTCCGACCGGCACGTGCAGCGTGTTGATCTCGCGCTGTCCCGTCGGGTGCTGGATCTTCCACATCCACTGCTTGCCGGTGACGTAGTACTGCTCGGCGTGCGCGGGAGGCCGCGTGACCACGAACCAGATCTTGGTCGACCAGACGAACAGCGCCATCACGATGACGAGCGGCACCACCGTCCAGAAGATCTCGAGCCCGTGCGAACCGTGGATCTGCACGGCGCCGGCGCTTCCCGGACGGGTCCGGTAGCGGATCGCGAACACGACTACGAGGGCCGCGACCAGCACCGTGAAGAAGATGCTGATGACGACGAGCGCCAAGTAGAAGTAGTCGACCGCGTCGGAGTACGTCGAGGCGCTATCGGGGAATAGGGGAATGCCCTTCCACATGGGGTCTACCTGCTTTCACCGGCCGTGGCAGCACGAAGGCCGGCGGCTTTCTTGGACTCGCGCACCCAGTGGCGCACGACGAAGGACGCGATCGCGAGCACGGTGAGCACTCCGAGGATGCGCACCACGGACATCACGGCGAGCGTGTAGCGGCCCGTCGTGGGGTCGTAGTGGAAGCACATCATCAGGACCTGGTCGACGATCGATCCGACCTTGCCCTGACTCGCCTCGACCAGGCCCAGACGCACGTCGCGCGGGCTGTACTCGATGCCGTAGAAGTACTTGGAGAGAACCCCACCCGGCCCGACGACGATGACGCCGCCGGCGTGGGCGAACTGCTTCTGCTCGGTGTCGTAGACGTAGCGGAAGCCCGCCGCGGCAGTGAGCTCGCGGATCGCAGCCTCGTCGCCGACCAGGAAGTGCCACGCCGGAGCGACCTCGGGCCGACCGAGATCGCCGACGTAGTTCTGCTTCTTCTTCGCGGCGAG
>JADLBP010000378.1 GCA_020847695.1 Planctomycetota bacterium
AGGAAACCGGCATCGTCTGCGACAAGTGCGGCAAGCCGATGGTCGAGAAGATGTCGCGCTGGGGCAAGCCGTTCATCGCGTGCACCGGTTACCCCGAGTGCAAGAACACCAAGAAGACCGGCGAGGACGCGGAGAAGGAAAAGGCCGAGAAGGCCGCGGAGAGCGCCGAGGAAGCCGAAGCGGTGATCGGCGACGACACCAGCGACGACGTCTGACGTCGCGCCGGTCCGGTTCGTGCCCGCGAGCCGAGTCGAACGCGGCGCCGAGCGACCGAGCGCGCGAGGCCGCGCTCCGTCGCAACCCGGCTCGCCCGAGCGCGCTCCGGTCGCGCCCCGTCGTTCCGGAACTCAGCCGTTCGCGCCCGAGCTCGGCGGCCGCCACGGGTCGCATCCGAGCCCGCCCGGCCGGCGCGGAACCGCCGTCGCAAGCGAGCTTTGCGCCGATTCGCGCCCGAGCCTCGCGCTCGAGCCCGCCCGCCCGCGACTCGACCACCGCGGGGCTCGGGCGTAGGATGCCGCGCCCTTTCGCTCGCCCAACCCCTAACCCAGCCGGTCACGCCAGCCCGCGCGCGGCCCTTCGCTCCATGGAAATCTCCGAGATCCAAGTCAACGGGTACGAGAAGGTCGTTCGTTGCCGCGACAAGGAAAGCGGCCTGCACGCGTTGATCGCGGTGCACGACACGACGCTGGGCCCGGCGCTCGGCGGCATGCGCATGCTCCCGTACGCGTCGGAGGACGAGGCGCTGTTCGACGTGCTCCGCCTCGCGAAGGGGATGACGTACAAGTCGGCGGTCGCGGAGACCGGACTCGGCGGCGGCAAGTCGGTGATCATCGGCGACCCGAAGACGAAGAGCAAAGCGCTCTTCCACGCGATGGGGCGTTTCATCGACTCGGTGAAGGGCCGCTACATCACCGCCGAGGACATGAACATCGGCATCGCCGATCTCGAGATGGTCGCGGAGACCACCAAGCACGTCACCGGTCTCTCGCGCGACAAGGGCAGCTCCGGCAACCCGAGCCCGTACACCGCGCGCGGCTGTCTCGTCGGTCTGCGCGCGACGCTCGAGGAAGCGTTCGGCAGCCCGAGCTTCAAGGGCCGTCGCGTCCTGATCCAAGGCGTCGGCGCGGTCGGCGGTCGCCTCGCGGAGATGCTGAAGGAAGAGGGCGCCGAAGTGATCATCTGCGATATCAACGATGCGCGCGTCGCGGAGCTCTCGAAGAAGTTCGGCTTCAAGGCGGTGCCGGACGCGACGCACCTCGACGTCGAGTGCGACGTGTACTCGCCGTGCGCGCGCGGCGCGACGCTGAACGACCAGACGATCCCGAAGCTCAAGTGCAAGGCGATCGGCGGCGCCGCGAACAACCAGTTGCGCGAGCCCTACCACGCCGACCGTTTGAAGGAGCGCGGGATCCTCTACGCGCCCGACTACGTCATCAACGCGGGCGGCATCGTCAACGTCTCGATCGAGCTCCTGCCGGGCGGCTACGACGAGAAGAAGTCGCTCGCCAAGGTCGATCGCGTGTACGACAACCTGAAGCGCGTGTACCAGATCGCGAAGACCGAGAAGATCTCGACGCGCGCGGCGGCGGAGAAGCTCGCGGAAGAGCGACTCGCCGCGGGCAAGAAGTCGAAGGCCGGCGTTCGCGCCTGATCCGGCGCTCGCGAGGATCGCGATGCGAGCACGCGTGCTGGTCCTGCTCGCGTGCCTCTTCCTCGGCGGCGTGCCGGCGGTCGTGTTCTTCACGATCACGCGCACCGCGGCGCGCGACGGTGCGTGGAGCGGCGCGCAGCCGGGCGGCGTGGTGCGCGGCGTCGTGCGCGACACCGCGGGCCAAGCGCTCGCCGGAGCGCTCGTCGAAGTGCGCGCCGGTCACTGGGCGCCGAAGAGCAAGACGCCCGGCCGACTGGTCCAAGCGAGCGACGACCTCGCGTTCGACGAGACCCACACGGTGCGCGTCGAGACCGGTCCCGATGGTCTGTACGAGATCGCGGTCGATCCGGTCGAGGGTGTCTACGTGCTCCGCGCGTCGCTCGAGGAGTTCGAGGCGTGCGAGCGCTTCTTCTCGTTCCTCGACGCCGAGCGCAATCCGATCGCCGTGCCGCCGCCGGTCAACTTCGAGCTCCCGCGCTCGGTGCGCTTGGTGGTCGAGCTCGAGCTGAAGAGCGGCGCCGGCGAGCTGCGCGGCGGCTACCAACTCGAGCACCGCGGCACCCGCTGGTGGGGCCTCGGCACGACGACGCGCATCTGGACCGGCAGCTTCGACGGCGGCACGTTCGCGGTCGATCGATTGGTGCCGGGCGCGGCGCACCTGTCGATCTCGACGCTCGACGGACGGCGCTTCGAGAGCGACGTCGAGCTCGCGGTCGGCACGCTGACGTTGCGCGCGCGCCTGTGAGCTCGATTCGTTTGCATCGCGCGCGCCGAAGCGTTGTGATCGTCGCGCGATGAGCGGCCGGTCGATCGTCATCCTGCTCGGCGCGATCTTCATCGGAACGCCGCTGGTGCTGATCTGGCTGTTCGTGCGAGCGCCGGCGATCGACCGCGTCACCGTCGGCGCGCAACAGGGCGGAGTCGCGCGCGGCATCGTCCGCGACGCGCGCGGCGAGCCGGCGGCGGGCGCGACGATCGACGCGTTCCTCGCGCAGCCCGTCGGCGGCGGGCGCGAGCTCGAGAACGACGTCGAGCACCCGCCCGAGCTCTCGCGCCGGCCGTGCGCTCGAGCGGTCGCGGGCGCGGACGGCTCGTTCGAGGTCGCGCTGCCGGCGGGCGACGGCTTCTACGTGCTCGAGGCGCGCACGCCGACGACGGTGCGGGCGGAGCGTTGGCTCTCGTTCCTCGATCCGCCGCGCTCGGAGCCGCTCACGTTCGAGCTGCGCAGCGGTGCGAGGCTCGTCGTCGAGCTGCGGAACGCGGGCGAGGTCGAGCAAGGACTCTACGACCTGTCGGTGGTGATCCAGAGCGGCCTGATGCGGATGAAGGAAGCGTTGCCTTCGACTTCGCGCGGCACGTTCCGTGGCACGGAGTTCTCGATCGAGAGCCTCCCGGTGTGTCCCGTGCGCCTCGCGCTCGATCTGCCGGGAGGAGTGCACGTCGAGCGCGAGCTCGTCCTCGCGTTCGGCGAGAACCGGGTGACGATCGACGTCACCGCACGCTGACGCGCGGCTCGCCGCGGTCGGTCAAGCGTCGGTGGCCGCCCGCGCGTCGCGCGGGAACGCGTGCGTGAAGCCGCGCGCGAGCACGACGACCTGCGCGGTGAGCGACGCGCTCGTCAGCACCGCGAGGAACGTCCACACTGCCGCCAGTCTGGAGAGCTCGAGCCACGGCACCGGCGTGAAGTCGATCGGCCAAAACTCGTCGGCGAGCACGATCGGCGCGATGACGAGGCTCCCGCTCCCGAAGCCGAGCAGCAGGCCCGCGACGCAACCGACCACTCCGGTGGCGAGTGCGAGCCACCGTCGCCGTCCGAGCCACGCATTCGGCAAGAACCCGCCGAACGTCGCGAAGCTCCAGAACGCGCCGAGCGCGAGCGCGGCGAGGACCGTCGCGCCCCCCGCGTCCGTCCCGAGCTCGCGCGCGAATGCGAGTCGCGCGTACATCGCCGAGATCGCGATCACCGCGTTCGTGCCGGCGGCAAGGGCCAGCGCGCGATCGAGCCACCACGCTTGCGTGCCGACGTCGAAGCGCAACATCGAAGAAGCGCGAGGTGCAAGCGTGGCGGGCACGATGGTCATCAGAGCCGTGCGCGCGGCGAGGATGCGCGGGCTCGAAGTTGCCCGCGGCGCGCGAACGAGCACGAGTCTGCCATGGAATGCCGACCGCGGCGAGTCGCGGCGCGCGCGCAGAGCTCCGAGCCCAAAAACACGCGCGGCGAGCTCTCTCGAACTCGCCGCGCGCCTCTCTGGGTCCGATCCTGGGGTCATTCCTTGCGCAGGAAGTCGACCAGGTCCTTCTCGAGTTCCGGCAGCCCGTAGTCGTTGACGGTCAGGCAGCGGTAGATCATCCGA
>JADLBP010000379.1 GCA_020847695.1 Planctomycetota bacterium
ATGTTGTCGCCGCTGTGGTGCTGCGGCGCGCGCTGACGGCCAAGCTGAACCTCGCCCGCCTGGACCATCGTCAGCCACGCCCAACCGTCGGGGAGATCTGGCAGTGACGCCGGATCCGGACTGACGCGTTCCTTGTAGGCGCCACGGCCCACCCACCTGGCGCGCCGATCGGCAAGGATGCGTTGCAGGAGGTCGGCGCCGGATTCGAAGGGGCGGGACTCGGCGCGGGCGAGGGAGGCTTCGGTCGGGACCAAGCGGCCCTCGCACGCGGACTTCAGCACCGACGCGCGGTAGCGCTTCAGGTTCGCTTGGACCCTCCGCAACGCCGCAACGCCCGCGTCCAGCCGCGTGAACTGCTTCTCGATCTCCGCGACGATGCGGCGTTGCTCGTCGAGCGGCGGAACGGGAAGTGGGATCGTACCGAGGTTCGACCGAGAGATGCGCTTGCGCGTCGAGCCAGCTTGGAGCGCGGCGACCGCCGCGCGAACCGGACCGGCGTTTACGAACGCTGCGAGCCAGCGGGGCTCGAAGACCTTCCGTTGCGATCGCACGATGCACACGTCGACGACCGTAACGGACCGCTTTGTGTCGCCTGGAAAGATGCACGCGCGTCCCAATGGATCCGGCATGCGGGCAATCAGCACGTCGCCCTCTTCGAGGAACGTGCAGCGAAGGTCCTGCGCCTTCGCACGTGTCAGAAAGCGCTCCGAGCGATCGCGATAGACCCCGTCACCGACATCGGCAAGCTGGATGAGACGAACATCGCCCGTCGGATCCTGGTCGACACTCTCGACCCAGTCACCATCGCAGAACACACCGTCCGGGCCGACGAGCTCGGGGATCGTCGCCCACCGCCACCCGCGAGGAAGTTCGTACTCACCAAGCTGCATCACGCCGCCAAGACCTCATTCAACTCGTCGAGGAGCTTCGCGAGCTCCCCGCCGAAGAGTTGGTGGGCGCGGCCGCGGCCGCCCTGTTGGTGGAACGGCGCGTAGTCGAGGTCGCCGGGCTCGATGCTGAGGCTGGTCGCGACGTGGTCGCGGACGAGCTCCAGCCACGCGCGCTGGTCCTCGCTGAAGACGACGCCCTCGGTCCGCTTGCGCCCGAGCCACTGCTCGAACCGCACGCGCACCGAGTCCGCGAACGGCGCGAGCACCTCTTCGCGCTCCAACGCGAACCGCACCAGCGGCACGAGATCCGCGAAGCGATCGACCTGCGTCCGGCCCTTCACGCGCTCTGGTTTCGTCGCCGCGAACGCGCTCCACAAGAGCTCCTCGTTGAACGCCGCGTCCTTCGCGCGCAGCTTCTTCTCGAGCTCCTTCAGCATCGACTCGGTCAGTCGCTGGCCGTAAGGTCGGCTGTAGAGGATCTTCAGCGCGTCGATCTCCGCCCGATGCGCCTCGATATACTCGCGGAACGACCGCACCAGGCTCGCCGCCTTCTCCTTCGCGGCCGGATCGAAACCGCGGTAGACGACCTCGTCGATCGTCACGACGTCGATCGTCTGCTCGGTCTCCTTCTTCGCGAGCACGAGCGCTTCCCGCAGCGCGGGCTTGTCGAACGGCGCGCACGCGGCGTCGATCAATGCCTTCTGCGCGGCGTCGAAACGCTCGGGGCTTGTCTCGGCCGGGCTCGCGCCGGGCTTCCCAGTCGCCGCCGCGGCGATCTCGTCGGGGTCGTGCGCGCGCAGCAGGTCGCGCGCGAGCACCGAGAGCTTGCGCCCGCCCGCCAACGCCTCGATCTCTCGCCGCCGCTCGTCGTCGACCGCTCGATCGAGCCTCGCGAGCCGACCGGCGAGACTCGAAAGCGTGTCCTCGTCGCGCTTCCCGAACGCGACGTCGATCAAGATCTTGTCGAGCGCCACGGTCGGCTTCTTCTCGAGCGGGCGCGAATCGGTCTTGTCGCTCTCGCACACGCCGACCGCATCGACGATCACGAAGTGCGTCTTGGCGCGCGCGTCGGACCCGCTGACCGCTTGCAGGTCGGTCGGCGTCAAGACGCGCGTCCCGCGCCCCTTCATCTGCTCGAAGTAGATGCGACTCTTCACGTCGCGCAAGAACAGCAAGCATTCGAGCGGCCGGATGTCGGTCCCGGTCGCGATCATGTCGACCGTGACCGCGATCCGCAGTGTCGGCGAGGTGCGGAACTCCGCGATCAGCGTGTCCGACTTCGCGTAGCGCTTCGTCTCCGGGTCGTAGGTGTTGTAGGTGATCTTCTTCGCGAAGTCGTTGCCCTTGCCGAACACCTCGCGCGCGAGCTGCACGACATCCTCGGCGTGGCTGTCGTCCTTGCAGAACACCAGCGTCTTCGGAACGAGCTCGCGGCCGGGGAAGAGCTCCGGGAGAGCATCCTTGAACGCCTGCAGCACCGTACGGATCTGCGACGGCACCACGACGGAGCGGTCGAGGGCGCTCGCGTCGTACGTCAGATCGTCGTCGAGTTCCTCCCACCGCCGCGCGCGCGTCTTCCGGTCGCGCCTGTCGACGAAGAGACCCTTCTCGACGGTCGCGCCGCGCTCGGTGACCTCGGTCTTGATGCGGTAGACCTCGTATCCAACGTTGACGCCGTCGGCGACCGCGCGCTCGTGACCGTACTCCGTCACCAGGTTGCCGCCGAAGAAGCCGATCGTCTGCTTGGACGGCGTCGCGGTCAGCCCGATCAGATGCGCGTCGAAGTACTCGAGCACCTGACGCCAGACGTTGTAGATCGAGCGGTGGCACTCGTCGGTGACGATGAAGTCGAACGTCTCGATCGGCAACGCCGGGTTGTACGCGATGTCCTTCGGCGGCGTCTTGTCGAGACCGAGCTCGAAACCCGAGCGCTCGTCGAGATCCTCCGGGAGCTCCTCGCCGCGCAGCATCGAGTACAACCGCTGAATCGTTGCGATCGTCACGCGCGCGACGTGATCGAGGTGGTTCGACGTAAGGTGCTGGACGTTGTAGAGCTCGGTGAACTTGCGGTTGGTGCCGGGGATCACGAACTGCTCGAACTCGCCCTTCGCTTGGCGGCCGAGATTCGCGCGGTCGACGAGGAACAGAACGCGCCGCGCGCCGCCGTGACGGATCAAGCGCTCGACGAACGCGCACGCCGTGTACGTCTTGCCCGAGCCGGTCGCCATTTGGATCAGCGCGCGCGGCCGGTCTTCGGCGAGCGAGCGCTCCAGACTCTCGATCGCCTCGACCTGGCACTCGCGCAAGCCCGCGCGAGCGAGGGGGTGCTCGCCCGGCGTCCGTGCGAGACGCGCCCGCAACGTCTCGCGCTGGCTCGCCCACTCCGCGAGCGTCTCGGGCCGATGGAAGGCAAACACGCGCCGCGAACGCGCGTCAGGATCGCTCACGTCGCGGAAGAAGGTCTCGACCCCCGTGGATTCGTAGAAGAACCGCGGCCGCTCACCCTTCACGAAGAAGTCGGGCAGGTTGTCGCCGTAGAACCGCGACTGTTCGGCGACGCCCGCGAGCGTCGTGCCCGCCTTCTTCGCCTCGACGATGCCGATCGCCGCGCGGCCGACCACGAGAAGGTAATCGCACACGCCATCGACGAGCGGAACGTCGGTCAACGCGACGGGACCGACGCTCGGATCGAACTTCCGGTAGCGCTGCACGCTCCACCCCGCCGCGGCGAGGGCCGAGTCGATCTTCTCGCGAGCGAGCTCTTCAGGGTGCTTGGGCAAGGAAAAGCCAGGCCGAGGGCCGGTCCATTCAAGCAGAACCGCCCGCCCTCGTCAGCTCGCGACCTCGCGGCGGCCGAGCGCGCGCAGCGCCGTGCGGATCTTCTCGGCGGCCGCGTCGAGAGCCTGCGGGTCGGGGTTCGGGTCCGCCTTCGCGAAGTTCAGGTCGTCGATCTCCTTCAACGGCACGAGGTGCAAGTGCACGTGACGCACTTCGAGCCCG
>JADLBP010000380.1 GCA_020847695.1 Planctomycetota bacterium
CCGGCGCCGACGACGCCGATGCGGGCGAGCGTGCGGGCCTCGGAGCCGTCGGCGAGCAGCCGCGTGCGCTTCGCTTCCTCCGAGAGCCGGAAGATCGTCACCAGGCTCTTGCACTCGGGGCTGATCGCGAGCTTGGCGAGCGCGCGCGCTTCGAGCTCGAGCCCTTTCTCGATCGGCGTCGACGTCGCCTTCAGCGCGAGCTCGAGCGCGGCGACCGGTGCCGGGTAGTGCCCGTGCGTCTCCTTCTCGACTTTCGCGCGCACTTGGCGCTCGACCACGCCTCGCACGAGGCCGTTCTTGTCGACCAGCTTGGCGAGCCACGGCTTCGAGAACGTGCGCGGCGTCTCGCGGCCGAGCGCGAGGTCGCTCGCGACGCGCAACAGGTTCTGCGGCGCGGCGAGGCGGTCGACGAGCCCGAGCTTCAGCGCTTCGCGCGGCCCGTAGAGCTTGCCCGAGAGGATCGCTTCGAGCGCGGCGGGCGTGCCGATCCGCCGCGGCAGCCGCTGCGTGCCGCCCCAGCCCGGCAGGATGCCGAGGCGCACTTCCGGCAGACCGATCCGCGAGCTCTTGTCGTCGGCGAGGACGATCCAGCGCGCGGCGAGCGCGAGCTCGCACGCTCCGCCGGGCACCGGGCCGCCGACCGCGGCGACCGTCGGCACGCGCAAGGCGGCGACGCGCGCGAAGAGCAGCTCGCCGAAGCGGCCGAGCTCGTGCGCGAGCGCCTCGTCGGTGACCGCGGCGATCACGTCGATGTCGGCGCCGGCTACGAACGTCAGCGGCTCGCGACCGGCGAAGACCACGGCGCGCACGCTGTCGTCCTTCTCCAATCGATCGAGCGCGAGCGCGAAGTCGCGCATCAGCGCGAGGTCGAACACCGGCATCTTGCGATGCGGCGGATCGAGCACGACGACCGCGAGGCCGTCCTCGGGGCGCTCGATTCGGACGCACGCGCCCTCGGGCGGCGCGTCGGCGGCGAGCGGGATGCCTGCGGGGAGCTTCATGCGAGCTTCTCCAGGACGGTCGCGCCGCCTTGTCCGCCGCCGATGCACAGCGTCGCGAGCGCGAACGCGCGGTCGCTGGTCGCGAGCTCGTGGGCGGCGGTGAGCACGATGCGCGCACCGCTCGCGCCGACCGGGTGGCCGAGCGCGATCGCGCCGCCGTTCGCGTTCGTGCGCGCGAAGTCGAGCTCGCCGAGCGCGGCGCCGAGCCCGAGCTCGCGCTCCGCGAACTGCTTCGACGCGAACGCCTTCGCGCACGCGAGCACCTGCACCGCGAACGCTTCGTTGATCTCGATCGGTCCGACGTCCGCGAGCGTCACGCCGACGCGCTGCAGCGCCTTCGCGGACGAATACACGGGCCCGAGGCCCATCCGCGACGGATCGAGGCCCGCGAACGTCACCGCGCGGATGCGGGCGAGCGGTTTCAGGCCGAGGCTCTTCGCGCGCGCTTCGCTGGTGACCAGCAGCGCGGTCGCGCCGTCGGTGATCCCGCACGCGTTGCCGACGGTGACGATGCCGTCGGGCTTCTCGAAGTACGGCTTGAGCTTGGCCAACGCCTCCATCGTCTGCGTGTCGCGGATGCCGTCGTCGTGCTCGAGCGAGCTCGCGCCGTCCTTCGCGCCGAGCGGCAGGAGCGGCAGGATCTCGCGCGCGAACCGGCCGGCGTCGCGCGCCTTCGCCGCGAGCTGGTGGCTCCGGAGCGCGTACTCGTCCGCGTCGCGGCGCGAGATCGCGAACTCGCGGCCGAGGATCTCCGCGGTCTTGCCCATGATCAGGCCGCACGTCGGATCGGTCAGGCCTTCGAGCAGCGCGATCCGGGGCGCGAGGAAGCGCGGGCGGAAGCTCGCGAACGTCGCCAGCTTCTCGCCGACGCTGCGCGACCGCGACAGACGATCGAAGAACGCGGTCATCTCCCGGCCGACGATCAGCGGGTACTGGCTCATGACCTCGACGCCGACCGCGAGGTAGCACGATCCGACCCCGGCCTCGATCCGGAGGACCGCTTGCGAGAGCGCCTCCATGCCGCTCGCGCAGTTGCGCGCGACGGTGAACGCGGGCACTTCCTTCGGCACGCCGGCGCGCAGCGCGACGACGCGCGCGACGTTCGCTTGGTCGTGGGGCGGACCGACGCAGCCGACGATCACCTCCTCGATTTCGCCGACACCGACGCCGGAGCGCGCGAGCACCTCGCGGGCGACGGTCGCGCCGAGGTGGCCGGCGTCCTCCTTCGCGAACGCGCCTCCGGCCTTGGCCTGCGGCGAGCGCAAACCGAGCGCGAGGACGGCGGTGCGTGCGGGGTCTTGGGCCATGGTCATTTCGGGCGTCGGTCGAGGAAGCGCTTCTCCTTGAGCTCGGTCTCCATCCCCAGAGTGCGTACGAGCTCGTCGAGCGAGAGCACCTGCACGCGGGTGGGCGCGACTTCGGTCGCGGCGACCAGCTCCTTCTTCACCTTCTCGCGCAAGGCCTCGGCGTCGAGGCCGTTGCGCGGCGCGACGCGGACCTCGAGCTCGTCGAGCTCGAGCGGATCGTCGCCCTTCTTGGAGATCACCACTTGCCACTCCTCGATCTCGGCCATCGAGGAGAGCACGAAACCCATCTGCGCGAGGTCGACCAGCGTGCCCTTGATCTTGGTCAGGCTGAGCGCGTGCTGCTCGCTGACGCGCTTCAGCTCGCTCGCGACGCGCGGCAGCGTCCGCCCGCAGTGCGGACACGGTGCCCACGTCTGCCCGCCGACCGCGAGGTCGCCGGTGCGATAGCGCAGCACGCACGTGCCGTGGCCCGAGATGCCGGTGTACACGAGCTCGCCGTCCGCGCCATCGGGGACGACCTCGCCGGTCTTCGGATCGATCACCTCGAAGACCGAGAGGTCGGGCTGCACGTGGTAGCCGCTCGACACGTCGAACTCGGTCGGGCACTCGATGAACGCGAGCCGCGACTCGGTGAAGCCGTAGGTGCCGAGGATGTGCACCTTCTTCGCCCCGCACGCCGCGAGGCACTCCGCCATCTTGGTCTTCAGTCCCGGCGGCACCTTTTCGGCGCCGAGCACGACCGTGTGGACCCGCGAGAGGTCGCGCTTCTCCTCGCGCGCCTGCCGCACGAGGTGGTAGACGAAGCCCGGCACGCCGACGAGCACGGTCGGCTTCGCGCGCTCCATCATGCGCAGGTTGCCGTCGGTGCCCATCACCTTGCCGCCGCCGGTCGGCAGCACCATGCGGCCGGTGGTGAAGCCTCCCAGCGTCACCGCCCAGAACGCGAGGTGCGGCGCGAACGGCATCAAGTTGATCAGGCGCTCGTCGAGCGCGTTGACCCGCGCGACGTCGAACATGCGCGCGATCGCCTCGCCGAGCACCTCCAAGTCGTGCGGCGTGTACGTGAACGCGACGGGCTCGCTCGAGCGGCCGGTGGTGAACGTCACGAAGTTCGGCGTGTACGCGAAGCGCAGCTCCTCGCGCTTCGCCGCGCCGCCGAGCAGCAGCCCGAGCTTCTTCGAGAGCGGCCAGCTCGCGCGGATCTTCTCCGGCGACGGTTGCAGCACGAAGTCGAGCCGGTGCTCGGGATCGACCTGCGCGTTCAGCAGGTCCTGCTTGGTGGTGAACGGCAAGCGTCGCAGGTCGGCGACGGTTCGGATCGCGCCCGGCGCGACGCGCGCCTCGTCGAACACGCGGCGGTAGTGGGGCGAGAACGGATAGAGCTCCTCGCGCACGAAACGCGCCAACCGCGCGTCCTGCAACGCCTTGAGCTCCTGCGTCGGCGCCCGTTCGAGCGCGCGCCAATCTCCGATTCGTCTCATCGCTCCCCCCTCATCGGGCGCGCGTCGGCGCGCCGCGAGTCGGGGCACAAGTTGACCCTTCCGCGTCCCGAACTCAAGAACTCACGGCGACTTGCGCGCGCCGGCCTGAAGCTCTCCCGTCCGCGCGGCCGATCCGGACGACGTCCCATGCTCGACACCCCCGAACCGCCGCTCGCGCGTCCGAGCGGAGCCCGAACTCGCCCGCGCACCGTCCTGGTGCTCGGCGGCGGCGGCATGCGCGGCATGGCGCACGTCGGGGTGCTCAAGGCGCTCGCGACGCTCGGGATCGAGTACGACGCGATCGTCGGCACGAGCATCGGCTCGCTGGTCGGAGCGATGGCCGCAGGCGGCTACTCGCTCGCGCAGATGGAGTCGATGATCTCGGAGATCCAGCGCCAGGACTACTTCAAGCTCAACGTCGTCAAGTTCCTGCTGAAGGGCGTGCGCGCGCCGTCGATGTACGCGGGCGATCACTTCAAGCGCAAGCTCGAGCGCATCCTGCCGCGCACGAAGTTCGGCGAGACGCGCGTGCCGTTCTACTGCAACGCGGTGCGGCTCGAGACCGGCGGCTCGGTGTTCTGGGGCACGCAGGGCTTCGACGACATCTCGCTGGTCGACGCGGTGTACTCGTCGTGCGCGCTGCCCGGCGTGTTCGAGCCGTACGAGCGCGGCGGCTACCACTACATGGACGGCGGCATGGTCGATTCGGTGCCGCTGCGGTTCGCGAAGACGTTGCGGCCCGATCTGATCATCGCGGTCGACCTCTCGGTCAAGGCGACGTTCAAGACGCCGAACTACAAGAGCCGGGTCGCGACGACGCTCTTCCGCGCGTTCGAGATCGCGGAAGAGGTGATCACCGAGCACCAGCTGCACATGCAGCTCGACTACCGCACCGCGCTGATCCAACCCAAGGTCGGCCACCTCGCGCGCTTCGACTTCCAGGACGTCGCCGACATCGTGCGGCGCGGGGAGGAGGAGGCGTTGAAGGTGCTGACGTCGCACTCGGCGACGCGCGAGCTCGTCCGCTGCGAGCCGGTCGCCGGTCTCTGCTGCCCGGTGACGCCGCGCGACTTCGTCAGCGTGCGCATCGACCCGATCGCGTGCATCGGCTGCGGCTTGTGCGAGTCGGTCTGCGAGACCGACGCGTTCACCGCGCACGGCGAGAAAGCGACCGTCCGCAAGCCCGCGAACTACGAGTGCACGCGCGACCACGCGTGCGCGCGCAACTGCCCGACCGGCGCGATCAGCCTCGGCAACCTCTGACGGTCACTTCTTCGACTTGCCGCCGGTTCCGCGGGCCCCGCCGGCGGGCGTGGGCCCGATCGCGGCCGCCGCGCGCTTCGCGAATGCCGCCAGATCGCCGTCGACGAGCCAGATCCGGCCCGTGACCTCGCCGCGCGCTTCCGGCGCGAGCTTGCCGACGGTGCCGAAGAGGTGGAAGCACGCGCGGCCGTCGCCGGTGTTCGCCGACGCCCACGCGGCGCGCTCGAACGTCAGGCCGAGCACCTTCTGCTTGTCCTTGCTCTGGAGCGCGATCCACGGCTCGTCGAAGCGCCGTGAATCGTTCTGCCACCAACCCCAGGCGATCTCCTTCTCGCCGCGCGCGAGGAAGGCGAGGTGCCTCTCTTGCTTCGCGAGCTGCGATGTCGCGAACGCGAACGGCTCGCCCTCGCTCCAGAGGAAGAGGCGCTCGTGGAGCGCCGAGTAGTCGCGGATCCCGGTGCGCGCCTTGCGTCCGCTCGCGTCGTCCGCGGCTTGCGCGGCGGTGCCTGGGAAGAACGACGGCGAACCCATCGACTGGAAGCACGGGTGCACCAGCACGCGCTCGAGCGTCTTCTTCGTGTGGTTGGTGACGACGTACTTCAGGTCGACGCCGTCGGCGTCGGGCTTGGCGCTGAACTTGAGCTCGACGCCGGGCTCGAACGTCCACGTGAACGAGTGCACCTCGTCGGGCGCGACGCCTTCGCGCAGCCACTTCGAGCTCTCGAGCTTCAGCTGGTTGACGCCGAAGTCGTTGTTGCCGTCGAGCACCGCCTCGCACGTGATGAACCGCAGGCGCTCGCCCGGTAGCCGGTCGGTGGTCAGCACGAGCAGCGCGGCTCCGTCCTTCGGCGTCAGCACGAACGGCTTGGTGCTCGCCGCGGCGGGCGTCGGGCTCTGGCCGGTCGCGACCGGCGGCGTTCGGCTCAGGACCGGCGCGCCCGGCGGCTCGGTGCCCTGGGCCGCCGCGAGCGAACTTGCCAGGAACCAAACCGTCGAGCGGAGCAGCGAGCGCATGTCGCCAGGCTACCCCGCGCGCTCGAACGCGACCAGCCGTTCAGCGCACGTCGCGCTCGAACGCTCGGTCGAGCTTGGGCGCGAGCAACTCGGCGATCAGGCGCTGACCTTCGACGTTGATGTGCAGGTCGGTCCAGTAGTAGCGCTCGCGCGGACCGGCGAAATGCTCGCGCAGGTCGGTGACGTCGTTGC
>JADLBP010000381.1 GCA_020847695.1 Planctomycetota bacterium
CGCGCTCAGAAGCCGCGCGAGCACGCGCCCGGGGACGCGACGCGGCAGCCGTCGCAGCCCGCGCAGAGGTCCTCGTGGCCCGCCGGCACGAGCGAGGGCACGAGCTCCTTCGCGCGCGCGCGCAGCCGCGCGAGGAACGCGTGCGGATCCTCGGGGTTCGGGCCGAGCGCGTCGAGCTCGATCTGCGCGTACGTGCGCAGGATCTCGTCGTCGACCGCCGGGTCGAGAACCTCGCACGCGCGCGGCAGGATCACTTCGTCCTCGAGCAACGCGTGGTGGCGTTGGAACTCGACATACGCGCGCGCCGCCGCGACGAAGCGTCCGCGTTCCCACGCATCGGGGCCCTGCGCGCTCGCGAAGCCGACGCGAAGCGCCACGAGCCGCCTGCGCTCCTCGGCGTGCAGCCACATCAGCTCCTTCAGCACCGCGCGCGAGATCTCCGGCGCGGCGGCGAGCATCCGGGGGAAGAGCCCGAGCTCCTCCTTGTTCTGGTGCACGCCGTCGGCGAAGCGCTCGAACCAGCCGAGCAGCTCGCCCGCGATCTCCATGTTCGGCGCGCTGTCGCGCGATGCGGCGGCGAGCACGGAGTCGAAGCAATCGAGCACGCCGCGGAGCACGCGGTGCTCTTCTCGGAGGATCTCGATCGAGCGCATCGGCACGTTCTTCGCGCGCGCCGCGAGACGAAGTCCGTCGAGCGAGCGCGCTGCTCTCGTCGGGATCGTCGCGTCCTCGGGTGCGACTTGAACGCATCAGGTCGAACGTCGCGAACCCGTGAGGCGCGCCGCGCGACCTGGGCGGGCCGACTGGCGTGCGCAGCGAGGTCCGCGCGGCCTGTGTTTGGCGTCGAGAGCCTGCAGCGCGGGCCCGGCGCGGAGCGACCCGCGCTCCGCGCTGGGCGTGCTCGCAAAATCGACCTGCGCACCGGTACGAAGGTCGCGAACGCGGTGCGAACTCTTGCGCGTCGTCGGTGCTAGTGCTTCAGCGCGCTGCGGCAAGCCTCGAGCGACGCGCGGAACTTCACGTCGATCGCGCTGCCGGCCTCGAACATCCGCTCGCCGAGAGCGACCGCTTCCTCGAGCTCCGGCAACGCGCCCGCGGCGTCGCCGTCGGCGAGCCGCGCCGAGCCGGAACGCCACAGCGCGTTCGCGAGCGTCGTCGAGCCGGTCGGCGTCGAGCGGCGGTGCATCGCGATCGACTCCGCGTAAGCCGCGCGCTCTTCGTCCGTGCGGCCGAGCACGTGCAGCGCTCGCGCGAGGTTGCCCAACGCGACCGCGACGTCGTAGTGATCGATCTTCCAGTAGCGCCGAGCCATCTCGAGCGCCTCGCGCAGCAGCGGCTCGGCCTCGGCGGCGCGATCCGCGTTCAACAAGAGCGATCCGAGGCTCCCGATGCCGGCCGCGAGCAACGGATGGTCCTCGGTCAGCAAGCGCCGGAGCATCGCGACCGCCTCGCGCGAGAGCGCTTCCGCTTCGGGCACACGGTCGAGATCCACGAGGTCGGCGGCGAGCCGGTTCATCGCGCGTGCGACGTCGACGTGGTCGCCGGCGCGCAACCGACGTTGGACCGCGAGCGACTCGGCGAGCAGCGGCTCGGCCTCCGCGTAACGCGATTGCTCGCGATACACGCTCGCGAGCAACTCGAGCGCCTTCGCGAGATCCGGATGGTCGGTCGTGTGCAGCCGTCGACGCATCGCGACGAGCTCCTCTGCCGTCTTCGCGGCTTCGGCGAGCTCTCCACGGTCGAGACGGATGTAGGTCAGCATCGCGAGCTCGCTCGCGACCGCCGGATGGTCGCCGGGGAACAGGCGTTGGCGCATCGCCAGCGCCTCGGCGCTCAACGTCTCCGCTTCCGCGAGCGAACCGAGGACGCGCCGCGCGTTCGCCGCGCCGTTGATCGCTCGCGCGACGTCGGGATGGTCGCCGGCGAAGAGCGAGCGGTACATCGCGAGCGCGCGGTCGAGCAGCTCGCGCGCGTCCGAGAGACGGCCGACGGTGATGTACTCCTGCCCGACGTTGTACAGCGCCATCGCGAGCTGCGGGTGCGAGTCGAAGAGCCGGTCGTACATCGCGAGCGAGCTCTCGTAGAGCTTCAACGCCTCCTCGCCGCGGCCGAGCTGATCGCGGATCGCGCCGAGGTTGTTCAGGCCCATCGCGAGGTCCTCGTTGTCGCCCGGCCGGAGCCGCTGCTTCATCTCGAGCGACTCGGCGAACAGCTTCTCCGCCTCGTCGAACTTGCCTTGATACGCCTGGACCAACCCGAGGTTGTTCAGCGCGATCGCGAGGTCGTCGTTGTCGTCGGGACGGAGCTCGCGCTGCATCGCGAGCGCGCGCTCGAACAGCGGCTCGGCTTCGGAGAGCTGACCGAGGTCCTGACGGATCGTCGCGACCTGGTTGAGCGCCCGCGCGACGTCCGTCGAGCCGTTCGGAGCGAGCTCCGTGTACATCGCGAGCGCGCGTTCGGCGAGCGGCAGCGCTTCCGAGACGCGACCGTTGCGGTGCTGGATGTCGGCGATCAACGTGCGCAGGCTCGCTTCGACGTCCGGTTCCTCGCGGAACGAGCCCTGGTCGAGCAGCTCGATCGCCTGCTGCATCGCCTGCGCGACCGTGATGCCCTGTTCGCCGCCGGAATTCGGATCGGACGAGCGCAGCGCGTCGTTCACGAAGTCGGAGATCGCTTCCGCGCGCTTGCGAGCCTTGGCTTCCGCCGTCGCATTCGCCTCGGCGAGGCCTTGCTGGCGCTTTGCTTCGAGCGTCTGTTGGTCGGCGAGCTCGCGTTGCTGCTCGGCGACGTGGCGTTGCTCGGCCTCCGCGGCGCGCGCTCGCTCGGCCTCGTCGCGCTCTCCGCGAGCGACGCGGGCCTGCCACGCGAACGCGATCGCGCCGATCACGAGCGCGAGCGCGACCGCCGAGCCCGCGACGACGACGCCGCGGTTGCGCGCGACGAGCTTGCGGAGCCGGTACCCCGCGCTCGGCGGCGCCGCGAGCACCGCTTCGCCCGCGACGTAGCGGCGAATGTCCTCGCCGAGGCCGTGCGCGGATTCGTAGCGACGGCCGCGATCCTTCTCGAGCGCCTTCATCACGATCCAGTCGAGCTCGCCACGCACGAGCGTGCCCAGGCGCTTGGGCTCGACGCGCCGGCGCGCCGCGATGCTGGCGAGTTCCTCGGCGGATTGCCCGAGGCGCGTCGACGGCTTCGGCGGCTCGACCTCGCGGATGATGCGTTGGATCTCGCTGTAGACCGCGTCGCGCAGCGTCGCGGTGTCGAAGGGCGTGCTGCCGGTCAGGAGCTCGTAGAGCACGATGCCGAGCGCGTACACGTCGGTGCGCGTGTCGATGTCGAGCGAGCCGGCCGCTTGCTCGGGGCTCATGTACTGCAGAGTGCCGATCACCTGCTGGTGCTCGGTGAACAGCGTCTTGTCGGTCAGCTTC
>JADLBP010000382.1 GCA_020847695.1 Planctomycetota bacterium
CGGTTCGGCCCGCCGCCGTCGAAGCCGACCGCGCCGACCGCGAAGTCGGGCACGCCGTCGCCGTCGAGGTCGTCGAGGCCGGCGACGGAGATGCCGAACATGTCGAACGCGAGGTCGCCGTCTAGATGGAGGAGCTCGGCGCCGCTCGCGCCGGAGAAGAGCTCGACGCTGCCCGCGGTGCCGGCGAAGTCGTGGCCGCCTCCGCTCAGCAAGTCGGGAGCTCCGACCAACACGTCGTGCACGCCGTCGCCGTCGACGTCACCCACGTCGGCGACCGCGAATCCGAAGTCGTCGCCGCCGAAGTTGCCGACGAGCATGCGGATCGGCGCGGCGTCGAAGCCGCGCCGGACGTACGCGCGGCCGGGCTCGATCGTGTTGTTCGGATGGAAGGGTGCGCCGGCGACGAAGTCCGGGAGCCCGTCGCCGTCGAGGTCGCCGAGACCTGCGAGCGCGTCGCCGAGGCTTTCCTGCGGAAGCTGTCCGGCGAACTGCGCGAGTTGGACCTGGGCCAGCGCGGGCGCGGCGGTGAGCGCGAAAGCGACGGCGACTGTGGTTCGGACGTGCATGGCGAGGCTCCCAATGGCTGAGGGGGGGGACGTCCGCATGCGCCGGCGCGACGGCGCCGGGACCGGAGATCCGATTCGGCCGGTTACATGACGCCGGACCGCCGCAGGGTTCAGCGATCCTAGCCGAGGTCGAAGAGCAGCGCTTCGAGCGGCTCGCTCGCTGCCAGTACGAGCGTCCCCGCGTCCTCGGTGCTCGCTCCGTCGCCGGCGGCGAGCGCGGTGCCGTTCAGCGTGGCCGAGCGAACTGGGTCGTCCCGTGGCTCAGCCCGGCGCGACGTCGCTCGGCAATCGATCGAGGATCGAGCGGTAGACCGCCTGCGCGAGCGTCAGCGCCTCGGTCGCTTCCAGCTTCGACGGCGGAGCCCACTCACCCGGGTAGCGATGCTTCCAAGCGTACTGACTCAACGGAAGCGCGGCCTGGAGCGGATCGCGTAGCGTCGGGTCCAAGGTCTACGCGGGCTCGGCGATCTCGATCAGATGATGTGTCTTGCGGAACGCCAATCCGTTCCACGTCAGCCAGGCCTTGATCGACTTCTCGGCAGCTTGTTGGGCGTGATACGTCGCGCTTGCGGGTAGCGGGCGACGAGCGTGGAGGCAGAGTTCGCTCGCGGACAAGTCCTCGTCCGCCTTCGAGAGCCAGGCGCGAGTCTCCTGGATCACCAGCGGATCACGCGGCATACAGCAGCGCGCCCTCACGCAAGACGGTCGCCGGCAAGGACGAAGGCACGCGCACGGCCTTGGCGTCGAACGAGGAACTCGTCGTCACGACGACGTCCGCGCCTCGGCGCAATCCCAGTTGATTCCGGTAGAAGCGCCCGCAGTCGCGCCGATCGACGTCCGCGTCGTCGGGCACCAACACGACCAGGTCGTAGTCGCTGTCGGCACCAGCGCCCGCGCGCGCGCGAGAGCCGAACAGGTAGATCCGCTCCGGCCCATAGCATTCGACCAGTCGACGAACGATCGCAGCGAGGTCCGGATCGCGCGAAACGAGCTCCGAGAGCATGGCCACAGTGTAGCGCCTCACCGACGCGGACCGAGCGGCTTGCGAGGCCGCGGTCCGCCACGCACGGCCCGGTGCGTGGCGCTCGGCTGCCGCGTGCCGCTCACGGCGCTTCGCGGATCAGCCGAGGTCGAAGAGCAGCGCTTCGAGCGGCTCGCTCGCTGCCAATACGAGCGTCCCCGTGTCCTCGGTGCTCGCTCCGTCGCCGGCGGCGAGCGCGGTGCCGTTCCAAGTGGCCTTGCCGCGGATCAGTTGCAGCCACGCGCCGCGACCGGGCGCGAGCGCGTGCTCGACCGACTCGCCGGCCGCGAGCCGGACGCGATGGACGAACGCGTCCGGGTGGATCGTCGCGCTCGAGTCGCGGCCGTCCGGCGAGATCAGCAGCACCTTGCGCGCGTCGGCGTGCTCGGGCTTGGGTTTCCACTCGGTGTAGCTCGGCGCGAGCCCCTCGATCGCGGGCTCGATCCAAATCTGCAGGAAGTGGAGACCCGCGTCGCGCTTGGGGTTGAACTCGCTGTGCGTGACGCCGCGGCCGGCGCTCATCAACTGGATCTCGCCGGGCGCGAGCACGCGGCCGTTGCCCAGGCTGTCCTTGTGCTGCAACTCGCCTTCGAGCACGTACGAGAAGATCTCCATGTCGCGGTGCGGGTGGGTCGGGAACCCGGCGCCCGGCGTCACGCGGTCTTGGTTGATCACGCGCAGCGAGCGGAAGCCCATGTGCTCGCGATCGAAGTAATCGGCGAAGCTGAACGTGTGGTGGCTGTCGAGCCAGCCGTGCCGGCCGCGGCCTCGTTCGGCGGACTTGCGGACGCGGATCTGCGGTGCGGGAGCGTTCGTGGTCATCGCGGAAGCCTCCAAGGGGCGCAGCGCCGCGCACGCCGCGACGCCGGCGAGCAGCGTGCGGCGCGAGAGCGGTGCGCTTCGGGATTCGTCGTTCATCGGTCGGGTCCGACCCAAGCTAGGCCCGGGCCCGCGCGAGCTCCAATGCTTCTTGCTTCCGAAGATCATGCCGTCTGGTTATGAAGTCCCGTCATGGAGTTCGACCAACTGCGCGCGTTCGTCGCCGCGGCCGAGGAAGCGAGCGTCTCGCGCGCCGCCGAGCGGCTGCACGTCACCCAACCTGCGCTGAGCCGTCAGATCGGGCGCCTCGAGCGCGAGCTCGGCGTCGACCTCTTCGATCGTGTCAAGCAGCGCATCCGACTCACCGATGCGGGCCGTTTCTTCCTCGTGCGCGCGCGACGGGTGCTCTGTGACGCGGAGACCAGCGTTCAGCAGCTCCAAGAGCAATTCGCCGACGCCAAGCGGGTGCTGCGCGTCGGCCTGCTGTCGCCGTTCCTCGACGACGTCGCCGCGCCGGCGCTGCGCGAGCAGAAGCGCAGTTCGGCGCGCACGCGCGTGGCGTTCTTCGAGCTCTCGCCGCGCGAGCAGCTCGACCGGCTGCGCGCGGGCGAGCTCGACGCGGCGTTGCTGGGCAACCTCGAAGCGCGCGATCGCGAGCTCTTCGTCGTGCGGCGGCTCGTGCGCCATCCGCTCGAGGCGGTGGTCGCCGCCGAACACGCGCTCGCGAGCTCGCGCTCGGTCGCTCTCGCGGCGCTCGCGGCGGAGCGATTCGTGTCGCTCTCCGATGCGTTCTTCCCGGGCCGTCGGGCGTTCCTGGTCGCGACGTGCGAAGCCGCCGGCTTCGCGCCGGACATCGCGGCCGAGCTCGATTCGCTCGGGCTGCTGCTCGCGGCGGTCGCCGCGGGCGAGGGTGTCGCGCTGCTGCCGCGCCACTGCCGCAAGCTGCCGCACTCGGGCGCGGTGTTCGTGCCGCTCGCCGCGCCGGCGCCGCAGGCGGAGCTCCTCTGGGTCCGGCCGCGCGGGGCGAACAGTGAAGCGCTCGACGCGCTCGAGCACGCGCTCGCCAAGCACGCGGCGCGCCTGGCGTGAGCCCGTCGCGCCGCGCGCGAGGCGAACCCAGCCGCCGTGCGTCGACCGCGGCGCGCGGAATCCGCGAGCGAGCGGTACTTCGCGACCGGGATCGCCGATGATGCGCGGCAGTCCGGACGAGGAGCTCTCGATGACGTCGTTGATCCGTCGCTGTGGTTGGTTGTTGCCGCTCGCGCTGCTGTCGAGCCTGCTCTGGGCGGCGAATCGCGGTTCGTCGAGCACCGAGATGACGCGCGCGGCGCTCGCTCTGCGCGAAGCGCTCGACGAGGGACAGCTCGCGAAGCTCGACTTCCCGTTCGGCGACGCGTATCGGCGCGACTGGCATTTCGTGCCGCGCGAGCGGCGTGGGCTCGCGCTCGCCGACATGGATCTCGAGCAACGCGGGTGGCTGCGCAGACTGCTCGCGACCGCACTCTCGCAACGCGGCCTCGCGCGCGTCGACGGCATCGTCGAGCTCGAGGGCCTGCTGCGCGAGCTCGAGTCGACACCCGATCGTCCCGCGCTCGGTCGCGATCCCGAGCGCTACACCGTCGCGCTGTTCGGGCTGCCGAGCGACAAGGAGCCGTGGGCGTGGCGCTACGAGGGACATCATCTCTCGTTGTCGTTCACGTCGATCGACGGTCGCGTCGCGGTCACGCCGTTCTTCTTCGGTTCGAACCCGGCGCGCGTCCGCAGCGGACCGACCACCGGCAAGCGCGTGCTCGGCGAAGAGGAGGACGCGGCGCGCGCGTTCGTGCTCTCGCTCGACGAGGATCAGAGGCGCATCGCGTGTCCCGCCGACGAAGTGCCGGGCGACGTGTTGCTCGGGCCCGGTCGCCGCGCGAGCTTCCAGAAGCCCGCGGGCATCCCGGCGCTCGCGCTGAGCGACGGCCAGCGCGCGGCGCTGCTCGGGTTGGTCGAGCTCTACGCGCGCAACCTGGAGACCGAGCTCTCGCAATCCGTGCTGGAGCGCGTGCGCGAGGAGGATCCGGACTCGTGGTGTTTCCTGTGGCTCGGCGGCACCGAGGAAGGCCAAGGGCACTACTGGCGCGTGCAGTCGAAGCGCCTCGCGATCGAGCTCGACAACACGCAGAACGACGCCAACCACGTGCACACGCTCTGGCGCGACTTCGCGAACGACTTCGGCGAGGACGACCTCGCGCGGCACTATGCCGCGGAGCACGATGGCAAGTAACGGAGCCAGGCTCCACCCCCGCTAGTTCGATCGGCGCCGCCCGTTCACACCGATCGAAGTAGCGGGGGCGGAGCCTGGCTCCGTATCAGAGACGCTTCGCGATCGCCGTCACGATCTCGTCCTCGTCGGGCCAGCCGCCACCGAAGAACTTCGCCAGGAAGCCCTCGTCCTTCGACGCGACGAGCTCACCGTCCGCGAGCACGTCGAACTGGCCCGCACGTCCGCGTTCGAACTCGACCGCGAGGTCGAGCTCGTCCTTCAACTTCGCGGCGAGACTCGCCGCGCGGTTGCGGTAGCCTCAGGCCTGGCAGAAGACGATTCGGACGCGCATCGTTCGCTCAGAAGTCGAACGCGACGACGCCGTCCAGCCCGCCGTCGAGGACCTTCAACACCGCCGCCTTCACCTTCTCGTGCTCGGGGTGGAAGAGGTAGAGGTCGCGTTCCTTCGCGTTCGTGAACGTCATCACGAACCCGTAGTTGAACCCCTTGTTCAAGCCTTCGGGCGATTGGTACGGGCCCCACGCGTACGACTTCAGGCCCTTGACGTGCTTCTTCATGCTGCCGATCGCCGCGAACGTCTTGTCGATCGTCGCCTTGGACGTGCGCGGCTTGATGCGCAGCAAAACCATGTGGTGGATCATCGCGCGGAGTCCTCGTGGGATGAGGCCGCGATCGTAGACACGCGCCGGGTACGGAGCCAGGCTCCACCCCCGCCACTTCGATCGGTGCGAACGGGCGGCACCGGTCGAAGTAGCGGGGGTGGAGCCTGGCTCCGTATCAGTGCCAGAGCGATCCCGTCCCGTTGCACTCGAGGCACGTCGAGTACGTGTCCGGCCACCAATGGCCGTTGATGAAGCGTCCGCGCTCGCGGATCACCACGCCGGCGCCGCCGCAGAAGCCGCACGGCGAAAAGGGGATCGGGTCGCCGGAGTCGACGTCGTCGTACGTGTCGGAGCCGTAGGAGTACGCATCGCTGCCCGCGGAGTACGTCGAGGCGCTCGTCGACCGCTCGTAGGCGCGCTGGTCGTCGACGCGCGCCTGCACGACGTCGATCGCGCTGTCGTCGCCGTTCTGCGACGCGAGGTTGGCCCATTGGGTCGCTTCGTCGACGTCCGTGAAGTCGGTGCCGGGCCGCACCAGGAGCTTCGCGAGCTCGACCTGCGCCGCGACGGAGCCGAACTCGGCCGCCTTGCGGTAGTAGGGGAGCGCCGCGGCGGGATCGGGCTCGTACGTGCGCCGGCCGATCACGGTCACCGTGTCGCCACCGGCGACGAGCAATCGCCCGAGACGCAGATTCGCGTCGGTGACGTCCTGAGCGCTCGCGAGCCCGAGCCAGTGCCTCGCCGCGGCGAAGTCGCGCCGCAGGATCTCGGTCTGGCTGAAGCAGATGCCGAGGTCGAGTTGCGCTTGGCCGTTGCCGTCGAGCGCGCGCTCGAAGTCGGGCTCGAGCGCCAACATCGCTTTCGCGTTCGCATCACCCTTCTCGGCGGCGGCGCGATAGCACTTCACCGCCTCGGTGTGCGACTCGCGTGTGTAGCCACCGAGATCGTCGTAGAGCAGGCCGTATTCGAAGAGCGCCGGCGCGTAGCCGAGGTTCGCGGCGCGCAAGCAGTCCTTCATCGCGCGCTCGGCGTCCTTCTCGGTGCCGATTCCCTCGGCCCAACAGTGCGCGGTCGCGAGCAGCGCCTTCGGGTCGTCTTGCGACGAGGCGAGCAGCAGGTTACGAAAGCCCATCCACGCGTCGACGGACTCGCCGAGCCCCTCGAAGTAGACGGTCGCCATGTAGCGCTGGCCGCGGGCTTCCGAGCGCTCGTATTCGGCGCGCAACGAGCGATCGATCCAGTCGAACGCCTCGCGTGATTCCGGATTCGACTGCGCGGCGGCCTTCCAGAACCAACGCGCCGCGTCGATCGGGTCCTCTTCCATCCCGAAGCCCGAGTTAGCGTAGACGCCGACGTAGTGCTGCGCTTGCGCGTTGCCTTGCGTCGCGGCGGCGTGCATCCAACGCACGGCCTGCTCGGGATTCAGCTCGACGCCCCACCCATTGGCGTACTGCAGGCCGAGCTTCATCTGCCCCGTCGCATCTCCACTCTCGGCGGCCTTGCGGAACCAACTCGCCGCTTCGACGCGATCGAGCGCGACGCCCTCACCGGTGAAGTAGAGCGATCCGAGATTGGTCTGCGCGTCGGCGACTCCCTTCTCGGCGGCGTCGCGCCAGAGCTCGGCCGCGCGCGCGAGATCGCGTTCGACGCCGTGGCCGAAGCAATAGAGGATGCCGAGGTTCGAGCTCGACACCGGATCGCCGTGCGCCGACCCGAGCGCGAACCACCTCGCGGCCGCCGCGTGGTCGACCGCGATCCCCTGTCCGTGATAGTGCATCTCGCCGAGGCGCCTGCACGCGGGCGCGTAGCCGAGGTCGGCGGCTCGCGTGTAGAAATCGACCGCGTCGGACGCGTTCGCTTGCGACTCGTAGGCCCGCCCGGTCGCGTAGAGCGCGGCGCCGTTGGCCTCGGGCACGGAACTCGTGTCGCTCGAGTACGAATCGCCGCCGGTCGAAGCACAGGCCGACGCGAGGACGGTGAGGAGCAGTCCGAGGAGGTTCAGGCGTTCGAATCGCATCCCCACAGGATGCAGCCGGAATCGCAGCGTCGCAATTCGCACGCGCCGCGCACTTCGGAATCCTGCGTCGCACCCCGGAAGCGATTTCCGACCGAGGTGGTCGGCCGACGACGCGTGCGACGCGTCGTGCACGCATCGCTCACCTCGGATCGCCGTCACGTCCTCGCGAGGCGGCTGCCCGTCGCCGTCACTTCAGGACTTCGAGCTCGAACTTCCGGAAGCGCACCTCGGTCGCGCCGCCGGAGTGGACTTGGAGTGCCACGATGCCCGACAGCGCGCCGGCGGGATCCTCGAGGTCGACGCAGGGCTTGCCGTTGAGCCACGTCTTGACGTGGTGGCCGCGCGCCTCGATCTCGTAGCGGTTCCAGCCGTCCTTGACGACGTGCTCTTCGCCGCTCTTCTCCCACAAGAGCGCGCGACCGCCCTCCTCGTACAGCTTGCCCCACCAACCGGGGCCGATGTCGGCTTGGTAGCCCTTCACCTCGCCGCCGCCGTTCTCTCCGAGCGGCTCGGTCCTGAACTGCACGCCGCTGTTGCCTTCGTCGTTCACCAGCCGCACCTCGAGCGCGAGCTTGAAGTCGCCGAGCTCGAAGTCGGACAGCAGGAACGCGTTGTGGTCGAGTCCCGCGGTCTTGCCGACGAGCTCGCCGTCCACGACGCTCCACACGTTCGTGTCGCCGGTCCAGTGCGCGAGCGTCGCGCCGTCGAAGAAGAGCTTCGCGTTCGCCGGCGTCGCGAGGATGCGCGTCTGTCCGGGGCTCGCCAAGTACGCGACGAGATCGACGACTTCGTCGGGCGACAACGGATCGAGCAGCCCCTCGGGCATCGTCGAGTTCTCGGTCAGCCGCAGCGTCTCGATCTCGTCGTGCGCGAGGTGCAGCACGTCGTTCTCGGTCGCGAGCACGACGCCGTCCGCGTCGTTCTTCTTGACGATGCCGGTCAGGATCTGGCCGGTCGCGAGCTCGACGATCGTCGCCTGGTACTCCTTGCCGACGACCGCGCTCGGATCGACGACGTTGGAGAGCAGGTAGTCGAGATCCGCGCGGTTCGAGCCGGTCAGGTCGGGCGCGAGCGTGCCGCCGGTGCCGAAGAGCGTGTGGCACTGCTGGCACGTGCGCGAGAACACTTCGCGGCCGCGCGGCTTGGACGCGCTCGCGAGCTTCTCGCTCGAGATCAGGCCCTTCAGCTCCTCGATGCGCTTCTTCTTCTCCTCGGGCGTGTCGCGCACGAGCCCGAAGTCGCGCGCGACCAGCTCGTCGACGTTCGCGTCCTTCAGATTGCGCAGGTTCTGCAGCACGAACGCGCCGAGGTCCGCGCGCGGGAGCTCGCCGCGGCCGAGCGCGCCGAGCAGCTCGAGCGCCCAGCTCGGCCGCGACGACAGCGTGTTGAGCGCGTCGCGCTTCTCCGTCTGGTCGAGCGTCGCGTAGCGCGCGAGCACCGCTTTCGCCGTCGCCGGGTCGTCGTACGTCGAGAGCGCCTTGAGCGCGCGGCCGCGCAGCCCGTCGTCGTCGAGCAGGCGGATCAAGTGGGGGGCGAGCTCGCGATCCTTCGCGCCGAGCAACACGTCGAACGCCTTCTCGCGCTGCGCGCGCGGCGCCGACGCATCGGAGAGCACGCCGCGCAGCGCGCCGAACGCCGTCGAGTCTCCGTAGGCGACCGCGATCGCGAGCGCGCGGTCGCGCACCGCCGGATCGGAGTCCGCGGCGAGCTCGGCGTACAGCGCGGGCCAGTTCTTCGGCACCGCGAGGCCGCGCTTGACGCGCAGGACCTCGGCGAGCTCGGCGATCATCACCGTGCGTTGCTCGCGATCCGTGCGACGCGCGATCGCGGAGACCAGCTCGTCCTGGCACGCCGGTTCGTTCGCCGCGCGGCGGACGACGAAGTTCGCGATCAGCGGGATCTCGCTCTTCTCGGCGAGCGCGAGCGCGCGCTTCGGATCGGCGGGGACCAAGGGCTCGATGCCGTACCAGAGCATCAGCGGCAGGTTGTGGTCGCTCGCGTCCTCGCCGTGGCGCACGAGCGCGTCGGCGATCGCCCAGCGGTCGTACAGCCGCATCCGTTGCAGCGCGGAGGCGAGGTAGAGGCGCACCACCGGCGACTTCGTCTTGCGCGCGAGCGCCGAGAGCTCGTTGACCACCCACGCCGGCGCTTCGCGGTCCTCGAGCAGGAACTGGATCGCGAACGCGACGACGTACTCGTGCGGGCTCGCGAGCTGGGCCGCGGCGAGCTTCTGCGACAGCGCGCCGCTCGCGTGCAGCGCCCACAGCGCGCGCAGCTTGCGCCGCGGATCGGGATTGCGCTCCAGTATGCCGCGCAGCGCGCCTTCGACCTTCGACCCCGCCTTGCGCTCCGCGAGCAGCAAGCGCGCTTGGCGCACGTACCAGTCGTTCTCGGAGAGCGCGAGCTCGGCGAGCGCGGCGTCCGAGAGCTTGCGCAGGTCGACCTTCTTCGCGGCGTGCTTGCCGAAGCTCGCGCGATAGAGCCGGCCGTTGGTGCGATCCCAGCGCTCGACCTCGGTCCAGTGGCACGCCTGCTTGTCGGACCAGTCGCTGAAGTAGACCGCGCCGTCGGGACCGTAGCGGACGGTGATCCCGCGGAACCACGCGTCGTTCGCGAGCACGAAGTCCGGTCGGTGCGTGCCGACGAAGCCCGAGCCGGAGCGCACGAGCCCGTCGTTGTTCAGACGGTTCCCGTGGATGTTGCTCATGAAGATCGTGTTGCGGTACTCCTTCGGCAGCGCATCGCCGAGGTACACCATCGCGCCGCAGTGCGCGTGGCCGCCGCCGGCCGAGCCCGAGCGATTGTTGCCGCCGTGCGGGTTCGACCCGAGGTAGTGGCGGTGGTCGGCGATCGTCTTGATGTCGTCGAAGACGTACGGATCGAAGTGCGCGCCGGCCTGGCGCTCGTAGCGGGCGCCTTGGACGACGTGATAGAGGTGCGGGATCACGCACGCGGTGATGAACGCCTGCCCGTCGTCGTCGAAGTCGACGCCCCACGGATTCGACGTGCCCCACGCGAAGACCTCGAAGCGCTTCTTGGTCGGGTGGTAGCGCCACACGCCCGCGTTGAGCGGCACGCGCTCTTCCTTCGGCGTGCCGGGCGCGCCGACCAGTGCGTCGGTGAAGACGCCGTGACAACCGTAGAGCCATCCGTCCGGACCCCAGTTGAACGCGTTGAGCGTCTCGTGCGTGTCTTCGTAGCCGAAGCCGTCGAGCACGACCTCCGGCGCGGAGTCGGGGACCAGGTCGTCGTCGCGATCGGGCACGAAGTAGAGGTACGGCGCCGCGCCGATCCACACGCCGCCGTGGCCGACCTCGAGGCCGCTCGCGAGGTTCAGGTGCTCGAGGAAGATCGTGCGCTTCTCGAACGTGCCGTCGCCGTCGACGTCCTCGAACACCAGGATGTCGTCCTTGCCTTGGCCTTCGGGCCGGCGCTCGGGATAGCTGAACGCCTCGAGCACCCAGAGCCGTCCCTTCGCGTCGAACGTGAACGCGATCGGCTGTTGGAGGTCGGGCTCGCCGGCGACGAGCTCGATCGTGAAGCCGGGCGGCGCCGTCATCGCGGCGGCGGCGGCGCGCGCGTCCATGCCGGCGTGGACGATCGCGTCGGGCACCAGGATCTCGGGCACGTCCGCGGCGCGGGTGAACGTCGGCTTCGCCGCGTGGAGACGGAAGTCGTCGAAGTTGAGGTGGCCCCAGCCGCCGGTCGCGTCGTCGACCAAGCGCAGGTAGAGCGTCTTGCCCTGCTCCGCGGAGAGGTCGACGACGACGCGCTGCATCGATTCGTAGTTCGCCGCCGACGTGCGGAAGACGACTTGGTCGTCGCTCGCGCGCACGAGCTCGACGCGCTCGTCGTGGAACGAGCCGCCGCCGATCAGGAAGCTCGCCCACGGCTTCGACGCGACGAACGGCTTCGAGCGCAGAGAGCCGCGCCGACCGTCGCCGTGCTTCTCGTAGCCGCCGATCCAGAACTTGCCTTGGTGCAGGCTCTTCTCGCGGCCGCGCGCACTCGGCGCGTCGCCTTCGATCGGTTGGTCGGCGAACGCGTCGCCGTCGCTCTCCCAGTCGCGCAGATCGCCGGTCTCGAAGTCGGTGTTGAGCGGCTTGCCGTCGGGGTCCAGCGGCAGCGAGCCCGCGTCCTCGGTTGCGCGCGCGTCGGCGGCGCGCGCCGCGCGATCGAGCTCGTCCTCGAGCCGCACCCAGCCCTCGTCGCCGTCCGCGCGAGGTCCTCGCGCGCGATTTGCAGTCGGCGCGCCGTGCGCGGCGGCGACGTCGTTCGCGCGCCGCTCGAGCTCGCGATCGAGCGTCGTCCATCCGCCGCCGTCCCGCGCGCTCGCCGTCGCGACGCGGCGCTCGGCGTGCCGCGGCTCGGCCCGGGCGCCGGCGTTCTCGAGCGTCGCGAGCTTCTGCGTCAGCCAGTCGCGCGTCGTCACGGTCGTGCCGTCGCCAAATTTCATGCGGTACGGCTCGCCGGAGAGCGACGACTTCGTCGCGCAGTGCTCGATGAAGTCGCGCGCGGTGCGGACCTCGACCGCGTCGCGCCACTTCGAACGCAGGTGCTCGGCCGCTTCCTTCGCGGTGTGCTCGTCGCCGTTGCGCACGAACGTCGCGCCGGACTTCTCGATCGCCGCGAGCAGCTGCTCGATCTTCTGCGGCTCGGTCAACGCCGTCTTCGGCGCCTTCTGGCGGGCGACGAACGTGCCTTTCTTGTTGCCGACGACGACGTCCGGCTTGCCGTCGCCGCTGACGTCGCCGCAGACCACCTGCACGCCGACGCCGATGTCCTCGCTGATCAGGTGCGGCGCGAAGCGCGCTTCGCCCTTCGCCGGCCGCGTGAGCCCGAACCAATAGAGCCACGCCTTCGAGCGCTCGCCGTCGGGATCGCCGTGGAGCCCGTGCGACCACCAACGCTTGCCGGTGACGACGTCCTGGAGCCCGTCGCCATCGACGTCGACGAGGTCGAGCGCGTGCAGCTCGCCGAACTGGACGCCGTCGAGCGTCACCTCCGGTTTCGAGCTCAGGATCTCGCGCACGACGAAGTCGGTCGCGCCCTCCTTCTTCACCTGCTGCCACCACACGAGCCCGTAGTGGTGCGCGGCCATCGACGTGATCACGTCGTTCAGGCCGTCGCCGTCGACGTCGTGCACGAGCATCTGCGCGCCGCCGTACTGGTCGCTGAACGCGAAGGCGTGGAACGTCCAATCGGGATCGCCGGCGAGCGCCGCGGGTTGCTCGAACCAACCGTTGGCGAGCAACACGTCCGCGCGCCGATCGCCGTTCAGGTCGCCGACGCCCAAGCCGTGCGTGAAACGCTGCAGACCGAGATCGCCCGAGAGCGTGTGCCACTTCCACGGCGCTTTCGGATCCGCGGCGTCGGGCTCCGCCCAGCCGAGACGGCCCGCGGTGTGGCAGACGAGCTCGGGCTCGCCGTCGCCGGTCAGGTCGGCGAACGTCGGCGACTCGTTGTCGGTGTGCTCGATCACGAGGTGCTTCGCCCAACGCTCGTCCTTGCCCGCCGGATTGCGGTACCAGTGCGTCGCTTCGCCCGGGAACCCGACGACCAGCACGTCGAGCCAACCGTCGGTGTCGAAGTCGTGCGTGAACGCGAAGAAGTTGTCGGAGTAGCCCGCGGGGTCGAAGGGCTTCGGCTCGTAGAGCTCGCGCTTCTCCGCGAAGTCGGGTCCGCGGTACCAGTACGGTCCGCTGACGACGTCGAGCTTGCCGTCCTTGTCGAGGTCGGCGAACGTCGCGCCCTCGCCGAAGAAGGTGGTCGAGAGCTCGAGCCGTTCGAACGCGACGTCGCCCGCATGGACGGCGCCGACGAGTCCGGTCACGCAAGCGAGCCAAGCGAAACGAGCGATCAGCACAGCGGCCTCCTTCGGGTGTGGGGTCGCGATTGTAGGGAGCGCCGCCGTGGGCACTACCGCCGGCGCGCGTTCCCCGGATGCGGCCGACCCGCATTCGGCGGACGCGGATGCGGTGCGAGAAGGTCCTCGCCCGCTCGCGCGGCTGCGCCTTGACTCGCGCTCCGCGCTCCGGCATGAAGGGGGCCCCGCGAGGCCACGTGCCCGCGCGCACGGAGTGAGCGAACCCAAAGAAGGCTTGAACGAAGCGCTGGTGAGCGCGCTGCGCGAGATGGGCGAGCCCGCGACGCCCGAGGAATTGCGCGCGAAGGGCGTCACCCGCGTGCGGCGCGTCAGCCGCGAGATGGTCTCGAAGCTGATCGAGAAGGCGGTCAATCGGACGCTGATGGAGCGCACGATCGGCGTCCCCGATCGCGAGCTGCGCGCGCTCGTGCAGCGCGCCCACGACGAGTTCAATCGCATCGTCGGCCACCAGGACGAGATCGATCGCACGCGCCTCCAGATCGGCGAGCAGCGCACGGCGTTGAAGGAGGAGCTCGGCCGCATCCGCGACGAGCTCGCCGAACGTCGCCAGTTCGTCGAGCAACAGAAGTCGCGCGAGCGCACGTTGATCGAGCAGGAGGAGAACGAGATGCTCGCCGCGGCGATCCGCGAGTCGTTCTCGCGGCTCGACACGCTGCCGGCGGAGGTTCGGAGGCTCGAGCGCGAGGTGATCGTCGAGGCGCTCGGCGCGTTGGAGGTCGCGCGGACCAGCGCGCTCGACTTCGGCCGTTCGGAGTCCGGAGTGCGGATCCAGGAGCTCGAGCGCCGGATCGCGAAGCTCGTGCAATCGCTGGAGGCGACCGAGCAGGCGCTCAAGCGCGTCGCGAAGCGCCAGCAGGGCGACGCGGGGCTCGAGTCGATCTACCGCACCGTGCAAGGCCTCGACGGCGGCGATCCGGACGCCGAAGCGAAGAAGGAGCTGATGCGGGCGATCTTCGAGAAGAACCTGGAGCTCCATCTGCGCCAGAAGGCGGCCGCTCCCTGACGCGAGCTGCGAGCGCCTGAGTCTCGACGGGCGCGCCCGTCGAGTCGTCGCCGATGCCCCCCGGCGCACCGGGCGCAACCGGCGCACCGGGCGCACCGGGCGCACCGGGCGCACCGGGCGCAACGGGGTTGTCATCCGACCGGCGCGTGGGGCGCGTGCTAGGCTTGCCGAGCGACTCGCGAGGCCTCCGTGGGCTCGCAGCGGTCCGCGGCGTGCACGCCGCAGGGCTTCCAGGCGGGCAGGCGCGGACGGTGGCCGACGGAACGGGCTCGAAGCGCCCGCTCGCGGTAGTCGACGGCACGCGAACCCCTAGGTACTCGACGAGCGACGAGACGAGACGGCGACAGGATCGGTTGCGATGAGCAGGCAGCGAACGGGCGGCGGTTGGAGGCTCGCGGCGCTCTCGGCGCTCGCGTTCGGCGCGGCGGCGTGCGGCGGCGGAGGTGGGGGCGGCGATTCGGCGCCCGCGGCGCACACCAAGGTGCCGTTCGACGACCAGCGCGACCGCAGCGTGCATTGGGACGTCCATCCGCTCGAGCCGTTGGTGGTTTCGAAGGAGCTCGGCGGCGCGCGGCTCTTCGCGTTGAACCAGCCGGGCGCCCGGCTCGCGTCGTTCGATCCGGCGACGCTCGCGCGCGACTTCGAGCTCCCGATCGGACCCGGCGCCGTGTCGCTCGCCGAGCGGCCGGGGACGCAGGAGCTCTGGATCAGCGATCGCGTGACCTCGTCGGTGACCGTCGTCGATCGCGCGAAGCTCGCGATCGTCGCGACGATCCGCGTCGGCGCGGGGCCGCACGGGCTCGCGTTCTCGGCGAACGGCGATCGTTGCTACGTCGCGTGCGCGGACGTCAATCGCGTCGACGTGCTCGATCCGACGACGTACTCGGTCGTCAAGAGCCTCGACGTGCCGGTCGAGGAGCCGCGCGCCCTCGTGTGCGTCGGCGGAGTCGTCTGGGTCGCGCCGCTGCTCTCGGGCAACGGCACCGCGCCGGTCGGCGCGAGCGCGAGCGGCAAGGGCGTCGACTCGATCGTCGCGATCGGCGATGCCGCGCTGCCCGATCGCGACCTGATCGCGATCCCGGTCACCGCCGATCCACAGCTCGACGAGGTCGACCTCGCGCGCACGGTCACCGGCCTCGGCAGCGTGCTGTTCAACTTGCACGCGCGGCCGGGCACCAACGAGCTCTGGATCCCGAACACCGACGCGCTGAACACCGCGCACAAGGGCCAGAAGAACTTCGTCGCGGGCCAGGTCGTCTCGAATCGCCTGACGATCGTCGACACCGCGGGCCTCGCGGCGCCGCGCGTCGTCGACCTCGACGCGCTCGCGCCCGCCGGCGTGCGCTGCGCGCAGCCGACCGGCCTCGCGTTCGACCCGGTGCGCCCGCGCGTCTACGTCTGCGGCTACGGCAGCGACGCGGTCGCGGTGCTCGACCTCTCCGGGCCCGCGCCGACGTGGGCGGGCTCGATCGCGCTGCCGAACAAGCAGGTGTATCCGAAGTTCACCGGTCCGCGGACGTGCGCGGTCGACGCGAGCGGGCAGTTCCTGTTCGTGTTCAACAAGGGCGACAACTCGCTCTCGCGCGTCGCGCTCGCGTCGCTGCCGACCGGGCCGAACTTCGCGTACACGGCGTCGAGCCCGGTGACGCTCGGCTTCGAGCCGACGTCCGGCGAGGAGCGCCAGGGCCGCAACCACTTCATCAACGCGCGCAACTCGAAGTCGCTGACCACGTCGTGCGCGTCGTGCCACGTCGACGGCCACACCGACGGGCTCCTGTGGGAGCTCTCGGACTTCCTCGATCCGGAAGGCACGCCGGACACCGCGCTCGCGTTCCCGTTGGACGAGAAGGGGCCGTTGGTGACGTCGAGCACGCGCCGCCAAGCCGAGACCGCGCCGTTCCACTGGCGCGGCGAGAAGCGCAGGCTCGTCGAGTTCAACGCGACCTTCGTGTCGCTGATGGAGCGCCACGTCAACGGCGTCGCGAAGGACCTCGGGCCCGATTTTCGCTACCTCGAGCACTACATCAAGCGTCTCGCGATCCCGGCGAACCCGCGGCAGCAGCTCGATCGCTCGCTGACGCCGCTCGAACAGCGCGGCGCCGACGTGTTCGCGCAGAAGCGCGTCTTCGGCGACGCGACGTGCGCGAGCTGCCACGAGCTGCCGCTCGGCACCAGCGGCGAGATCACCGCGAGCCACGTCTCCGGGATGTTCGCGCAGGCCGACGTCGCGCAGTTGCGCGGCGTCGCCGATCGCCTGACGCCCAAGCTCGACCTCGGCGGGGCGTTCGGCGTGCGCACCGAGCTCGGCGCGGGCCTGACGCACGGCGGCGCGTACGCCGGATTGCGCGAGCTGCTGCTCGCGCCGCATCCCACGAAGTCGGGCGCGCAGGCGTTCGAGCTCACCAAGGGCGAGGTCGACGCGCTGGTCGCGTTCCTCTCGGCGTTCGACACCGGCCTCGCGCCGTCGACCGCGTACCAGGCGACCGCGACGCCGCAGAACCTCGCGACGTTCCGCGCGGCGCACCTCGACTTCCTGCTCGCGCAGGCCGAGCTCGGTCACTGCGATCTGATCTTCCGCGACGGTCTCGCGCAGTTCGGCGCGCAGACGGCATCGGTTTCGGGGCTCTACGATCGCCACCTCCACGCCTTCCGGAGCGCTCGCGAGGCCGACGCGCCGCTGTCGGCCGACGCCGTGCTCGCGCGCGTCGCGCAAGGGCGCCCGATCACGTTCCTCGGCGTGCCCGGTCTGATGGGCCGGCCGATGGCGATCGACCGCGACATGGACGGGCTGTTCGACCTCGACGAGCTCGATCGCGGCACCGATCCGGAAGCGCTCGACACCGACCTCGACCAGTTCCCCGACGGCTACGAGGTGAAGTGGGGCCTCGATCCGCTGGTGCCCGACGCGTCGTCGCCGGACACCGACGCGCCGGGGCTCGTCGCCGCGCCGAAGGTGATCTACACGACCACCAACACCGTCAAGTTCGAGTTCGAGACCGACGAGGTCTGCCGCGTCCAGATCTCTTACAACGGCGGGATCCCGGTGCAGCGCTTGCCGCTGCAGAACGACTTCGACTTCGAGTTCTCAGTGGTGCTGAACGAGCTCGAGCCCGCGACCTTCTACGCGATCGACTTCGAGCTCAAGGACCCCGCCGGCAACGTCGCGCACGTGCCGTACCAGGTGACCACCAAGCCGCGCGCGTTCGGCGATCCGACGTTCGTCGACGCGTTGACGCTCGCGGTCGTGCCCGGTGGCGGCGGGGACGTGCTCACCGCCGACGTCGCGCTGCGCACCGGCTCGTCGCAGGCCGCGGCCGGCGTGCAAGTGACGCTCGCGGTCTACCTGCGGGCGAACGACGGCACGCTGTCGACGCTGACCAGCGCGGTCGGCGCGGCGACCGGAGCCGACGGGCACGCGCAGGTGCAATTCGCGTTGCCGCCGCAGGGGCCGGCGAACCCCGGAGAGCTCTTCGCGGTCGTCCGCGCGGTCGCTCCGCCTGCGGGTGCGCCGGCCTATTTCGCCGCTCAGAACCGCAAGAACTTCGCGTCGATCGCCTGGTAGCGGCTCAGCAGCGCTTCGGGCGCCGCGCGGAGAGCGATCGTGCGCTCGGACGGGTGCGTACCGATTCCGAGCGCCAGCGGCGCGGCTGGGACGCTGCTATCTTTAGCGGGGTCGAGTCCATTCCTTTGCGCTCGGCACGGAACCTCTCGCGGCCGGTGATCCCACCGTCCTTTCCTTCCGCACCGCCCCTCCCAAGCTGCACACCATGTGGTCGCTCCTCCTGCTGAGCCTCGCCGCGCAGTCCTCGACCCCGGCGTCCGGCGCCGCCCAGGCGCCCGCGCGCGAGTCGCTGGTGACCTACGACGATCTTTCCGACCGGTGCGTGCACTGGGATGCGCACCTGATCCAGCCGCTGACGCTCGCGTCCGGCGGCTTCCGGCTCTTCGCGCTCAACCAGCCCGGCTGCCGGCTGGTGATCTTCGACCCGGCGACGCTCGCGAAGAACGCCGAGATCCCGCTCGGCCCGGGCGCGGTCTCCGTCGTCGAACGCAGCGGCACGAACGAGCTCTGGATCACCGACTGCGTCACCTCCTCGGTGACGATCGTCGATCTCGCCGCGCTGACGATCACGCGCTCGATCCGCGTCGGCGCCGAGCCGCACGGCATCGCGTTCACGCCGAACGGCGACCGCGCGTACGTCGCGTGCTCCGCGGCGCGCACGATCGACGTGATCTCGACCGCGACGTACCAAGTCGTCGCGAGCATCCCGGTCCCGGTGCGCGAGCCGCGCGCGCTCGTGCACGCCGACGGCAAGGCGTGGGTGGTGCCGTTGGTCTCGGGCAACGACACCGCGCCGATGGGCACCGGCAGCGCGAACGGTCAGGTGCAGAACATCACTTCGGTGGAGAAGCTCTCCTCGCTCGGGCTGCCGTCGTTGCCCGATCGCGACCTGCTCGCGATCGCGACGCAGGTCGATCCCGCGCAGGACTACTGGCTCTCCTCCGCGACGCGCACCGGGCTCGGCACCGCGCTGCTCAACCTCCACGTCCGTCCGGGTACGACCGAACTCTGGATCCCGAACACCGAGGCGCTCAACACCCAATCGAAGGGCGAGGCGTCGTTCATCGCCGGCCAGGTCGTCTCCAACCGGATCACGGTCGTCGACGTCGCGACCGCCGCGGCGCCGTCGATCGTCGACCTCGATGCGCTCGCGCCCGCCGGCGTGCGCTGCGCGCAGCCGACCGGTCTCGTCTTCGACCCGGTGCGGCCGCGCGTCTACGTCTGCGGCTACGGCAGCGACCTGGTCGCGGTGCTCGATCTCTCCGGCCCGACGCCGACCTGGGCGGGCAAGATCGATCTCCCGAACAAGCAGGTCTATCCGAAGTTCACCGGGCCGCGCACCGCGTGCGTCGACGCGACCGGGCACTACCTCTACGTCCTGAACAAGGGCGACAACTCGCTCTCGCGCGTCGACCTGACGACGCTGCCGACCTCGCTGCCGTTCAGCGTCTCCGCGGCGAGCCCGTTGACGCTCGGCTTCGAGCCGTTGTCGGGCGAGGAACGCCAGGGCCGCAACCACTTCATCAACGCGCGCAATTCGAAGTCGCTGACGAGCTCGTGCGCCTCGTGCCACGTCGACGGACGCACCGACGGCACCGCGTGGGACCTGTCGCTCTTCCTCGATCCCGAGACGACGCCGAAGGGTTCGCTGAGCTTCCCCGTCGACGACAAGGGGCCGCTGGTGACCCAGAACACCCAGCGCATGGCCGAGTCCGGGCCGTACCACTGGCGCGGCGAGAAGGAACGGATCATCGACTTCAACGCGAGCTTCATCGACCTGCTCGAGCGCAACGTCGCGGGCGTGCCGAAACACCTCGGGCCCGACTTCCGCTACCTCGAGCACTACATCAAGCGCCTCGCGTACCACGCCAACCCGGCGCAGGACTTCGAGCGCGGGCTCTCGCAGCTCGAGATGCAGGGCGCGGTGCTCTTCAAGACCAAGCCGGTGTTCCAAGGCGTGTCGTGCGCGGGTTGTCACCAGCTGCCGCTCGGCACCAGCGGCGAAGTGACCAAGAGCCACGTCCCGGGCAAGTTCGCGCAGGCCGACGTCGCGCAGCTGCGCGGCCTCGCGGAGAAGTTCTCTTCGCCGCTGACGATCGGCGGCGCGTTCGGCAAGCGCACCGAGCTCGGCGCGGGTCTGTCGCACGGCGGCGCGTACGCCTCGTTGCGCGATCTGCTGCTCGGGCCCGATCCCGACGATCCGAGCAAGCAGGCGTTCGCGCTCACCAGCGACGAAGCGAATGCGATCGCCGCGTTCCTGGTCGCGTTCGACACCGGGCTCGCGCCGTCGACCGCGCACCAGTTCACCGTCGACGCGACGACGGCGTCCGGCAGCGGCGCGCAAGAGCTCGACGCGCTGCTGACCCAAGCCCGCCGCGGCCACTGCGACGTCGTCGCGCGCTGCGGACCGACCACGGTGCTCGGCAAGACCGCGTGGCGCTCGGCGCTGTACGACCCGGCGCAGGACCGCTTCGTCTGGGCGCGTGCGATCGCGGCGCCGTCGAGCCCGCAGGCGTTGCTCGGGCTCGCCTCGCAGGGCACGCCGGTGACGTTCCTCGGCGTGCCGCGGTTGATGGGGCGCTCGATGGGCATCGACCGCGACATGGACATGGCGCTCGACCTCGACGAGCTCTCGCAGGGCACCGATCCCGAGGAGCTCGACACCGACGACGACGGCTTCCCCGACGGCTACGAGCTGAAGTGGGGGATGGATCCGTTGGTCGCCGGCGGCTCGTCGCCCGACGTGCAGGCGCCGTCTTTGCTCGGGACGCCGCGGGTGATCTTCGCGACCACCAACACGATCAAGTTCGTGTTCGAGACCGACGAGGTCTGCCGCGTCCAGATCTCCTACAACGGCGGCATCCCGGTCGCGCGCCTGCCGCTGCAGAACGACTTCGACTTCGAGTTCAGCGCGACGATCAACGAGCTCTCGCCCGCGACGCTCTACGCGTTCGATCTCGAGCTGCTCGATCCCGCCGGCAACGTCGTCCACGTGCCGTTCACCGCCAAGACGCGCCCGCGTCTCTTCGGTGATCCGGCGTACGTGCAAGACGTCGTGTCGGTGATCGCGACCGTCGGCGTCGACACGGTGTTGCAGAGCACGGTGACCCTGCGCAACGGCCAGGTCGCGACCGCGCCCGGGTACGACGTCGAGGGCTCGGTGCTCTACGTCGACGCGACCGGAACGGTGACGACGCTCGCGGCGTCGGTGCACGCGCTCTCGGACGCGTCCGGCGTCGCCCGGATCGACGTGACGCTGCCGGCGAGCGGCCTCGCGCACCCCGGTTCGCTGTGGTTCGTCGTGCGCAGCGTCACCGCGCCGTTGAACCAGCCGAAGTGGTCCAAGGCGCTCGACACGCGCTCCTGGCGTTCGGTCGTCTGGTAGCACGCGCCGGCGCGGCCGAGGTCGAGCGCCCCGTCGATTCGGCGGCGGCGAACCGTACACTCGGCGCATGTCGCAGGAGACCGCCGCGGACGTGTTGGTGCGCTACCGGGCGCTCGCCGAGCGCGTGGCGACCGGGCTCGGCGCCGCGCATGCGAGCGCGCTGGTCGCCCGCGCGACCGCCGAGTTCGCCGCGGCGCCGGCGGGCGAGGAGACGCGCACGCTGCCGAGCCGCTTCCTCCGTCGGGTGATCGACCTCGCCGGCTCGGCCGGCGGTGCGTCGCCGGGGGGGACGCCGCTTGCGCTCGGCGATGCACAGCCGCTCGATCCCGCCGGGGCGCCGGCGAGCGACGCGACGACGCTCTTCGGCGGCGACGTCTTCGGCCGTGCGCATGCGCGGTGGCGCGCGCTCGAGGCGCTCGTCGTCGCGTTGCCGGAAGCGGAGTTCGAGCTCTTCTCCGCGCGCTTCCAAGCTCGCGCGCGGCACGCGGAGATCGCCGAACGCCGCGGCGAGCCCGCGCAGGCGGTCGCCTCGCGCGAGCGAGCCTTGCTCGAGCACTTGCGCCGCGCTCGCGAGGCGGGAGACCGCGCGTGAGCTGCCTGAATCCCTTGCACCAGCGGCTCTCGGGCCTCGCGCTCGGCGAGCTCGATCGCGAGCGCGCGCTGGAGCTCGTCGCGCACGTCGAAGTCTGCGCGAACTGCTCGCACGACCTCGATCTCTACGCCGACTTGGTGACGATCGGCGCGGGTCCGCTCCAGCGGCCGCTCGGTCGGCTCGCGCGTTGGCGCGCGCGCGCACCGCGGATGCTGTTCGTCGTCGTCGCGGGCTTCGCGTTGCTCGGCGTGCTCGATCAGTTGCTCGGACCCTCGCGCAAGACGAGCTACGCGGAGCTCGCCGACCGCAGCGTGCCCGCCGCCGCGCCGCACGACGACGCCGCGCCGTTCGCCGACGAGTTCGCCGCCGCGCTCGAAGGTTGGGGCACCGCGAGCTTCGCGGAGCTCGAGCCGCGCCTCGATCGGTTCCTCGACCTGCACCCCGACCACGCACGAGCTCGCCTCCATCGCGCGATCGCGCGGCGCGAGCTCGGCAAGCTCGACGGCGCGCGCGCCGACCTGCGCACGCTGATCGACGGCACCCAGGGCGAGCTGCGCGGCGAAGCGCAGTGGACGCTCGCCAACCTGGAGCTGCTCGCGGACGACCCGACGGCGGCGCTCGCTGCGCTGCGCAGCCTCGAAGGCGTCGAAGGCGACCTCGCGGCGCGCGCCGCAGACCTCGCGCAGCGCGTGCGCGAGCGGCGTTGAGCCGCAGCGGGAGCATGACGTGAGACCCACCGACCGACGAGCCTCCGGCACGACCTCCGAACCGCCGTTCGCCGGCGCCGCGCCGCGCCGGAGCGCGGCCGCCGCGCGCCGCGACGTTCCCGGCGTGCGGCACGACGGAAACGCGACGTCGGCGCTCCGCCTGCTCGCGTGCGTGTGGCTCGCGCTCTGCGCGGCGTGCGGCGACGCGGCGCCGCGGCCGAACGTGCTCTTCGTCAGCATCGACACGCTGCGCGCCGATCGACTCGGCTGCTACGGCTACGAGCGCCCGACCAGCCCCGCGATCGACGCGTTCGCCGCCGAAGGCGTGTTGTTCGAGCAGTGCTTCGCGCACCACGGTGCGACGTGGCCTTCGCTCTCGTCGATCATGACCGGCAAGCACCCGCTGGTGCACGGCGTGCGCAAGAACGGCGACATGCTCGTGCCGACGCAGCGCACGCTCGCCGAGGAGCTGCTCGCGCGCGGCTACCAGACCGCCGCGTTCCTGACCAACATGATCGAGGCGCCGAATCGCGGCTTCGAGACCAAGTACGTGCCGCCGCTGCCGTTGGTCAGCGACGTGCAGTGGGATCGGCTTGCGACCGACGAAGCGGTGCGCTGGCTGACGACGCGAGCCGACCCGCGGCCGTTCTTCGCGTGGGTGCACCTGATGCAGCCTCACAAGCCGTATCACCCGCCGCCGAAGCTCGCGAAGGTGTTCGAGCCCGACCTCCAAGGGCCGTGGCGCATCGACGACGAGATGCTCGACCAGATCACGCTCTCGGACGCCGAACTCGCGCCGCAGGACCTCGCGCACATCCAAGCGCAGTACGACGCGCAGATCGTGTCGGTCGATGCGCTCGTCAAGGAGTTGCTCGACGCGCTCGCGAAGAGCGGTCAGGCGGAGAACACGCTGGTCGTGTTCTTCAGCGACCACGGCGAGGAGCTCTACGACCATCGCAAGTACTTCTTCCACTCGTGCTCGCTGTACGACGGCGTGCTGCGCATCGCGCTCGCGCTGCGGATGCCCGGGCGCATCCCGGCGGGACGCCGCGTCTCGAAGCAGGTCTCGCAGATCGACTTGACCGCGACGGTGTACGAGCTCTGCGACGTGCCGCCGCCCGCGGGATTGCAGGGTCAGTCGCTCGTGCCGCTCTTCACCGACGACGACGCGCCGCACCCGGAGCTGTTCGTCGGCGAGTACGGCGAGCTCGGCGAACCCGCGCTGTGGACCGTGCGCGACGGCCGTTGGAAGTACATCCACAACCCGCACGACGTTCGCCCGAACAACCCGCCGTTCTCGTCGAAGGCGAGTGGCGGGTTCCGCTACGAGGCGCGCGAGCTCTACGACACGCACGCCGATCCGCGCGAGCAGACGAACGTCGCCGCCGAGCATCCCGACGTCGTCGCGCGGCTCGAGAAGGAGCTCGAGGCGTGGCTCGCGGCGAACGAAGCGCTGCGCGGCACCGCAGGCGAGATGGACGCCGCGACGCGCGAGCGGATGAAGCAACTCGGCTACATCGGCGACGAGACGTCCGTCGACGACGCGAAGTAGTCCGCCTACTTGCCCTGCAGGTAGCCGAGCGACCGCAGCCGCTCGACCACGTTGTCCTTCGCGCCCGAGACCGCGGCGCGGTCCTCGGCGCTGATCGCCACGGTCGGGCGCGGCGACGTCTCGTACGTCGGGATCTCCGGCACCACCGGGTTCTCGGCGAGGTGCTCCGGCGTGAAGAGCCCGGTGTAGACGCGGCCCTGCATGTCGGCGGCGCGCGGCAGGCCGAAGACGTGCAGCAGCGTCGGCGTCAGGTCGAAGACGCTCGGGATGTCGGCGTTCTCGTCGGCGCGCAGGTCGACGTGGCGCACGCCGGGTCCGGCGGCGACGAAGATCCCAGGCAGCAGCGCGAACTCGTGGCCGCCCGAGCGCTCGTCCTCGCTCATGCCGGGCCGCATCTCCGCGTGGAACCCGTGGTCGGCGGCGACCAGGATCAGCGTGTCGGGATCCGCCTCCGCGACGATCTCGCCGATCTTGCGATCGACCCAGCGATACGCGTTCGGGATCACCTGGCCGAGCGCGTCGACGTCCTCGAGCGGCACGCGCCACTGCGGCTTGTCCTTGGGCCTGTAGTACTTCCACATGCGGTGCGACGAGACGTCGACGATGCCGCTGTAGACCGCGAGGAACGGCACGCGATCGCGCTTCCAGAACGCTTTCGCCGACTCGAAGAAAATCTGGTCGGAGAGCAACGCGGCGCGCGTGTCGAGGATCACGCGCTTCTGCATCGGCGTGCCGTAATCGTCGGGCAACGCGCCGAAGAGCGCCTTCCCGGTTTCTGCAGCGCGCGCTTGCTCGGCTTGCACCAGCGCGTCGAGGTCCTTGCTCCAGCCGGGCGGATGCGTTTGCTTCGGCATGCCGACGTAGGCGCTGCCCTACCACAGACCGGCTTCGAGCACCGACAGCGACGACACCATGAAGCCGTTGACGATCTCCGCGGGCCACGTGAGCCACCAACCGACGATGCCGACGCGCACGTCGCGCTCGCCGAGCAGGTCCCAGATC
>JADLBP010000383.1 GCA_020847695.1 Planctomycetota bacterium
CACTGAAATCGTCGCCATGGGCTTCACTCCTGGCGCGCAGGCCGCGCTGCGCGCCGGCCAAAGTTCGTGAACCAAGCGGGTGCTGCGTGGGGAGACGGAGCACGCGACCCTGACCCCGCAGCCTAGCTCGACGGTGCGCAGCTCGCCGTGCCTCCTTGGTCGCACGCGCGCCGTTCCTCGGTCGAGTCCAGGGAGCCCGCCGTTGTGCGGGCGAGCGAGTACGCCGAGCGCGTCGGGGGTCGCTACGATCCGCGCGACATGGTCCGTCGCACGCCCCGAGTCGCGGTGATCGCCGGTCCCAACGGCGCCGGCAAGTCGACGACCGCGCCGGCGCTGCTGCGCGACTTGCTCGGCATCCGTGAATTCGTGAACGCCGACGCGATCGCGCAGGGGATGTCGGGCTTCGATCCCGACTCTGCGGCGATCGCCGCGGGGCGAGCGATGCTGCGCCGGCTCACCGAACTGTCGCGGGCCAGGCGCGACTTCGCGTTCGAGACCACGCTCGCGAGCCGAAGCTTCGCGCCGTGGATCGAGCGGCTCCGGCGGGATGGCTACGCGTTCACGCTCGTGTTCTTGTGGTTGCCGTCGCCGGAGATCGCCATTGCGCGTGTGGCCCAACGTGTGGCCGCGGGTGGTCATGACGTCCCTGCAGGCACGATCCGCCGTCGGTTCGATCGGGGACTCGCCAACTTCTTCCGCCTTTGATTGCCGCTGGCCGATCAGTGGTTCCTGTACGACAATTCGGCTCAGGCGTGTCCCCGCGCGGTTGCTCGCGGACACCGTTCGGACGAAATCGAGTGCATCGATGAAGAAGCGTGGAGCAAGCTCCAAACCCGGCATGCGGAGTAGTCGTCGTTCGCACGGCAAGGCGGGGACGCTGCTCGACGCCGAGGCCGTCGATCGCGCCGTCGCGCGGGGAGCTCGCGAAGCGGTGTTGCGCCACAAGCGACTCGGACAATCGATCTATGCGCTGAAGGACGGCCGCGTCGTCGAGATCCCGGCGAGCAAGATCCGAGTGCCTCGCGCGCGTTGAGCTCGACGCGGCGGCGCGCGTCGAACGCGAGCGCCGCCGGCCCGCTTCATCGGCGTGACCGGCGGCGCGTGAATGGAGGTGCGCGCGACGCTCAGTGAGCCGCCGCGTGCTCGGGCTCCGGGCGCTTGCTCGCGAGCTCGAAGCGGCCGCCGCGCCAGTCGATCGACGCGCGCGAGCCCGGGGTCAGCGTGCCGCGCAGGATCGGGTCGGCGAGCAGGTTCTGGACGCGCTTCTGGATCACGCGCTTCAGCGGCCGCGCGCCGAACCTGGCGTCGTAGTTCGCCGTCGCCGTTGCTTCAGTCAACTCGAGTGCGCTCATGCGAGTGAACCGAATCACGTTCGGCATCGCGTTCGTCGCGGGCAACTACGAGTCGGTCGCGGCGCGCGCGAAGGACGAGCGCAGGGAGTCGATCCCCCTGCGCCCGAGACGCGACACGCGGCTTCGTTCAGCGCTCCGGACAGCAAGACGTGACTGTCTTCTGGAAGGTCCCGCTGGATCCGATCAGACCGTCGATCTCCACCGTGGCCGCGCCGCCGCCACCGCTCACCTTGACCTTCTTGAAGCCATTGGCGAATCCGAACATGCACGTCGCAGTGCAGCAGTTCCCGTTGGACTGGCTACTCGGTGCGCCCTTGACGTCCCATGTCGGGAACAGTGGCACCGCCGTGAACTCCGACGAACAGCCGATCAGCTCCGGCCCGTCGCAGAGCGCAACCGCCGTCAGGTTGTACTCCGCGAGTTTCCCACCGACGAAGTTCGTGTCGAAGTAGCTCAGGCCCGCCCCGGGCCACGAATTGGAGTGCGACTGCGGCTGCGGCGGGAAGACTTGCGGCCAGTGCTTCGGCATCAGCGAGAGAAACGCGTCGTACTCGACCTTGATGCCGCTGCAGACGGCGTAGGTTTCGAACAATCCGGCCGTGGGGGAGACCCAAGTGGTGCGGACGATGACATCCGTCGGATCGATCACGAGATCGAGGTACTCGCGAAGCTTCGCGGTGTCAGCGGTCGTGAGGCTCGGATCCTGTCTGATCTGCAGTGCGGCGAGCTGCGCCGGCGCGGCGTCGGTGACGGTTGCGTAGAACGACTCGCCGAGCACGATGTCGATCCAACGCTGCTCGGTGGCGGCGGTCACGACGCCAAGTTGCTGCGACGAGTGGCTTGTGATCACGAATGCCCAGTTCTGCAGCGCCGACGCGACCGCAGTGTCAACCGCGACTTCTGCTGGCGTCGGCACGACCGGAGCCGCGGCGATCGTCGGAGCAGCGCGGTCGTCCACCATTTGCGTGGAACCGCTCGCGAGCAGGAGAACTGTCGGAACTTGAAGGATGGTCAAGCAGAAAGACGACATGGGTTGGTCCTCGTGGGTTGGGTTCAATCGGGACCCGTCGTCGCCGCGTTCGAGGTTCGATGCCGAGGCGCGGATCCCGATTCGCCTCTGCGTGCCTGCGGCAGCGCACCGTTGGTGTTCGCGCGCGGTTGCGAAGTTCTCGGATCGAAGCTGGGACGTGACACCGTCGCGACGCGCCGATGCTTGGAGCGAGGTAGGCTCGTTCGACACGACGCGCACGTGTTCCGCGTCGCGAGCCACAGTCGATGACCCCGATTCGTCGCGTCCGTCTATTCGATCGAGCGCGCCGAGTCTGCGTCACTGCAAGCGATGGAGCGAGGCGTCATGCCTCGCCGACGCGCCACCGATCAGACCGCCGCTGCGTCAAACCGCCGCCGCGGGCTCCGGGCGTTTGGCCGCGAGCTCGAAGCGGCCGCCGCGCCAGTCGATCGACGCGCGCGAGCCCGGGGTCAGCGTGCCGCGCAGGATCGAGTCGGCGAGCAGGTTCTGGACGCGCTTCTGGATGACGCGCTTCAGCGGCCGCGCGCCGAACTCGGGGTCGTAGCCTTCGGTCGCGAGCTGGGCTTTCGCGGAGCTCGTGAGCTCGACTTGGATGTCCTGCTCGGCAAGGTGCGCTTGCAGGCGCTTCAACTGGATCTCGACGATCGCGCCCATCTGCTCGGGCTGGAGCGCTTGGAAGGTGAGCACTTCATCGAGTCGGTTGATGAAGTCCGGCCGGAAGAAGTCGCGCAGCTGGCTGGTCGAGCGCCGCGGTGGAACGAGCGCCGTCGACCCTTGAGTGGAGCTGCCCGCGCCGCCACGTCCCCGAGTGGTGTGACCTGCCCAGAGCCGCTGGCATGCGCCGGAACGCCTGCCCCTCCGCGGCCAAGGAAACGAAACGCCCGATTCGTTACCTTGCGCCGGGCGAAGGAAAGAGAAGTTGCCCTCGCATGGAGCTGTCCCAATTCACTGCCTCGAGCCCCGGCCGCCTCACGCCGACCGTCGGTGGCGCCAAGGCGTTCGTGCCGGCGCCACTCCCGCGCGCGC
>JADLBP010000384.1 GCA_020847695.1 Planctomycetota bacterium
AGCTGCGCGAACGACGAGTATCCGGTGCCGAAGTCGTCGATCGCCAGCTTGACGCCGAGGTCGCAGAGTTCGCGCAAGACGGCGCGCGCGCGCGTGGGGTCCGCCATCAGCGCGCCCTCGGTGATCTCGAGCTCGAGACGGCTCGGCTGCAGCCGCGCGTGCTCGAGCTCGCCGCGCACCGTCGCGACGAAGTCGGATGCGAGCAGGTTGCGCGTCGCGACGTTGACCGCGGTCGTCGGCGGCCGAGGCCCTCGCGGCTGAGCGGCGGTCCATTCGAGCGCGGTCCGCAGGATGCGCTTGGTCAACGGCGTGATCAGCGCGCAGCTCTCCGCCTGAGGCACGAACATCCCCGGCGGGATCCGACCGCGTCGCGGGTGGTCCCAGCGCACGAGCGCCTCGGCGCCCGAGATCGAGCCGTCGCGGAGCGCGACGATCGCCTGGTACTCGAGCACGATCTGGTCGGTCTCGATCGCGGCGCGCAGCTCGCCGAGCAGGATCAGCTCGTCGGACTCGGAGGTCTCGCGCTCGGGCCGATACGCGGCGAAGGAGCGGCCGAGGGCCCGCGCGTCGCGCATCGCGATCGACGCGTTGCGCAGCAGCAGCGAGCTGTGCGACCCATGCCCCGGATGCACCGCGACGCCCATCGTCACCTCGACGGGGATCGGAACGCCGCCGATCGCCAGCGGCTCGTCGAGCAATGCGCACATCGCCTCGCACGTGGCGAGCGCCGCCGCGACGTCCGCGGCCTCGAGCAGCAGCGCGAACTCGTGCGAACCCGAGCTCACCAACGTCGACGACTGCGGCCTCACGGCGTCGATCTTGCGCGCGACCAGTCGCAGCACGTCATCGCTCACCGAGTGCCCGAAAGCGTGCCGAACGGCGACGAAGCGCTCGAGCTCCATCACCACGACCGCGAACGACGGCGTGGATCCGTTCGCGGCGACCAGTCGAGCCGAGATCGCCTCCTCGAGCGCGCTGCGGTTCGGGAGTCCGGTCACCGCGTCGCGGCTCGACATCTCGCGCATGCGGCGTTCGACCTCGCGGCGCGCGCGGCGCTCGTCGGCTTGCTGGAGCTCGCGCTGGATCGCCGCGGGCAGCCGCAACAGGCGATCCTTGAGGATGTAGTCGCTCGCACCGCAGCGAATCGCTTCGACCGCGCGCTCCTCGCCGCTCGAGCCCGAAACGACGATCGGTATCGCCTGCGGCGCGACCTCTCGGACGATCGCGAGCGCGCGAGCTCCATCGAGTCTCGGCATCGCATGGTCGAGCAACACGACGTTCCACTCGCGCTCCGCGAACGCACGGCGCAGCGCGGGCTCGTCCTGGACGCGGCGCCATTCCGGGTGCATTCCGGCGCGCTCGATCGCGCTCAGCGCGAGCAGACAATCGTCTTCGGAATCGTCGACGACCAGCAGACTGAAGGGTCGATTCATGACGCAGGCGCACCGATCAAAGACGCCGTTTCACGCAATCGCTCGACCCGCACGGGCTCCGCGATCTGTCCGCGCTGCGCGAAGTACCGCAAGCGCACCAGCATCGTCGACGTGACGCGATTGCCGTGCGCGACGACGAGACGTCCATCGGTGGTGAGCACATCCGCGGTGAGAACCATGTCAGGGAGCAACTCGGCTACTCGGAGCTCGATGTTAGTGGAACCCTCGATCGCACGCATCTGGGTATCGAGGAACGCCTCGAAAGCGCGCGGCTCGAATCGCGCCGAGAGTTCCCGGAAATGGCGCAGAGCGAGAGCTCGCGATCCGAGTTCCTCTTCGAGTGCATCGAACTCCGCCGCGATGAACAGCAACTCCGCGCCGATCTGCACGTGCGAGTCGTACGCGACCTCGGGATCTATCGATCTCGACATCTTCCGCGCCGTTTGGAGCGTGAGGATCTGGCGGACTCCTTCGAGGTGAGGGATGTTCCGAAACAGCTCGGCGGCGATCGCCGGCATGCTGTCCGAGAGGCGCCGCCGTTCCGGCGCCGAGCGTTTCGCGCCGGGGATCGGGCCGCTCTCGTCCGGCGCGCCTTCGATCCAGCCGAGCTGAGAAACCATCGCCGCGACCTCGACCATCCAGCGCTGCGGCATCCGCAATTCGCGTGCGGCCGCGGACACGTATTCCTTCAGGCGTTCGGCTCTGCCGAACGACGTCGGACTGACCAGCGATAACACGGTCGTCAAGATCTTGATCGAGCCGTGGAGCGTCTGCTCCAGCAGTTGCATCTCGACGTTCGCCGCGCGCGCGCGCTCGACGGCATAGCGCAGCGACTTCGCGAGCGTGACGGTGGTCAGTTGATCCTTCGCGAGGTAGTCCTGCGCACCGAGAGCGACCGCGCGGAGTCCGGTCTCTCGCTCGCCGGATCCTGTGACGACGAGCACCGGCAGGGTCGGACGCGCTTCGACGACGCACTGGAGTCCGGAGAGGCCGATCGCGTCCGGCAAACCGAGGTCGAGCAGCATCACGTCGACCGCGTCCCCTTGGAGTCTGTCGAGCGCAGCGCGGAGCGTCGCGACCCGTGCGACTCCGTGATGACGCGCGCCGTCGCCGTTCGCGAGCATGCGCTCGATCAGCTCGGCATCCGCGTCGTCGTCCTCGACGATCAGCACGCGCAGATACGCCTCGGGCGATGCGGATTCGAGTTGGGAGACCGAGAAGCGTGTACCCGAGTGCATGGCGTTTCGTCCGACCCCGGACGATTCGGCCCCACGCTCGCCCGAGCTTGAGGCGGTCTGCGCAGAACTCCGCAGGAAAGTTGTTCCGCGTGCGCTCGCCCGCGCGGGCCCACGAACTCGCGCGGCGGCGCCTACGAGGTGCGATCGAGGAAGCTCGCGCGCCGTGCTTCGCGGGACTCGCCGAAGAGGTGAGCGCGCGCGGCGCGCAGCACGTGCTCGGACTCGCGGTAGCCGATGCCGAGGTGGCTCGCCGCGCGGGTCAGCAAGCCGCGTTCGGCGCGGCTGACCGAGCCGTCCTCGAGCGCGAGCTCCACCAGCGTCGCGTACCACGCCGCCGCCTCGCCTCGATCGCGTGCGGTCGGCGCGATCGGCAAGCGCTCGCCGTCGACGAGCTCCTCGACGCGCTCCGGCGCG
>JADLBP010000385.1 GCA_020847695.1 Planctomycetota bacterium
ACCAGGGACTCGTGCTCGGTCAGCACGCGTTCGAACGCCGCCTTCGAGAAGAGGAACGTCTGGTCGTTCTCCGCGAGCGAGCTCACGCCGATCAGCGGCAGGCGCGTCAACGCCGCCGCGACCCCCGGGAGCAGGCCCTTCGCGAACTTCGGGTCGGCCGGCGTCGGGAACTCGACCACCAGACGGCGCTTCGCGGCCCGCGCGAGCGTGCGCAGCGCGGCGACCGGCTCCTTCAGGTGATGCAACACGTTGAGCAAGAGCACGTCGTCGAACGAATCGCGCGCGCACACCGCTTCGAAGTCGTCGTCCGAGAGCTCCGGCCCGCCGCCGTACACCTCGCGTAGGATCTTCGCGTGGCGGAGCCGCTCGGGGTTCTTCTCGAGCCCGACCAGCCGCGTCGCACCGCGCTTTCGCGCCTCGTACAGGAAGAACCCGTAGCAACATCCGACATCGAGCACCGAGCGCCCGTCCATGCGCGCCGGGAAGATCACGTTCGCGGTCGCGGTGCGGTCCTCGCCGCGCGTCGCGAGCCCGTGCGGCAACGCCATCCGCTGGTAGACGAACTTCTCGCGCGCGAGCAACGCTTCGAGCTCGGCCTGGGTCATCCGCGGGCCGGGAACGGGCTGGACTTCGAGGCTCACGTGCGCTCCGTCAAGCAGACTTGGAGCTCGCCGAGCGACAGCAAGCGCCGGTACGTCGGATCGCCGGCGTCGACCAGCGCGTAGGGAATGCCGCGCGAGCGCAGGAACTCGAGCCAGTCGCGGTAGAGCGCGCCGAGATCGACCTCCGCGAGCAGCTCGAGCCATTTCTCGCGCGGGTACGCGATGCCGTCCTCGACCAGCGTCTCACGAGCGTCGCGCGCGCGCATCCGGCGCTCGAGCTCGGCCCGCGACGTCACCAGTACGGTTGCGCACGCATCGGTGTCGAGTCGCCTCAGCGCGCGCAGCGCCCGATCGGTCGCGAACGGGTTCTGCACGCGCATCCGCATCTCCAGCCCGAGCGCTCGCGCGCGCTGCTCCAGCGATCCGGCGCCGTGCAGCTTGGCGAGCCGCTCGAGCGGCCGCATCAGGTTGTAGTGCAGCACGTAGCGGCGGCCGGGCATCGGCGCGAGTTGGTCCAGCGCGCTCGGGAACAGGAGCTCGTCGTAGCTTCCTTCCAGCGTCCGAATGAACTGCGACTTGCCGCCGCTCGAGGGGCCGCTGACGATGTGCAGGCGCGCGCGTTGCATCGCTCGCGAGCGAGGATAGCGCGGCGCGGCGCGCGACGCGAGCGAAGCGCCTCGCGCGGGCTCGCGCCAGCCTTCCGGACGAGTCCTTCGCCCCACGAAGGGGTTTCGAAAGTCCGGGAGCTCGGTTGCATTCGCCCGCGCCGTGACAAGCAGTCCAGATGCGTTTCGCGCGCGTGACGAAAGCTCGGGAGCGCGGCGGAATTCGCGCGCGTCGCCGATGCCGCCGCGAGGCTTCGCTCGGCGGCCACTCCGACGCCCGTACGCACTCGCCGCGCATACGAGCCGCTTGCGAAATCTGGAATAGACGCGAATCTCGTTCGACCAAAGGCACAAGGGAGCGTCCCACTCCCCTGTGGATTCCTGCCATGAATGCTCGCCCCGCCGCGTCTCGCGGACGCGGAACCTCCGTGCGTGCGCTGTGCAGCGCGCTGCTGCTCGCGCTCGTCCCCAGCTCGTTCACCGCGGCCAGCGCCGCGCAGGACGCCGCCGAAGCGTCCGCGAGCGTCTCGAGTTGGCGATCGTCGCGCGACGAGATCCTCGCCGGTTCGATCGCCTCGTTGGAATCGCTCGCCGATTGGTGCAACGCGAACGAAGTGTTCGTCGAACGCGATCGCGTGTTCGAGCTGATCCTGCTGATCGATCCCGAGCACTTCCGCGCCCACAAAGGCCTGAAGCACGTGCAGACGCGCGACGGGAAATGGGTGCCGCCGGAGAAACGCGTCGCGTCGAGGAACTTCAATCCGATCGCGGCGGCGAAGTTCCAAGAGCGCATGCGCACGACGCTCGCGCCGACGTGCGACGCGCTGTTCGCGTTGGTCGATCGGTGCTCGCTCGTCGGCGCGGAGCGCGACATCGTGTACGAGGACATCGTGCGCTTCGATCGCGACAACGCGCGGGTGCGCCAGGAGCGCGGCGAAGCGATGCACGACGGCGTGTGGGTGTTGCAGGAGACGCTCGCGGGCAAGACGCGCAGGCCGGAGCTCAAGGCTGCGGTCCGCGCGGCGCTCGCCTCGGTGCCCGAGCCCGAGGCGTTCGCGCTCGGTGACGACGAGCCGACGCTCGCGCTGAGGTGGAAGGTCGCGGTGCGCACGCCGACGGTGCGCGTGCTCTCGACCGGCGACGCGGCGGAAGCGGCCAAGCTCGCGAAGTACGCGAGCGCGACGCGCGTGGTGCTGCACCAGCTCTTCGCGCTACCGGCGAAGGAACGCCCGGCGTCGACCGTCTACGCGGTCGGCGGTGCGGAGGAGCGCGCGAGGTTCGTCGCGATCCACCCCGACATCTCTCCCGAGCAGCGCGCGGCGCTCGCCGATTTCTCCGGCATGGGTTTGAACGGCCGCGGCGACTTCGCGATCTCGAGTACGAACGCCGAGGAGCGCCTCGACTCCGTGGTGCGCCAGACGATCGGGCGCACGCTGATCGACGAGCTCAGGATCGAGCCTTCGTGCGGCTGGGCGTTCGAGGGCTTCGGCATGTACCTGACGCGCGAGCTGACCGGTACGCGGATGACCTGGTTCTCGTTGCCGAACGGCGCCAGCGCGGAACAGATCGCGCTGCGCAAGAAGCTGATCGGGGCGAAGTCGAACTGGATGAACGACGCGCACGAGCTGCTGGAGAGCCCGCGCAAGCCCGACCTCGGTGCGTTGCTCGCGAAAGGCATCGATGCCCTCTCGATCGAAGAGTTGCTCTATGCCTACGTGCTCGCCGCCTACCTGATCGAGGCCCGCGCCGCCGAAACTCCGACGCTGCTGAGCTCGCTCGCCGACGCGAAGTCGATCGAGGACGTCTTTCGCGAGGTGCTCGGGATGGATTTCGCCGCGACGGACGCGCGGGTGCGGCGCTGGCTCTCAGAACGACGCTGACAGAGGAGACGCTGCCGTGACGAATCCGATCCTGACGTTGTGTCTCGCGCTCGCGCTCGGTCTCCCGGACTCCGGCGAATCCGAGGTGCACTGGCGCGGGAAGACGTACACGACGACGACGTTGCCGTCGACGTTCGACCTGCGGATGCGCGAGGTCGTCGCACGCTGGGGCGCGTTCGCGAAGACGAACGAGCTCCGCTTCGACGTCGACGCGAGCGGACGCTTCGTCGTGCTCTCCCCGGCGGCCTCGGCCTACGTCGAGCACGCCGCGCCGCTGATCGACAAGACGTTCGACCTCGCGGCCCGCGCGCTGCCGACGCCGCCTCCGCGGACGGTGGTCGCCGA
>JADLBP010000386.1 GCA_020847695.1 Planctomycetota bacterium
CCGGATCGCGAGCGACTCGGGCACGCGCGTCACGACGCCAACATATCAGCTCGCCGCGGAGGCTCGTCGGTCAGCGCGTCTTCGTCGCCGTGAAGCCGACGGCGCCGAGGTCGAGGTCCTTCGACACTTTCGCTTCCGCGGACGTGCCGCGAAAGCACGCGTAGTGCTCCCCGAGACGGGCTTGGCCGAGCCCGGATGCGGCGGCGAGCGCGAAGAGCTCCTCCCTGCGCAGCGCGCCACCGACGCACGCCGCCCACAGCTCCGGCGCTTCGCGTACCTCCGGTCGCAGCTCGCGACGCACCACCACGTCCGCGAGGAGCAGCCTGCCGCCGGGCCGCAGCACGCGGGCGATCTCCGCGAACACGCGCTCCTTGTCGGCCGAGAGGTTCACCACGCCGTTGGAGATCACGTAATCGACGCTCTCGTCGTCGATCGGAAGCTCCTCCATCACGCCGAGCTCCGTCGTGACGCGTGCGCCGAGCCCTGCGAGGTCGGCCGCGCCGCGTGCGCACGCCAGCATGGCCGCGGTCATGTCGATCCCGATGGCGCGGCCCGTCGGGCCGACGCGACGGGCGGCCAGCAGCAGGTCGGTGCCCGCGCCGCAGGCGTGATCGAGGACGGTCGCGCCCGCGGCGATCGGTGCGAGCGACAGAGGGTTGCCGACTCCCGCGAAGCGAGCCGTCGCGAGCTCCGGCAACGTCGCGAGCTCGTCGGGGTCGTAACGGAGCAGCTCCGCCGCGTACCGAGCACCGCGGTGGAAGTGGAGCTCGGCGTCGGGGGAGTCGGCGAGCGTGCGATAGGTCTCGCGCACGTGGGCGCGCAGCTTCGCGACGTCGAAACCGACGGGGCACTGGAGAGCCATGGATTCCTCCTGGGGAACGGACGGTGGGGGAGCGCGGACGGTGCGCTCCGGTCAAGCGGCGCGTGGGACGACGACGTCGAGCTCGGCGAGCGCGCGGGCCTCGCGCGACATCTCCTTCGCGAGCTCCTGGTGCATCTGGCGCAGCGCGGGCAGCTCCCAGTCGAACGACGCGATCGCGTCGGTGAGCTCGAAGAAGCGGAGCGAGAGCGCGTCGCGTCGCTCCTGGTAGCCGGCGAGGCCCCCCGGCCGCTCGCCCGTGACCGCGCGCGCGAGCAGCTCCGCGTCGCGCAGCGCGTCGCTGATGCCGTGTGCGGTGAACGGATCCTTGAAGTAGCCGGCGTCGCCCACGAGCGCCCAGCCGGGACCGTGGCAACGACGCAAGTGTCCGACGCGTCCGCGAAAGCCACGCAGACGCTCGAGGGGCGCGAGCCGTGCGAGGCTCGCGGCGAGCTCGGGAGCCCCTTCGGCGAGGAGCGCACGGAAGCCGGCCTCGAAGTCGCCCGCGAGCCGTGCGTCGAAACGAGCCTGCGGCACCGCGACGAAGACGCAGCACGCGCCAGAGCCGGTCGGGATCACGCCCGTGCCGACGCGGCGGCGGAAGCCCCATTCGTATCCGCGGCTCGCGCGCTCCGGGATCGGGAAGTAGCCGTACGCCACCGCCGTCGCGTGCCGACCGACCCGATGGGGCGACGCACCGACGCGCTCCGCGACGGTGGAGCGGACCCCGTCGGCGCCCACGACGAGATCGGCCTCGAGCTCGGTGAGCGCACCACGCTCGTCCTCGACGACCACGCCGCGCACCCGCCCGTCGTCATCGCGGATCAACGAACGAAGGCGCACGCCGTGCCGGATCACCGCCCCGGCCGCGCGTGCGGCGTCGACGAGGACCGCGTCGAGCAGCGTGCGACGCGGGGCGTAGAGCGCATCGACGCCCCACTGCGGCTCGATCGCGAGATCGAGCACCTCGTCGCCGTAGAGGAAGCGCGTCGTGCGTATGGCCGGCGTCCTCGCGGAGATGCGGTCGAGCAACCCCCATCGACGCAACGCGAGCACGCCCGTGCGCATCAGCGCGTGCGTCGAGAGCGTATCGGTGCCGTACGCGGCGCGGTCGAAGCCCATCACGCGCAGGCCGCGACGAGCGAGCATGAGCGCGCTCGACGCGCCGGCCGCGCGTGCACCCACGACGACGACGTCGAAGCGACGTTCTCGGTTCATGTGATCCTCCTCCTCCGTCTCCGGACGACCCGGATGGCGGCCGTCACGCGGCGCGCTGGTCGTGACCGCGAAGGTGCGCGGCCAGGTGCGCGGTGAGCTCGCGCGCGTCGTCGCCGACGCCGTCGATGAAGCTCGACTTTCGTTTGCGCAGGAAAAACAGACCGATCACGTAGAGACCGGGTGCGGCCGTGATGCCGCCGCGATGACGGATCTCGCCTCGCGCGTCGAGCACGGGGACGCGCAGCCACGGGTAGCGCCGACGATAGCCGGTCGCCCACAGGACCGTGCGGATGCCTTCGGCGCGCAGGTCGAGGTGCTCGGGAGCGGGAGCGGGCCGGACACGCGCAGGTCGCGTGTCGGAGCCGACGTCCGCGATGCCTCGGGACCGCGCGAACGCGTCGATGCGGTCGAGCAGCCGATCGAGCCTGGCGTCCGCGTCGCGCGACGTGCGTTCGAGGTCGTTCGACAGCCGTACCGAGCGATCCTCGATCGCCTCGACGCGACCGACCAGGCGAACCCCCGCGTCCTGCAGCGTCGCGAGATCGACGGACGCGTGATCGGTGCGGCCCACGAGCTGCATCGAGGGCTGTCGGAGCGACGCGGCGGGATCGGGCAGCTCGTCGAGCCGCTGATCGAAGATGCCCATCCGATCGAGCCACCAGAGCACGTCGCGGCCGAGGTATCGTCGCGGTAGACGGACGTGTCGACCGACGGCGAGCGTGACGCGCCGGCCCGACCGATGGATCTCGTGCGCGAGCTGGACTCCCGACGCCGAGGCACCGACGACCAGCACGCCCCCGGGCTCGAGCGCGTCGGGCCGGCGATACCGCGACGGAACGATCTGTCGAACGCCGGGGTCGAGGTGCGTGGCGACCGCGGGCACGTGCGGCACGTCGCACTGACCCGTCGCGAGGACGACCGCACGAGCGCGCCACGTGCCGGCATCCGTGCGAACGCGATAGCCACCGTCGTCGGGCTCGACCGACTGCACGGTGGTCCCCGTCGAGACCGGCGCGTCGAAGGAGCGCGCGTAGTCGGTGAGGTATCCGGTGATCTCGGGCATCGACATGAAGCCGTCGGGCTCCGCGCCGCCGTGACGCCAGCCCGGGAGACGGCTCTGCCAGCGCGGCGTCAGCAGGCGCAGCGAGTCCCAGCGTTCGCTCC
>JADLBP010000387.1 GCA_020847695.1 Planctomycetota bacterium
CACGCGCTCGCACTGCTCGATCGCCTGTTGGATCGCGCTCTCGACGTCGACGTCGTCGCTGTGACCGACCGCTGAGATCATGGGGAGGACTTTCGGTGGGGGAATTCGCGTGTATCGGGCCCCGTGTCAGGCGGTCTTGAGGTCGGGCGAGGCTTCGCCACGCGCCGCCGCCGAGCATCCGTCGCGCGGCGTGCCACGCGCTCGCGGTCCGACGACGCCCGGCGCACGCGCAACGTGGCGTACGCTCGCCTCCGGTCGAGCCACGCGGCCGATCGCGCGTTCGAGCGCTCGGATTCGCGGACTCCGCGGTTCGGCGGGAAGCCGAGGAGGCCGGCCGCTCTCTCGAGCAGCCGGCCTCGCACGACTCGGATCAGAGTTCCGTCAACGGCGCTCGACCCGTCCGTCCATATCAGGGGCAGATATCGAACGCGACCGCGTTGCTGGTGCTGGTCGTGAACGCGTCGTCGGGGTCGCGACTCCAGTACTGGGCGTACACCACCGCTCCCGGGACCAAGTTCGTGTCGGTGCCGCCGCGGATCAGCGCGTTGAAATCGTACGAGTACAACCCCGAGCAATCGTTGACGCCGGTGTTGCCGAGCGAGTTCTGCACCGACGTGCGTTGGATCGGCGACTTGACGCAGAGCCAACCGCCTTGGAACGGGACCTGCGTCGGCGACATGCCGTAGAAGAGCAAGCCGTTCTTGTTGTTGCGGAAGTTGGAGCCGCGGATCTTGAACGGCAGCCCGCTGCCGAAGCTCGGCGTGCCGGTGGTGGACACCAGCGGCGTGCAACCGAGCGAGTTCACCTTGCCGGTGCAGTACGTGACGATCTCGCCGCACTCGACCGGTTGAGACAACGCGGCGAGCGTCTGCGCGATGCAATCGGTGCCGGTGTTGCTCTCGAGATGGATCGCGGTGTCGCCCGCGGTCATCCACGCGGAGATCTCGCCGTCGCCCGCGTCGTAGAAGTTGTCGTCAGGGTTCGGACCGAGCAGACCGATCCACGCGTCGCCGACCGCCGAAGTCCCCGGCAGCACGCCCGCGACGCCGGTGCCGTTGATCTTGAACGCGTCGGTCGCTCCGGGGCTGCCGCCGAGCGCGTTGACGAAGAAGTGGGCGTCGAGGTACGCGTACGGAGTCGTCAGCACGAGGTTCGTCGACACGTCACCGCTCGGGGCCGACGCCGTGTTCGCGTCGAAGCGGAACAGGTCGACTTCGCGATCCGGACCGGCCGCGAACTCGTAGACGGTCAGGATCGTGAGCCCGCCGCCGAGCGCGTTCGGATCGCCGCCGTACGTCTTGTCGCAGACGTCGTTGATCAGGTTCGGTCCGCCGAAGTTGACCAGACCGGTCACGTCCGCCGCGATCAGGTCGACCCAGGTCTTGCCGGAGCACAATGCGGGCGAGAAGTCCTGCTTCCATTGCCCGAAGACGGAGACACCGTTGACGTGGATCGTGTCGTCGGCGGGGAAGCCGTCGTCGAGGTAGTGCCACGACGCGAAGCTCGCGACCTCGGTCGCGCCCGGCGGCAGCGCGGGCATCGCGAGGAAGAACGGATCGTTCTGCCCGACGACCGCGGTGCGGGTCGTCCACGACGCTTGGACGAAGTTCGCGCCCGGGCCGCGATGCGTGAAGACCGGCGCCGCCGCCGCTTTCGCCGCCGCGGTGCCGCCGGAGGTGTCGCGCGTGCGGCAGGGGCGGGTATCGGACGCGAGCGCCGAGCCGGCGAGCGCTCCGCCGGCGAGCAGTAAGACGAGAGAGCGAGTGAATGTGGACATGGCGAGTTCCTTCGAGTGATACGGGGACGGATGCGGCCGAACGTCGGCCTCGTCCCTGCACACGCGAAGCGGCTCGTCGGCCCTTCACTCTCCGTCGAAAAAAGCGCTCAGAGCTTGGCGCGCCACTCGTCGGACTTCTCGGGGAACCCGTTGGCCTTGTACGCGTCGGCGATCGTCCGGATCGCCTTGCCCAGGTTCTCGTGGCCGGCCGGCAGGAGCTCGACCAGCGTCTGGAAGGAGCTCAACAGGATCGGCTCCGATTCGTCCCAGCGCTTCAACCACGCCAAGCACGCGCCGTGGTTGAGGCGGAGCAACCCGACGTTGACGTCGTCGGGCGCGAGCAAGTCGGTCGCGAGCTGCGCGGCGCGGCGCAGGTACGGCTCGGCCTCTTCTTGACGGCCCGGCACGTTGAGCAGCATCCCGAGGTTGTTGATCGCGAGCAGGTGCTCGAGCGTCGGCGTGCCCGGACGCCGATCGTACGCCTCGACCAACGGGCGCAGACGCTCGATGGCGACGGCGCGGTCTCCGCGTGCCATCGAGACCATCGCTTGGTTGGTCAGGATGGTCAGCGTCTGGTTGTGATCCGGCCCGCGGAACTCCCGCGACAGCGCCAGGGCGACCTCGTACTGCTGCTCGGCTTCGTCGAGCTTGTCCGTGAAGTGGAGCGCCGTCGCGTAGTTGAACGTCGCGTTCGCGGTCTGCGAACTGTGCGCTCCGTACCGCTCGATCGAGCGCCGCCAGACCCTTTCGAGGATCGGCAGGGCTTCGAGCTCGCGGCCCAAGCCCTGCAGCGCCAGCCCGACCAACGTCTCCGTGGAGCTCGCCTCGTCTTCGTCGCCGTTGGCGCGCGCGAGCTCGACGCACCGTTGTCCGACCTCGAGCAGCTCCGCGTCCGCGCCCTTCTCCTTCAAATAGGTGCAGAGTTCGTCGAGCACCTCGAAGCGCACCCGCAGGTTGGTCTCGTGCTCGGTCTCCGCGACCACGGCGCGCAGCTCCGCTTCGCCTTGCTCCGCCAAGCCCACGCGCGTCAGGCACTGCCCGAGCTTGGAGCGACAGATCAGCCAGCGCTGGCGCTCGAGCGGCGTGCCTTCGGTGCGGGGGAAGAGCTCGATCGCGCGCTCGAACTCGATCCTCGCGCGTTCGAAGTCCTGGAGTCGGTGGTACATCGCGCCGCGCACCGCGCGGACGGCGAACTCGACGCTCGGATCGGCGATCGCGCCGGGCTCGAACGCCGCCGCGTCGAGCAGGTCCGCGACGCGCACCTCGCGGCCGGCGACGGTGTCCTCGACGCCGCGGAACAGGTTCTCGACGACGGCGAGCACGTGGCTGTTGCGCGCGGCCTCGCGCTGGGCGCGCTCGGTTTGGCGGCGGCTCTCCGCGGCGGCGTCGAGCGCCGACTTCTCGCCGGCCTGCGCTTGGCGCATGCCGCTGACCAATCCGCCGAGCGCGACCGCGATCCCGAGCGCAGCGGCGAGCGTGATCCCGGCGGCCGCGCGATGGCGCCGGAGGTACTTCCTCGCGCGGTACACGAAGCTCGGCGCGTGCGCCGACACCGGCTCGTGGTCGCGGAAGCGCCGCAAGTCCTCCGCGAAGTCGGCGACGCTCTGGTAGCGACGCGCCGGGTCCTTCTCGAGCGCGCGCAAGAGGATCCACTCGAGGTCGCCGGCGAGCTCGGGACGCAGCGCGGACGGCCGGCGCGGCTCCTCGGTCTGCACGAGCTCGGCGACGCGCGCGAGCGACGCGCCACGGAAGTCGAACGGCGCCTCGCCGCAGAGCAGGTGGTAGAGGATCACGCCGAGCGCGTAGACGTCGCAGCGCGCGTCGATCTGGTCGTTGCGGCCCGCGAGCTGCTCCGGCGCCATGTACTGGAGCGTGCCGACGAGCTCGCCGGTGTGCGTGCGCAACGACGGCGTCGCCGACGAGCCGTCGACCGCGCGCGCGACGCCGAAATCGATCAGCTTGAGCCGACCGTCGCGGCCGACGAGCACGTTCGCGGGCTTGAGGTCGCGGTGGATCACCCCGCGCCGGTGGCCGTACTGCACCGCGTCGCAGAGCTCGGCGAACGTCGCCAAGCGCGCGTCGCGATCGGCGCCGTGCTCCGCCGCCCAGCCGATCAGGTCGCGCGCGTCCTCGACGAGCTCCATCGCGAACCACGCGACGTCGCCGTCGGCTCGGGTCTCGCTGCCGACCTCGTAGAGCTGCGCGATCGCCGGATGGTTGAGCGTCGCGAGCACCTGGGCCTCGTACTCGAAGCGCCAGCGCTCCGCGCGCGACCACGAGCGCGACGCGAGGATCTTCAGCGCGACGCGCCGCTCCGGTTGCGCTTGGCGCGCTTCCCAGACCGTGCCCATGCCGCCGCTGCCGAGCGGTCGCACGAGCTCGAAGCGGCCGAGCCGTTCGCCGTGCGCCGGCGCCGCGCTCGCGCCGACCGGCGGCGTCCGTGCGCGCTCGAGGAACGCTCCGGCGTCGGAATCGCTGGCGAGCAACGCGCGCACCTCGGTCGCGGTCTCCGGGTCGAGCTTCGCGAGCTCGGCCTCGCGCTCCGCCTCCGGGAGCTCGATCAGCCGCTCGAACGCTGCGCGCACTCCGCGCCAGCTCACGCCGGAGCGCCTCCGCCCAAACGCCGCGCGAGCCACGCGCGGGCGAGCCGCCAACGGCGCTCGATCGTCGAGAGCGACGTGCCCTCGGCCGCGGCGACCTCTTCGTGCGAGAGGCCGCCGAAGAAACGGAGCTCGACCAGGCGCGCGAGCTCGGGATCCTCGCGCTCGAGCTCCTCGAGCGCGACGTTGAGGTCGAGCAGGTCGGTCTCGCCGGCTTCGAGGTGGGCGACGGTCTCGTCGAGCGGGCTCGCCTGCTCGCCGCCTCCGCGCTTCTGGGTGCGCTTCGCGCGCACGTGGTCGACGAGCACCGAGCGCATCGCTTTCGACGCGACCGCGAAGAAGTGCCGCCGATCGGAGAACGCGTCGGCGTCGGCGAGCCGCAGCCACGCTTCGTGGACCAGCGCGGTCGGTTGCAGCGTCTCTCCGCGCGCGCCGCGCAACTGGGACGCGGCGAGGCGCCGCAACTCGCCGTAGACGAGCTCGACCAGACGAGCGCGCGCGCCCGCATCGCCGTCGGCGATCCGGCGCAGGAGCAGTGTTGCTTCTCCCCGGTCCTGTTCGGTCATCGAGACTGCCACGGCGTGCCTGCCGTCGGCAGAAGTGTACCGACCGAGCGCGTTGGGACAGGAGGTGTCGGATTCGCGCGCGACCGTCCGAGTTGCAGGCGTGCGACACGGGCTCGGGCTGCTGGGCGCCGCGCGCGACCGGTCGGACGCCGCGGCGCCGTAGGTTCAGACGCGCAGCCCGAGTTGGCGCGCCAGAGCGGCGAGGCCCGAGCCCGACGCGGGGAGCGCGGGCACGAGGTCCTGCGCGAACGGACGGAGCCACCTCGGCGTGTCGTCGGTCGCCGGGTCGCGGCCGTCGAGGCCGAGCAGTCGGCGCCACTCCTCCAGGCGCCCATTCCCGTACGCGGTGAAGCCCTCGGCGCGCTGGGCGCCGCCGAGCTCGTCCGCGATCAGGTTCGCGAGCTCGTCGGCCTCGCGCAGGCCGACGTTCATGCTCTGGATGCCGACCGGGCTGGTCATGTGCCCCGCGTCTCCCGCGAGCCACACGCGGCCGCGTCCGAAGCTCGTTGCGAGACGCCGCTCGAAGCGCACCACCAAGCGCCAGTCGATCTCCTCGACGCGTCCGTCGAACCACGGCGCGCGTTCCTCGAGCAGCGTGTAGAGGTTCTTCTCCTCGAGCATCGGGTAGCGGCCGGAACCGA
>JADLBP010000388.1 GCA_020847695.1 Planctomycetota bacterium
CGGAGAGCTCGCGCGTGTCGACGCACGCCGGCTCGGCGAGCACGTGGCGAGGCGCAGGGCGAGCGTGCTCGACCGAGGTCGACGCCGCCGCGGAACCCGAGCCCGGCAGCGCAGTCACCGCGCCGCATCGCTCGCAGGTGACGACGCGACGCGCGAGGTCGAGGCCGTGCTTCGAGATCACTGCGCGACACGACGGACAGGTAAGAGCGGTCAGGGCCGACATGCGAGCGCGTACGAGCTTAGCGCGGGCTCGTATCGCGGCCAGCCAGCCGGGCTCACTTGTCGCGTGCGGTTCGCAAGATCGCGCGATGCCGCGCGAACTCGTCGGCCGAGATCTCGAGTGCCGTCGAGAGCTCCCTCGTCTTCTCGTCGACGATCACGGAACTCCACGCGAGCCGCTCTCGCGAACGCTTCGCTTCGTCCGCCAGGTACCACTGGACGATCCACTCGCCGGGCTCCTCCAGCCAGAACACCGCGGAGCGCTCGTCGCGCAGCTCGGCGTCGAGACCGCGCTCGTCGAGCACGCCGGCCGGGTGCACCCACAACTCGACGTGCAGTCCAGGTTCGGATAGGTCGAACGCGTCGCCGAGCACGGCGGTCAGACGACACGCAGGCGGAAGCACGAGCCTGGCGCTGCCCGCGACGTCCTCGCACGCGACGAGCCTTCGCGCGTCGACCCGTGCCTCGACATCGATGGTTGGCGCCGCGGTCCGCACGATGGCGAGCCCATCGACGACCACCGCTTCGCGCCAAGGCGCTTCGGGAGCGAACGAGTCGCGCCAGCGCAAGCTGCCGGTGCCGAGTGGTGCGAACGCTTCGTCGACGACGGCGATGCGGTGCTCGAACAGCCGCCCGCGCAAGTCGAGTTCGTACTCGGCGGTGCCAAGCGCATCGGGGTCGACCACGCCGGCCGCGAACGCGAGCTGCCCTTCGACGAACGCCGTGACGTGGATCGGCGCGCACGGGGCCGCGTCGAACACGAAGCGACCCGAGCGGTCGACACGCGCGCTGGTCGCGTCTCGTGTGGACGGCGTCAGCAAGGTGAGGGGCTCGCGCGAGACGGAGACGATCAGCGACGTCAGGAATTCTGGTGCGTCGACGAGGACGCGGCCCGAGAACGAACACGCTGCGCGTAGACGGAGGTCGACCGCGGTCGAGCCGGGTTCGATCGGCTGGAGTTCCGACGGCTGCAGTTCCGAGGGTCCCGCGCCTGCGGCCGAAGCGAGCAACGCGCACGGTCCCACGGGCAGCTCGCCGCCACGCAGTTCGAACGAGCCGTCGTCACGCGAGCGTGTCGCGACCACGTGCACCCAAGCGTTGCTCTGGCCGTGCGCCGGCCCGTACCCGAGCTGCTCAAGTTCGCGCAACTCGTCGCTGAGCGAGACCCAGCCGCCACCTTCGTCGTCGCGCTCGGTGGTGTCGGGCAACGCGGCTCGACAGAGGAGCGACACGCTCGCGCCGGCGCGTGGAACGCCACTCGCATCGAGCACGCGTCCGGCGGCGAGCAGTCGCGACGGGCCGAGTCGCACGTACGCGTGGTCCGGTCCCGCACGTTCGAAGCGCGCCAAGCGGTCCTGCCCTTCCTGCTCGATCGCTCCGTCCGCGCCGCGGCGCACAACGCGCAGGAACCGCGCGCGTCCGCTCGAGAAACCGAGTCCGCTGCGTGCGAGCGAGAAACATGCGTGCTCGTCCGTGACGATCTCGGTGGGCGCCGCCAGCGGCACCCGCTGCCAGTCGAGCAGCTCGAAAGCGACGCGAGTCGTCTCGAGTGGGCTGCCGTCGAAATCCTGCACCGCGACGACGAGGTCACGCGGCCGTGGCGACGGACGCAGCTCGAGGATCGCTTCCTCACCGGGAAACCTCGGCCCCGCGCCGCTGCCCGTGATCGGGTCCGTCTGCACGAGCTCACCGGGCCACACCGTCACACCGATCTGCCGGCCGAGTTCGACGAACGGGAACACGCCTTCGGAGCCGACGACGTGCAGCTTGCCGCCGACGCACCGTTCGGTGTCGGACCTCGTGTCGGCGACGTGCGCGGTGACGAAGTGACGGCGGGTCGCCGGTTCGCCATCGGCAGCGAACAATCGGATTCGCAGCGCCCCCGTCGGTGGAAGCGTGAGCTCGAGCACCTCGTCAGACCGCGCGAGGTCGACGCGCGCGCCGGGCGCGGAGGTCGGGAAGTCGAAGTGGAGGAGCAACTCGCCGCCCGTAAACGGACAGCGCGCTTGCGCGTGCGGAATCTGGGCTCGACCCGCGGCATCGGTGCGCCACGACTCCGCGTCGCTCGAGAAGCCGGAGGCCGAGATCCTCGAGAGCGCGAGTGGCACCCCCGCGACCGGGTCTCCGCGTTCGTCGACGACCCGTGCGAACAGCGTGATGTCGTCCTCCAGCAACACTTCGGTCGGATCCTGCTCGTGCGCCCCCACCCGGGCCTGTCCCCACGAGCAGTCGGACCGCGCGACGATCACCAAGTCCTCGCCGGACGCCGGGAGCCAAACCTCGCCGTGCTCGTCGCTCTCGACTCGGCTGCCGCTCGCTTCCAAGTCACGCTCGATGTCACCCGATGGCGACGGAGGGAAGCGGGCCCAACCGTCCGAGAGCGACGCGCTTGGCGCGTAGAGCACCGTCGCGCGGGCCACCGGAGCGCGTGTGAGGCCATCGAGCACGCGGACGATGTGACCGGTCGGCGCAGCGTCCGCGGCGCGAGTGTCAGACGCGATCGGCACGCGCTCGTCGATCGCGGTCGCGCGTTCGCCCTGCGTCGCGGCGAGTGCGACGGAGGCGACGGGGCTCGCGTTCGGTGCGACCGCGGTCGGCGCGCGCTGCGCCGCATACCAGGCGCCTCCACCGACTCCGCACAGCGCGAATACGGCCACCCACACGACGTGGAGCTTCTTCATGGCGAGCAGTCCGATCGGGATCGTGTTCCGAGACAGCCGCGAGACGACGACGAGCGCGAGCGCGGAAAGAGCGTCGTGGCCTTCCTCGTCGCGCGTATCGCGCAGGCGAAGGCGCAGGAGCGCGAGGCCGCGGCTCAGCCGGTTGCGCACCGTCGACGCTGGCACGCCTTCTCGCTTCGCGATCGCAGCGGGCGAGAGCTCGTCGAAGTACCGCAGGAGCAACGTCGAACGATACGGTTCCTCGAGTGCGAGCACCGCTTCGACGAGCGTGCGTCGCGCCGCTTCGCGGGCGAGCGCTCGATCGACCGGCGGCAGCGCCTCGGGACGCGCGGCGTCGTGTTCACGCGCGGCGCGCCGCGATTCGGAGCGTCGCCACTCGGCGGCGCGATGGCGGATCACCGTTGCGAGCCATCCGCGCGGCGAGCGCGGTGTCGGCGGGCTTTCGAGCGCCTTGACCCACGCATCCTGCACGACGTCGTCCGCGCACTCGCGATCATGCACGAGCCGCGCGGCGAGTGCCCACGCCCACCGAGAATGTCGCAGGAGCTCTTCGATCTCGGGGCGACGTGCGTCGGCGTCCATCGCTCTCTAGAACGCCACGGGTCGCGCCGCGTCGCAAGGACTCCGAGAATCCCGCGTCACTTCTCGCAGATCGCGATCACGCGGCCCTTCTCCTTCTTCGGAGACGGGAGGAACGTGATCTTGGAGACCAGGGACTCGTGCTCGGTCAGCACGCGTTCGAACGCCGCCTTCGAGAAGAGGAACGTCTGGTCGTTCTCCGCGAGCGAGCTCACGCCGATCAGCGGCAGGCGCGTCAACGCCGCCGCGACCCCCG